>NZ_DLTI01000008.1:0-116250 GCF_002501455.1 Comamonas sp. UBA7840 | reverse complement strand
TTGTAGATCCATTAGATGTTTACCTTCTTCTCAGATCATCTACGAGTGTTTTTGGTTTTTTAACTTGAACCCTGACTGGCATCATGAAGTGGTATGCATTGCCATATGCATGATGCTTCACAAAAGACTGACCTGCTTTACAAGTGAATGCTTGATATAGAGCTTTTGTCTATGTCATTTATCTTTAAACAAACCCAGCCACCCCACCTCTATCTATACATATTCTCTATATATAGCTACCCCTACACAATGATTTAATCGAAGGCTTGGATACACCAAGCCTTCAATTTTTAAATTGCTTTAATTCCTAAAAATTATTGATGTTTATTACTCTGGGAAAGTATTAATCTTAGATAAGTCTCGTTCGTTTATACGCGCTGTAATCCATTGGTCAACTTCGGCCTCAACCCATCCAACAGCTCGCTCTCCAAGAGCGATTGGATGAGGGAATGTTTTAGCCTTAATGAACTTGTACAGCGATGTTTTGCCAAGCCCAGTTCTGTTTATAACCTCGTTGAGTCTGATGATACGCATGACCTGCTTTCGATGATTGTCGTCATCGGATGACCAGCAGAGTTATTTTTTTCATTCGTCTAACCTGCTTACACAAGTAGGTTGTACTAAGTAGACTCCTTCGGTATCCTCTCTGTAACTGCTGAAATCAGGAGATATAGCATTGGTTTCAGGAATGTAAGTTGGTAAAAACATAAGACTTACATGCTGTAAACAAAGTTGATTCATCTGCATTACATGAAAAAAATGTCACTAAAATGCAACTATTTCATAAGCGCTTATGATTGGATGAGATGTGAGAAATGATAGGTTGACAAGGTTTTTAGCTGTGTGCTTGAAGATTCGATTGAATTCAAGTGGTGCTAAGAAAGGTAATGAAATTTCCTTTTTGGAAAATGAAATAAGTAAAATAAAAATTAATGAAAATGATGATTTTAATTACTTGTACAATGACTATGAAAATATAAAAATAAACACAGAGAATAATGAAATTATTTTTTCTAGCAAAAGAGGTTTGTTGTTTTTATCTATTTATTTAGAGGAAAATTTATCTAGATTAGATTTGGGTCTATGGAGACGATGCTTGGAAGATGTGTCGAGATATATTCCGGAAGGAGTATTTGAAGATAAAGATTATGAAATACTTAAGTTGGAATTTTTTTCTTACAGATTGCTTGATAAAAAAAATGATATTTTACATATTGATCGTTTAATAAGAAAAGCACGACTATGTTTTGAGCAAAGAATAAAGGATAACTTTGATGTTAAATGGGTTCAGAAAATAGAAGGTGAAGATGTAAAATTAAAGATTAGTGTAGCGAATAATTTCCTTTTAAAATACCGATCAAATCCGATTGGTGAGCTTTCAGAGCTTGTGCTCAGAATGGATGTTATTTTTATAAAAGAAGGAGATTGTTTTAGAGAATTTAAAAGAATTGTTGATAGCTATAGAACAAAAAAATCGAAAAATAAAGTTGGTCTAGCCAAGTTCAATATGACAATTAAGTCATCTAATGCTGAATGGTTGCAGAATGTATCTGATTGTTGTGGGATAAGTAGATCTGATGTGATAAACCTGATAATAAGTCACCGCAAGGAGTTGAAGTTGGATTCGTTCTTTGAGGAAAGAAAAAGAATGATGTTCCCAGAGTGAAGTGCTTCTTGAATGTCGGATCCCGGATGATTGGTTGCTGAAAAAAGCATCTGCTGCTTGCGCCAGGTGGCAGGCTACATGTTTGGCGCTGCAGCAAGCTGGTGGTATGTGTATCAGGGTGCTGCAATGGTGCAGATGTGAACTCTGTGCGTACATAGTGTTGCCGCACACCGAAGCATGGCGTTATGCCAACATAGTTGGTGCTGCGATAGAGGTCGAACGAGCTGGTGGAAAACAGTCGGGGTTCGAGATGGTCAAGCACTCAAAGGCAACCTAGTGGCGAAGCTACTGCCGTCATAAAGCACAAGCTTGCAGCAGGCGTGGGTATGAGTACGCGCTGGGGTGCTGTATTGGTGCAGCTTGTGCGCTTGGGCCAAGCTCGGTCGGTAGTCGTGGTATCGGCGTGCTTTGATGTTGGGAGGCTGTTGTTGACTTCGATTTGTGCAATAGCACATGGCTTCCTGCTTCGAAGACTTTGAGTACGTTCTAAAGAGCAAAAGGCTGCACCTGTGAGGGTGCAGCCTTTGTTTTAAGTGGTACCTTATGTGGTACAGAAATCAAATTCCTATATAAGCTATTGATTTCATTGAATATATGGCGGAGAGGGCGGGATTCGAACCCGCGGTGGGCTATTAACCCACACACGCTTTCCAGGCGTGCGACTTAAACCGCTCATCCACCTCTCCGGAAGCTGAAATTCTAACGTGCTTTTGAAGCACTCATCCACAAAGCGCGCACTTTTTTGAAGAAACAGGTATTTTTTCATCGCCTCTGCCCGTCCCCCGCTTTCTTAACGGCCTACGAGTGTGCAAAGGCTGATTGCCCAGGGCCACAACCGCGCACGTTTTGCGACAAACAGGTACAGTGCCCCACTTCGGGCGGGCGAAATGGCCTGCCCATGCCTCAACTGCCACCCTCTTCACTTGCATATCGATTGAATGACTGTTCCAGCTTTGCCCATCTTGTACTCCTTCCGCCGCTGCCCCTATGCCATGCGTGCGCGTTTGGCGCTTGCCCATGCGGGGCTGGCATGTGAGCTGCGCGAGATCAATCTGCGCAACAAGCCACAAGCTTTGCTGGAGGCATCACCCAAAGGCACGGTGCCCGTGCTGGTGCTGCAAGATGGCCGCGTGATTGAGCAAAGCCTGGAGATCATGCTGCATGCGCTGCAATCCAAAGATCCCGATGGATGGCTGACCCCTACCCAAGGTACGCTGGATGACATGCTGGCCCTGATTGGCCGCAACGACAGTTTTTTCAAGCAAGCGCTGGATCGCTGCAAATATCCTGAACGCTACACCGCCGAAGCGGTCAACCAAGCGCAAACCGATGCGCTGACTTGGCTGGCTGATCTCGATGCGCAACTGACCGAGAGCGGCTACCTGTTTGGTATGAACCCCAGCTTGGCCGATATGGCGCTGCGCCCCTTTGTGCGCCAGTTTGCGCGCATTGATGAGGCGCAGTGGGCCGAGCAGCCTTGGCCGCATCTGCAAGACTGGTTGCAGCGCTGGATTGATTCGGCCTTGTTTGCCGAAATCATGGAAACCTATCCGGGCTGGGTACCCGGTACCACAGGCCCTGCCTTCAGCACCGACAGCGTGGAATCGGATTAAGACATCCACGCGCACCTGTGCAGCGGCAGCGGTGAAAGGACTGCACCCTAGGCACTTGAACCACCATCGAAGTGCCTTTTTGGGATGGCCTGACGATTTATGCCTGCTGCTGGTACTTCCACCACTGCGCCACCAGGGCACCTGCCTGGGCCAAGATTGCGTCTCGTGCGGCGTCATCCACTGACTGCGCACCGGTCAAGTAGGCCGCCACCACCAAAGGCGCGGTCCCTGGCTTGGGCCAGACCAGCACCACGTCATTGGCAGTGCCATTCACTCCAGTGCCGGTTTTGCCACCCACCCTCCAATCTTGAGGCATGCCTGCGCGCAAACGCTTGTTGCCCGTGGGACTGGCCAGGAGCCATTGCTGCAGCAGCGCCTGTTGTTTGGGTTTAAGCCATGCGTCTGGCCCCGGCTGCATCAAGCCCAGCATGCTGCCTGCCATGGCCTGGGGCGTCGTGGTATCACGCACATCACCGGGCAGCGCGGTGTTGAGATCGGGCTCATAACGGTCCAGGCGCGTGTCATCGTCGCCCACCGCACGCAACCACTGCGTCAAACCGGCAGGGCCGCCTTGCAGTTGCAGCAGCAAGTTGGCAGCGGTGTTGTCACTGACCGTGACCGCGGCGGCGCACAGCGCCTGTACGGTCATGCCCGCGCCATCGGCATGCGACTGTGTCAGCGGCGAATAAGGCACCAGCGCTTGCCGACTGTAGCGCACGGTCTGCGCCAAATCCAAAACACCTCGCCCCGCCAAATCCAGCACCTGCGCTGCCAGCAGGCTTTTGAAAGTGCTGCACATGGGAAAGCGCTCATCGCTGCGGTACGCCAGGCATGGTTTGCTGCCCCACTGCTGGGCATACAGCCCCAGTCGTCCGCCGCTTTGTGACTCCAATTGCGCCAATGCCTGCTGCCAGCGGCTGGCTGCGCTGGTGCCTTGGGGTGGCGCTGGCACAGTGCAGCCCGCGATGCCACCTAGCCCCAACAGCCAGGCCATTTGCAAGCAGTTTCTGCGATCCATTTCCCATCCTTTCGTGAATATCCAAAGACCATGGCGACCATAGCGCGCAGAAAAAACCCACCATCCGTCTACGGTGAAAGAAAAAGATAGCGCCTAGCGCTCACCATAGTTTCATTTCAATGCGAAAGCTCTTTAAAACCTTTGCATTACCTGCGCTAGCCGCTTCTATTTTTATTTTTTTTTGTTGAACCACGCGCCAGGGCGGCGCGGTGCCGCTGTTGGCTGACCCCACTTACGTGGCTGCGTTGCTGGGCTACGCGCTTCACGCACATAGCGCACGGGAACGCCACTGCCAGTCGTTGTCTCGGCGGCATCGGGATTGGCTGTGGTGCCCCACTGGATCTCTTCACGGGCAATGGCGCGCCACTGGCCCAGTGGCAAATCACTGAGTTCCAGATTGGCAATGCTGCGGCGAACCAAGCGCAGCGTGGGATGGCCAATGGCCGCTGTCATTTTGCGCACCTGGCGGTTTTTACCCTCCACCACGGTGATGGCCAGCCACACGTCTTGCACGCTTTTGCGCACACGCACAGGTGGATCGCGGGGCGCTACGTCAGGCTGCGGGGCCAACAACTGCACTTCGCAGGGCAGCGTGGTGTAGTCCTCAATACGCAGCCCATCGCGCATGCGCTGCAGCGCAGCTTCATCGGGTACCCGCTCCACCAGCGCCCAGTAAGTTTTGGGCTTTTGGTTGCGCGGATTGAGCAGTTGCTCAATCAACGGCCCGTCATCGGTCAGCAGCAGCAAGCCTTCAGAATCTTTGTCCAGCCGCCCGGCCGGATACACCCCTTTGGGCAGATCAAACTCCGCCAGCGAACGTGCGCCATCCTCTGGCGTGAACTGCGACAGAACGCCATACGGCTTGTGAAAGAGGATGTACTGAGGCATACCCAAAAAACCAACTTGCAAAAACTGTGATTGTGGGCCACAAGCAAAAGCCCCGGCATGCAGTACATACCGGGGCTTGGGGCAATGAACGAGTGGGTAGTGTTAAGCGCGTTTGCCACCCTTGAGGAGCAGCACCAGCAACACCGCCGCAAAACCCACAAAGCATACGAACGACCAGTTGGCGATGGAGCCGCCCAAGAACGCCCAATCCACGGCCGTGCAGTCGCCCGAGCCACGGAAAATCATGGGGATGGCGCGGCTGACGGGGTAGTTTTCAATCATGCCGTAGAAGTCGCGCCCGCAACTGGCGAACTCGGGGGGGTACCACTGCAGCCAGGTTTGGCGCGCGGCCACAAATGCACCAAAACCCGAAGCAGCCAGCGCCAGAACGCCGAAAGACATCCACCAGCCTTTTGAGCCCCTAAGGCTTGCCAGCCCTGCGCTGACAGCTACCAATATCAAAGCATAACGCTGCACAATGCACATGGGGCAAGGCTCCAGGCCCTGCACGTGCTGCAAATACATGCCAAAAGCCAGCAGCGCCACACAGGCTGCGGCAATCAGCGCCAAAGTGCGGCGCGGTGCGGTGGTGATCCAGTTCAAAACCTGCATGTTGTTCTCTGAAAAATAAAGGGCGGCATCTGCCGCCCCTGCCTTGTGCAGATGGCTGCGTTAAATGCCTGCTGCTTCGTCCAAGAATACCTTGGCGCGACGTGGCGTGACCACCAGTGTCTCCCCTTCGCGCAGGCCCATTTCACGGAACTGCTCGGCGGGGATTTGCGCCTCAATCAAATGCTCGGACTGTGCATTGTCTCCGGCTTGGGTATCTTCTGCGGCAATTAGTTCCAAACGGGCAATCGGCCCCACCACAATGGCACGGCTGAGCTGCACCACCAGCCCCGTGGTGCGCCCATTGCCGTCGGTATTTTGTCCGGGCGAATAGCGCGCCACGTCCAGCTCGTGCGGGCGCACATAGGCAAAGGCGTTTTTGTCGACCGCGCCCTTGGCTTCGCTGCTCTCCAGCTGCATGCCTTCTTGCAGATACACCTGCCCATCTTGGGCGCGGCCTTTGAACAGGTTCACATCCCCCAAGAAGCCATAGACAAAGGGGCTGGCGGGGTTTTCCCAGACCTCTTGCGGTGTGCCTTCTTGCTCGATCTTGCCTTTGTTGATCACCACCACGCGGTCGGCCACTTCCAGGGCTTCTTCTTGGTCGTGCGTCACGAAGATGGAGGTCACATGCAGCTCATCGTGCAGGCGGCGCAACCAGCGGCGCAGCTCCTTGCGCACCTTGGCATCCAGCGCGCCAAAGGGCTCGTCCAGCAGCAACACCTTCGGCTCTACCGCCAAGGCGCGGGCCAAAGCGATACGCTGGCGCTGCCCCCCCGACAATTGCGAAGGAAAGCGCTCCGCCACCCAGTCCAGTTGCACCAGCTTGAGCAGGTTCATGACCTTTTCTTTGATCTGCGCTTCGCTGGGGCGCTCTTTGCGCGGCTTCACCCGCAAGCCAAAGGCCACGTTCTCAAACACCGTCATATGGCGAAACAGTGCGTAGTGCTGAAACACAAAGCCCACGTTGCGCTCACGCACGTGCACGTCGGTGGTGTCTTCGCCGCTGAAGTGGATGCTGCCCACATCGGGCGTCTCTAGCCCGGCGATGATGCGCAGCAGCGTGGTCTTGCCGCAGCCCGAGGGGCCGAGCAGCGCGATCAACTCTCCGGACTGGATGTCCAAACTCACATCGCGCAGGGCCTGGAAGTCACCAAACTGCTTGCTGACATTGCGAATTTCAATGCTCATGATCTGTCTCTTTCAGTTGCACCGTGCTTTAGTGGCTGGGGCGCTCAGGCGGCATATTGGCTGCCGCTTGCACTTGTTGTTCATGCTTCCATTCGGCGTAGGTCTTGATGACCAGCGTCACCAGCGCCAGCAAGGCCAGCAAAGACGCCGCTGCAAATGCCGCAACCGATTGGTATTCGTTGTAGAGAATTTCCACGTGCAGCGGAATGGTGTTGGTCTGCCCACGGATGTGGCCCGAAACCACCGACACCGCACCAAACTCCCCCATCGCCCGGGCATTGCACAGAATGACGCCGTACAGCAGGCCCCATTTGATGTTGGGCAGCGTCACGTACCAGAAGGTTTGCCAGCCGCTGGCGCCCAGCACGATGGCCGCCTGTTCTTCGTCGTTGCCTTGGGCCTGCATCAGCGGAATCAGCTCGCGGGCAATGAACGGGAAGGTGACAAACACGGTAGCAAGCACAATGCCCGGCACCGCAAAGATGATCTTGATGTCATGCTCAGCCAGCCAAGCGCCCATCCAGCCGTTAGCGCCAAACACCAGTACGTACATCAAGCCTGCCACCACGGGGGAGATCGAGAAGGGCAAATCAATTAGCGTGGTCAAAAATGCCTTGCCTTTGAACTCGTACTTGGCAATGCACCAGGCTGCTGCCACGCCAAACACCAAATTCAAGGGCACGGCAATCACGGCGGTCAGCAAGGTGAGCTTGATGGCGGCCCACGCATCGGGCTCATGCAGCCCCTGCCAGTACGCCTCCACGCCTTTGCGCAACGCTTCGGTAAACACCGCCGCCAGTGGCAGCACCAAAAACAGCAAGATGAAGCTCATCGCCACACCGATCAGCACCCAACGCACCCAGCGCGGTTCGGTCACCGACAGCTTTTCGGGCTTACTCCCTTTCTTGGGCGCAGTCAGTTGGTAGGCAATCACCAGCAGCACCACCACCGCCAGCAGCACCTTGAGCAAAAAGTAGTGTTGTTCGTTCATACGGGTGCTCCTGCGTGACGGCGTTGCCAGGCTTGCAGGGCGTTAATCACCAGCAGCAATACAAACGAAATCAGCAGCATGACCACGGCGACTGCCGTTGCGCCGGCATAGTCGTACTGCTCTAGCTTGCCGATGATGATCAGCGGCGTGATCTCTGAAATCATGGGCATGTTGCCCGCAATGAAAATGACCGAGCCGTACTCCCCCACTGCACGCGCAAACGCCATGGCAAAGCCAGTCATCAGGGCGGGCAAGATGCTGGGCAAAATCACTTTGTAGAAAATTTGCCAGCGGCTGGCCCCCAAGCTGATCGCAGCTTCTTCCAGCTCTTTTTCAGAGTCTTCCAGCACCGGCTGCACCGTGCGCACCACAAAAGGCAGCCCAATAAAAATCAAGGCGATCACGATACCGTTGGGGTTGAAAGCCAATTGAATGCCCAACGGCTCCAGGTACTGGCCTACCCAACCGTTGCCGGCCAGCAAGGCCGTCAGCGAGATGCCAGCAACCGCAGTGGGCAGTGCAAACGGCAAGTCCACCAGCGCATCGACAATTTTTTTGCCTGGGAATTTGTAGCGCACCAGCACCCAGGCAATCAGCAAGCCGAACACCAGGTTCACCACGGCCGCCAAGAACGAGGCGCCAAACGTCAGCTTGTAGGAAGCCACTACACGCGGGGCGCTCACCGCCTCCCAGAACTGCTCCCAGGTGAGTTCAAACGTTTTAAAGATCAGCGCCGACAGCGGTATCAGCACGATGATGCTGAGATAAAACAGTGTGTAGCCCAAGGTCAGCCCGAAACCGGGCAGAACGCGCTTGGCGCCACGCCCACGGCGGGCCGGGGCAGTAGCGCCAAGACTTGGGCTGACGGGGGATGCAGAAGCCATGATGTCCCTGACAGCCTGTGATTGTTGTTATGAAAGTTGCCTTAGTCCGCGCAGCAATTACTTGCCGGGGGTGTAGATCTCGTCGAACTTGCCGCCGTCGTTGAAATGCACCTTCTGCGCTTCGCTCAGCGAACCAAAGTACTTGGCCACGGTGAACTGCTTCAAAGGCTTGAAGATGTCGGCGTGCTTTTTCAGCACAGCTTCCGAACGGGGGCGCAACGCGTGGCTGGCTGCAATTTCTTGGGCGTCATCGGTGTACAAGTAGTCCAGATACGCTTTGGCCAACGCGCCAGAGCCTTTTTTCTGCGCGGTGCGCTGCACCACTGCCACGGGGTTCTCTGCCACGATGGAGCTGGACGGGTACACCGCTTCGACCTTGCCCTTGCCAAACTCGCGGTCCACCGAAATCACTTCCGACTCAAACGTAATCAGCACATCGCCAATATTGCGCTGCAAGAAGATGGCCGTGGCATCACGCCCGCCCTTGCCCAGCACGGGCACGTTCTTGTACAGCTGCTTGACAAATTCCTGGGCTTGCGCGTCGGTGCCACCGGCTTCACGCACCGAACCCCAGGCTGCCAGGTAGGCGTAACGGCCGTTGCCACCGGTCTTGGGGTTGACCACCACCACCTTCACGTCGGGGCGGGTCAAATCCTTCCAGTCCTTGATGTTCTTGGGGTTGCCGTGGCGCACCAGGAACAGCATGGTCGAGGTGGTGGGCGATGCATCGTACGGAAACTGCTTGGCCCAGTCCTTGGCCACCACACCGTTGTTGGCCAGAAATTCGATGTCGGTGGTGGTGTTGAAAGTCACCACATCGGCGGGCAGACCATCATTGACGGCACGTGCCTGGGCGCTGGAGCCGCCGTGCGCCTGGTCAATCTTGATGTCTTTGCCCGTGGTCTTTTTGTAGTGGGCTACAAAAGCTTGGTTGTAGTCTTTGTAGAACTCACGCGCTACGTCATACGAGACATTGAGCAACTGGTCTTGGGCACTGGCCATGCCACCGGCAGCCAGCGCAATCGTTGCCAACAGGGTCTTGAGCTTCAAAGATGTCATGGTGTTGCCGCCTTGCACAAATGCGTGTTTTTAAGAGATGCAGCGCATTGTGAAGAGAACTTCTTAAAACTCAAAAGAATATATTTTTTTAAATTTATCAGAATTTAGAATAAAGGATTTGTGAGCTATCAGCGCTCTATCCATAAGCGCTAGCGGACTATTTCATGCAAAATTTAAGCTACTGCCACCCGTTTGACCCCACCCCAAGCCATGTCTTGTACCAAAGACTGCAACAGCGCCCAGCCCAAAGGCCAATGCCCGTGGCCTGATTCCACATTGATATGGCCCGCATTGGGCAGACGCACAAACTCACTGCCCCATGCCCGTGCGTAGGCCCCGGCCAAGCGAATCGGGCAGTACAGATCACTGGTGCTGGCCACCAGCACACTGCGGTAAGGCAAGGGTTGGCTGGGAACAGGGGCAAAGTCCGCCAAATGGGCACGGCGCTCCGGGTCAGCAGGTGCCACCAGCAACGCACTTTGAATACGCGCTGCAGCCTGTGGCGACACATGCGCGGTGGTGATGCAGCCCAGGCTGTGCGCCACCACGATGGCAGGCTCTGGCCGCGATAACAACAGCTGCTCCAGCGTGCGCACCCAGTCTTCGCGCTTGGGCGTGAGCCAATCGTCTTGCTCCACACGCTCCGCGTGGGGCAGCGCCTGCGCCCACAGGCTTTGCCAGTGCTCTGCGCCTGAATTGCGCCAGCCTGGGACGATGATGATGCGCGGCGTGGGATGGGACATGCAGAACTCTCCTTTGGAGGCGCAAATTGTCTAAGCCGCGTGCCCAAACTCCAACGAATGATTGGTTGTTTTCTTATGCACATAAGCATCTGCATCCGCGCGTTGCACACCGGCCATCCAACGCCCCACCGACTGTTTACGGATTTCGCTGCAGCCATCGCACTGCGGCATGCACCAGTTGATCCAGTTAATTCAGCTGCTGCACCCTCCCCGCCAATCCATAAAAAAAAGCGCTCCTTAGGGCAAGGAGCGCATTCGGCAGGGGATGGACTTGCTACAGGGCCATGCAAGCGCCTCAAAGCTCTGGCGACAAAGCAATCTGCACGCTTTCACAGGCACCATACAAAGCATTGAGTGAGACCTTCGCCATCACGGCTTGGCCATCGGGCAACTCCAGCTCAAACACAAAGTGACTGCCGCGGAAGGTGCGCTCGCGCACTTGCGCACGGACACCTTTTTCCACCACGGCCACATGCTCTGGTCGCAGCAACACTTGCACCCCTTGGGCCGTCTGGTAATGCGGATGCCCCGAAGGCAGCAGCCCCAGTGCGGTTTGCCATTGGCCGCCAGCGGTGGCCTGCGCAGACACCAACGCACCATCGCCCACAAACTGCGCCACATCTTGCGTAGCGGGTGCGCAGTACACCTGCACCGCGTTGCCCCATTGCATGAGCTGGCCGCGTGCCATGACGCCCACGTTATCGGCCATGGCGAAGGCCTCGTTTTGATCGTGGGTCACCATCAACGCCGTGGCTTTGGCCTGCTTCAGGATAGCTCGCACTTCGCGCGCAATACTCTCGCGCATGCTGGTATCCAGGCTGGAAAATGGCTCGTCCATCAACAGCAAGCTCGGCCTGGGGGCCAAGGCACGCGCCAGCGCTACACGTTGCTGCTGTCCGCCCGACAGCTCATGGGGCCATCGTTGTCCCATGCCTTCTAGCCCCACCAGCTCCAGCATTTCATGGACACGCGCAGCGCGCAATGGTTTGGCCATGCGGTGCAGACCAAAACCAATGTTGTCACCCACGCTCAGGTGCGGAAACAAGGCATGGTCTTGAAAGACCATACCGATGTCACGCGCCTGGGGTGGCACATGCAGGGCAAGGCTGGCCACTGTTTTGCCTTGCAGGTCAATCTGTCCAGCGCGCACAGGCTCAAAACCTGCAATCGCACGCAGCAGCGTGGTCTTGCCACAGCCAGAGGGGCCAAGCAAGCAGCCAATCTCCCCTTGATCCAGACGCATGCTCACGTTTTGCACCACGATGTGGTTGCCATATCCCAAAGAAACGTTTTTAACTTCAAGCATTACTCAATCCGGCATTTCTTAACCGGCCGAAGTCGGTGTTTTTTCTGTTTGCAGCACCAGCAAAATCACAGGCAGCAAGCCCACCAGCACAATAGCCAGCGCAGGCAAGGCAGCCTCTTGCCACATCGATTCGGAGGTGAGCTGGAATACGCGTACCGCCAAGGTGTCCCACCCAAATTGGCGCATCATCAATGTGATGGGCATCTCTTTCATCACATCCACGACAACCATCAAAAATGCGGAAAGCAAGCCCGTGCGCAGCAGCGGCAAATGTAAACGACGCAAGGTTTGCCATGGCCCCAGCCCCAAAGAGGCGCAAGCCTCTTCTTGGCTGCGCGTGATGCGCTGCATTGCCGCATCCGTGGCGTTGTAGGCCACCGCCAAAAAGCGTGCGGCCAGCGCCAACAACATTCCAGCCAGACTGCCCTTGAGAATGCCCAGGCTTTCAATGCCCAGCGGTGCCAGCAAAGCCAGGAGGCGCTCGTCCAGCCAAGCGATGGGCACAAACACCCCCACTGCCAGCACCACACCGGGCATGGCATAGCCCAAGACGGCCAAACGCACCGTCCAAGCCGTTAAGCCATCCGGGTGACGGCGACGAATCCAAGACAGCAACAGCGCCAGCACGGTGGCCACTGCGGCAGTAATCAACGCCAGACACAGCGTATTCCACACATAACCCCAGTAGTCACTGTGCAGGTTTTCGCGCCATATCTGCCCGACCCACACCAGCATTTGCACCATCGGAATTGCAAAAGACGCAGCAAAAACCGAGACACATGCAACAAAAGCCAGCCACCGACGGGCGCCTTTAAGCACAACGCGGTGCCGCTGTGGATTGCTCACATGAAAGCGCTGTGCACTGCGGGATCGCTGCTCTGCGGCCAGCAACAACAGCACCACCAGCACCAGGATGGATGCCAGTTGTGCAGCCGCTGTCATGTTGAACAAGTCAAACCACGACTTGTACAGCGCCGTGGTGAACGTATCAAAGTTAAAAACAGCGATGGCGCCAAAGTCGGCCAGCACCTCCATCAGCACCAGCGCTAAACCCGCACCAATCCAAGGGCGTGCCAGGGGCAATGAAACTTTAAAGAATGCCTGCACAGGGCTATATCCGAGGGCCTGCGCAGCTTCGATGCTGCGATGCCCCTGCGTAAGAAAGGCACTACGCGCCATCAGATACACATAGGGATAGAAAGCCATGACCAGCACCATGACCAAGCCCCACAGGCTGCCACGGATGTCAGGAAACCAGCGACTGTTGCCCCACACCTCGCGCAC
The DNA here is from genome assembly GCF_002501455.1 of Comamonas sp. UBA7840. Lineage (NCBI taxonomy): Bacteria > Pseudomonadati > Pseudomonadota > Betaproteobacteria > Burkholderiales > Comamonadaceae > Comamonas > Comamonas sp. UBA7840. Next base: position 102,998 of record NZ_DLTI01000008.1, on the reverse strand, counting down.
AAAGCTTTGCACCGGGCCCGCGTACTCAAAGATCCCCATCTGCACAAAAGCCAGGACATAGGCTGGAATTGCCAGCGGCAGCACCAATGCCCATGAGAAAAACTTACGGCCAGGGAAGTCACACATGGCCGTCAGCCACGCCAGCGGAACCCCCACCACAGAGACGACAACGCCCACCAGCAGCATGAGCAACAAGGTATTGCCCAGCACGCGGGGCAATACATAGTTCCACAAATGCTGCCAAATTTCAGGTTGCGGCGTCACCGCCATCCACACCACGGCCAACAAAGGCACCAGGGTGAGCAACGCCACGGGAAGCGCAAAAGCAAAACCGCGCCAGCGGTGGGCTGGCGCGGTACGGTCTACAGCAGACAAATAGCTAACCTAATGAAGAAAAGCGATTAACGATAGCCTACACGATCCAGCAACTTGATGGCCTCAGCTTGGTGCGAGCCAATGTCGCCAGCATTGAGTGAGCTAGGCGTAAATTTACCCCAAGCTTTCACAATCGGATCGGCTTCAGCTTGCTTGTTGATGGGGCTTTCGTAAGTACCATGGGTGTAAGCAGTCTGCACTTTGGCGGAAGACAGCCACTCCAGCAGCTTGCGGGCGCCTTCTGGGTTCTTGGCGTGCTTGACCACACCTGCACCAGACAGGTTCACATGGGTGCCACCCTCGTCTTTACCTTGGTTTGCCCAGAACAGTTTGACTTGCTTGTTGAAGTCAGGCTCCTTGGCCAAGATACGACCATAGTAGTAAGTGTTCGCAATACCCACATCGCATTGGCCGGCAGCAATCGCTTTGAGCAAGCTGTTGTCATTGGTGAAAACATCGCCCGCCAAGTTGGCCACCCAGCCCTTGGTAATGGCTTCCGTCTTTTCCACGCCATGCTTGGCAAGCAACATCGCCACCAGAGACTGTGTATATGCCTGCTTGGAAGTACGCAGGCACAGCTTGCCCTTCCACTTGGGGTCTGCCAAGTCTTCATAGGTGCTCAGTTGCTCTGGCTTAACGCGGTCCGCTGCGTAGAAAATCGTGCGTTCACGCTGCGACAAACCCCACCAGCGGCTGCCAGCGTCGCGGAAGTTGGCTGGCACATTGGCATTCAATGTGGGAGAGTCAATTTTTTGCAGCAACCCACGCTCGGCGGCACTCCACAAATTACCCACATCCACGGTAATCAACACGTCTGCTGGCGAACTGGCTCCTTCGGCAGCCAAGCGCTCCGACAAAGAGCCACCACGGTCCGTCAACAGATTGATCTTGACACCGGTTTGCTTGGTGTATTCATCCAACGTAGGCTTGAGCAAAGCCTCGATGCGTGAGGAGTACACCGTCACCGCTTGGGGCTGGGCCGCTTGGGCCAAAGTAGCAACACCAACCAGGCCCATGCACAGAGCTGTCTTCCAAAGTTTCATTTTGAAAAGCTTTCAGTCAGAGAAAAAGCGCCACTTTCGATAGCGCTACCGCGACCCCACCAAGGGGTATGAGGATGTTAGGCAGAACCAAACAATTAATAAGAATAATTCCTATTCGTTTATTCTAATCCAACTTTTCAGCGGTTTTTATCCACTGTCGCAGTGTGCACACAGTCTTTTTTTTACTACGCAACCAACCAGCACTCGGCATGACAGACCGTCAGCTGCCGCACTGGTAGGGCGTCCATCGCACGGATCTTCCCCGCCCACGTTGAGGCTAATTTGTGCCGGCCTTCAATCGGCCTTGCTGGCCATGTGTGCAACGCGGCAAACTGGGCAGCCAACAGCAAGCTGCCAGTACACAGACACCCGCCTTCGGACAACCGCTGGCGCCCTTACGCTGCGCCAATGCCGCTCGCGCCCGGAAGGTACTCCCCCAGAAAATCCAGAAAACTTCGCACTGCGGGCGTTAACCCTCTGCGAGAGCTAAATACCGCATGCACAATGCCAGGCGGAAAACGCCACTGGGGCAGCACATGCACCAACTCGCCACGCTCTATCTCCGACTGGCACATGTAGTCGGGCAAATAGCACACGCCCGCGCCCCCCATCACGGCCAGCTTCAGCGTCATCAAATCATCGGCCACATAACGGGTTTGGGGCTGGATTTGCATCTCTGCCCCGGTATCACTGCGCAGCCGCCAGTGCGCCACGCCTTCAAAGGCAGACATGGACAACACATCGTGCTGCAGCAAATCCTGGGGCGACTGTGGCACTCCCTTGCGCTCAAGATACTGCGGGCTAGCCAGCAAAATTTGCTGCGCCACATCTAGGCGCTTGACCACCATGCTGGCGCTGTCTTCCAGCGAGGCGCGCACCCGCAGCGCCACATCCAAGCCCTCTTCCACCACATTCACCGGCCGGTTCACCACCAGCATTTCCACGCGCACCTCGGGGTAACGGGCCAAAAAACGCGGCATCAGCGGGGCCAGTACGGTTTGCGACAAGGTGACGGGGCAGCTCACACGCACCGTACCGCGGGGTTCACTTTGCACTTGCTCCACCGTATCTTGGGCGGCCATCGCCGCATCGCGAATGGCTTGGCAATGGCGCAAGTAGGCAGAACCCACCTCCGTTAAGGACAGCTTGCGTGTGGTGCGCTGCAGCAAGCGCACCCCCAGCCGCGCCTCCAGCTCCGCCACCCGGCGTGACAGGCGCGACTTCGGAATGCCCAGTGCGCGACCCGCTGCCGCAAAGCCGCCGCGCTCCACCACCTCGGCAAAGTACAGCATGTCATTCAAGTCCTGCATCCGCATCCCCTCTTCTGTTTCCAATCATCCAACACCAATTGTCCCAAATTCAGAACAATCTATCGTGTTTTTAGCGACTTATCAAATATTCGCGTGTAATCCACAATCACCGTCATTGATTCGAACATTGCTTAGGAGCACCCCTTGAAACTGTTGCACGTTGACTCTTCTATCTCTGGTGAAAACTCGGCTTCGCGCAAGCTGACCCAACAAATCGTCGCGGAGTGGACCGCCAAGCACCCCGACACCCAAGTGGAATACCTGGACCTGGTGGCAGAGGCCCCCAACCACTTCACCACCGCCGCCATGGCACCCCGCACCGGCCAAACCGATGGCCTGAGTGCCGAGCAAGTGGCTGAAAACGCCGTGTCTGAAAAACTGGTGAGCCAGTTCTTGGCTGCCGATGTGGTTGTGATTGGCGCGCCTTTCTACAACTTCAGCATTCCTACGCAGCTCAAAGCCTGGATAGACCGACTGGCACAGCCTGGCCGCACCTTCCGCTACACCGCAGCGGGCCCTGAAGGTTTGGCCAAAGGCAAAACCGTGATCGTGGCTTCGTCGCGTGGCGGCGTGTACTCCATCACCGAAGCCATGCAGGCCTTGGAACACCAAGAAAGCTACCTGAAGGTGGTGCTGGGCTTCTTTGGCGTCACCGATGTGCGCATCGTGCGCGCTGAAGGCTTGGGCATGGGCCCTGACGCAGTGGCCGCTGCGTTTGCCAGCGCTGCCAATGACGTGAAGGCCGTCACCGCCGCGTAAGCGCGGGCACCAGCCCTTTTCATGCAAAAAACGCCTGCTGATTGATTTCAGCAGGCGTTTTTTTTGCGACTGCGCCTGCCATTCATACGCAAGAGCTTGCTACGGGTTAAAGCACACAACGCATTACCGGGTGAGTGCGTAAGCCAGTTGCCCCAGCCACTCATGCAGCGCCACTTGCCAGCGCAGCAAACTTTCTGCCATGTGGTAGCGGTACCACGCGGTGTGCGTGCCGGTGCGAAAGTCCACCGGATAAGGGGTCACCTTGCAGCCCACCGCTTCAAACTCTGCCACGGAGCGCGGCATGTGCCATGCCGATGTCACCAGCAGCCAAGGCTGCTGGCTGCAGCGCTCACCCAGCGTTTGGGCCACGCGCAGTGCGTTCTCTCGGGTGGTGCGTGCGCCTTGCTCGATCTGCACGCGCGCCATGTCCACGCCTTGCTCGGCATAGAACTGCTGGGCCAGTTGCCCTTCGGTAATGCCCGTGGCCAGCAAGCGCCCCTCGCCCCCGCTGAACACCAGTTGCCACTGCGGGTGCTGCCGCATCAAGCCCACAGGCACCGTCATGCGCTCTGCCGACTGCCCCAGCGGCACTTGCCCGTGGGCTTGCCAGCTGGCAGGGTGCTCCACTGCGCCACCCAGCACCAGCATGCCGGCGTGCTGCTCCAGCGCTGCGGCCATTGGCTGGGCGGGATAGCGGCGCTCCAGCGCACGCAACAACGCATCAGGCAGCGCCTGAAAGCCCAGCACCCCCAGCAGCACCAAGCCTGACCACAGCATGCGCTTTGCTGCCCGCTGCTTTTTCCCCAACAACAGCAAGGCCAGCAGCCACCACAGCGCCAGCCAAAACAGCGGCTGCGTGATGGCCGAAAGCAATTTCGATACAACAAACACGGCCGCCCCCTGATTGCTCATGAATAAGTGAGCTGCCAGCGCTTGTATTACTTATCTTTCAACTATAAAAGATCTTGAAAGCTAATTTAGATAAGCGCCATCAGCTCATATTTTTAAAATTTCGATTACTTACCGATGCCACCATGGGCCAGCGACCATTTGGCCGGGTCTTGCAAAAACGCCTGCCACACGGCCAGTTGCTCGACCGAGAAACCACCGCGCTGGAACGCCATGGCCAGCACGTCTTGCCAGTTGCACAGCGCGTGCACGCGCACGCCGTGCTGTGCCAAGACCGCGTCCGAGCCAAAGCACGCGTAATCAAACACCACAAACAGATCTTCCACGCGCGCGCCTTCGCTGCGCAGCGCATCAATAAAATTCAGCTTGTACTGCCCGGCAGAGACCATATCGTCCACCAGCAGCACCTTGCCGCCTTGCTCCACCACGCCTTCAATCTGGCGACTGCCCACGGCGCGCTTGCGCACGTACTGCAGGGGCATATCCAGCTTCTCGGCAAACCACGCCGCAAAGGCAATGCCGCTGGACTCGCCCCCGGCCACCGCACTCAGCCCTTGCAGGGCACCCGCATCCAGCAGGCGCTGCACGCCTTGCTTCATCAGCTCACGGCGAATGGTGGGCAGGGAAATCAGCCGCGTGGCATCCATGTACACCGGGCTGGCCCAGCCCGAGGGCAGCACAAACGGCGCATCAGTACGCACTTCCACACAGCCGGCTTCCAATAACCAAGCCGCAGCTTGCTGGCTCATAGGATTTGTCATCTCAAATGCTTTCTTACTGTTCAATCGCTGCGAACCCGCTGCAACATGGCGCGCAGGCGCTGCGCGCCTTCGGAGCCTTTGCTGGCGTGGGCCCACAGCTGTGTCGTCATCTGTTCGTGCAGTGCCACGGCCTCTGGGGATGCGGTCACGGTGGCAATACCGTTGCGCACATTCGGCAGCTCCCCCAGGCGAAACGGACTTTGCATCAGCACACGGTGGTGCGCGCCCGTGAGCACCTGGTAGGTGGCCGAGGGCATGGCGTCATCCACCAGCCCAATCTGGGCAAACCACGGCGCATGCTCCATCAGCTCGGCAATCCGCGCCACCTCGATGTGGCCGGCCTGAATGCGCTCGCGCCGCACGGCAGCCGGTACATCCATGCGCCCGACCAAGCCGGTTTGCACAAAGCGCTCTAAATCACGCAGCCCCATCAGGCTCACGATGTGGGGCTTGCGCTGCTCAAAATTGCGTTGGCGCGCACGCAAAATCTCCACCATCTGCAGCGTCTGCCGCGCTTGCACCTGAGTGTCTGCGCCCTGGGGCAAAGCTTCTTCCAGCATCAGCGCCAAATAGTTGAGGTAGTTCTCAGACAGCAGCAAGACGGAAATCGGCTCAAAGTGCGCCAAGATGCGATCCGTGCTTTGCTCAATTTGGCGCATGCGCTCAAACAGCGCCAGGGCCGAGGCGTAATACTCCGCCTCCACCCCCAGCAGCGATGCCAAGCTGGTGCCCAGCAACTGTGCCAGGCGCTCCAGGGTTTCAATCTTGACGATCTCCCCCTTTTCCATGCGGTAGACCACCGCGCGCGACACCCCCAGTTGCTCGGCCACTTCATCGGCCTGCAGCCCTGCCCCGATGCGATAGGCGCGCAGGCGATCCCCCATGGCGCTGTAATCAAGGTGGGAAGTAAACGCAGGCGTTGTCATGGCGAGCGACTATAGCGAAGTGCCGTTTCGTGGCTGCGCTGCGGGGATGGCGGCAATGGTGTCTGCCATCACCTGCGTGCCCAGCATAAAGTCCGCCAGCTCCATCGCTTCATGCGGGTTGTGCGAGCCATTTTGGTTGCGCACAAACACCATCGCCGACGGCACGCCGCCGTTGGCAAACAAGGCGGCATCGTGGCCTGCACCACTAGGAATACGCTCATGCGCAATGCCCCGGCTGCGGCAAGCCTGGGCCATCAATTCGCACAGCTGGGCATCGCACACGGCGGGCTCGCTCATCAGGCGGCGGTCCAGCACAAACTTCACGCCGCGCTCGCGCTCGATGGAATGCATTTCTGCCTGCACCAGCTGGTAGAAGGCCTCCAGCGTGTCACTGCTTTTGCTGCGCGCTTCAAAGCTGAAGTGCGCATAGCCAGGCACGCGTGAGATGGAATGCTCTGCAGGGTTGGTCTGCACCACGCCACAGGTCACCACCAAGTCCGTACCGCGCTCCAGCAAGGCGCGCCAGTGGTTGTCCAGGCGCACAATCAAATCGGACACGGCAAACACCGCGTCTTTGCGCAACCAGCGCGGCACCACGCCCGAGTGCTGGGCATCGCCCCAGCACTCAATCTTGTTGTGGCGCACATTGCCGCGAATGCCGCTGACCACGCCGACCGGAATCTCGCGCGCCACCATCACCGGACCTTGCTCAATGTGCAGCTCGATATAGGCGGCAATCTCGGCAGGGTTGATGAGTTTTTCTTGGCGGCTGATGGCTGCCATATCGGCACCGCATGCGGCCAGCGCATCGTGCAAGCTGATGCCGTCGCCCCGGCGCTGCAAGGCCAGATCGGCGCTGCTGAGCTTGCCCCACAGCGCACCCGAGCCCATGTAGGCCTTGCCAAACCATGCGCTTTCTTCTCCGCGAAAGCCAACCACCTTCAGCGGCGCAGGCAAGGTAACACCCTCGCGCCGGGCAGCAATCAGCACCAGCAGACCAGCCACCACGCCGGCCAAGCCATCGTAGTTGCCGCCTTGCGGCACGGAGTCCAGGTGCGAGCCCGTCCAGATCGCCGCGCCGCTGCGCGTGTCTGCCGGATCAAAATACACAAAGTTGCCTGCGCGGTCCGTCACCACGTCCAGGCCCTCGCTGCGCGCAAACTTCTCCAAGTACGCGGCGCACGCGTTTTCACCTTCGCCATAGCTGGCACGGGTCACGCCGACACCATCAAAAGTCAGCCCACGAATGTCCGCAAACAATTGCTGAGCCAAGGGCTCTAGAGACTGCAGTTCCATATCAACATGCCTGTTCGCAGGGTGTGCGCAGGCTTCAAGGTTGCTAAGGATGCATACTAATCTCAAAAAAGATACGCGTTTGCCGCAACGCTGCCGCTAAATGCGCATGATGTGTATCGCTGCTGGAATACCCCGGCGCGCGGTGCGCCCCACTGCCTCAGCCATCCACGGGGTGCTCCGGGGTTGCTAGCAGCAACTGGTACAGCGCCAAGTCCAGCCAGCGGCCAAACTTGAAGCCTACTTGCGGCATGGTGCCCACATGCGCAAAGCCCAAGCGGGTATGCAGCGCAATGCTGCTGGCATTGGCCGCGTCAATCGCGCCAACCATGGCATGCATCTGCTGCTTGCGGGCCGCCGCAATCAGGGCCTGCATGACGGCCAGCCCCAAGCCTTGCCCTCGATGGTCTTGGTGCACGTACACCGAGTGCTCGACTGTGTACTTGAAGGCGGGATAGGCCCTAAACGTGCCATAGCTGCCAAACGCCAGCAAAGTGCCGTCCTCATCTTCCACGCCAATCACCGGGAAGTTGTTGTGCTCCTTGGTGGCAAACCACGGCGCCATACTCTGCAGCGTACGGTGCTTGTAGTCGTACAAAGCCGTAGAGGTCACGATGGCCTCATTGAAAATATCCACAATCGCTTGGGCGTGGCGGGCATGGGTGCATGCCACAAAATGGTGCTGTGTCATCAGTTTCTCCGGGCACCGGGCCGCCGCTGCACAAAAATTAAAGGCGCGCACCCAATTCGCTGCCCTGTGCAATCGCACGCTTGGCATCCAGCTCTGCGGCCACATCGGCCCCACCAATAATATGCGTGGAAATACCGGCTTTGAGCAATGCTTGCTGCAAAGCGCGCTGCGGCTCCTGGCCGGTACACACAATGATGTGGTCCACGGCAATCAGGCTGGGGTTTTCGCGCTTGCTGCCGTAGCTGATGTGCAAGCCCTGCGCATCGATGCGCTCGTAATTCACCCCCGCCAGCATCTTCACACGCTTCATGCGCAGCTCTGCGCGGTGAATCCAGCCCGTGGTTTTACCCAGGCCCTTGCCTACTTGCGTGGGCTTGCGCTGCAGCAGCGTCACCTCACGCAGCGCTGGCAAGGGTTGCGCGGGCTGCAAGCCACCGCGGTGCAAGGCGGGGTCTGCCACGCCCCATTCGCTCTGCCAGGCGGGCAAGTCAGTGGCCGTCGAGTGCGGGCCATTCGCCAGGTAGTACGCCACATCAAAGCCAATGCCCCCTGCCCCCATCACCGCCACACGCTGGCCCACCGGTTTTTGCTGCGCCAGCACATCGATATAGCTGAGCACCATGCCAGCAGCCTGCGCTTCTTCCTGACCCGGAATGCGCGGATTGCGCGGCACCACGCCCGTTGCAAGCACCACTTCGTCGTACTGCGCTGCCACCAACTGCTCGGCAGTGACTGTCTGGCCCAGTTGCACGCGCACGCCGGTTGCCAGCAGGCGCTGCTCAAAATAGCGCAAGGTTTCGGAGAACTCTTCTTTGCCCGGAATGCGCTTGGCCATGTTGAATTGCCCGCCAATCGCGGGCGCCGCATCCCACAACTCAACCCGATGACCGCGCTGCGCCAGCGTGGTTGCCGCTGCCAAGCCGGCCGGCCCTGCCCCCACCACGGCAATCCGCTTGGGGTGCTGGGTGGGCAGATAGCTCAGCTCCGTTTCTCTGCACGCACGGGGGTTGACCAGACAAGAGACGGTTTTGTTCTGGAACACATGGTCCAAGCAGGCCTGATTGCAAGCAATGCAGGTGTTGATGTCTTGCGGCCTGCCACGCGCAGCCTTGGCCACAAAATGGCTGTCCGCCAACAGCGGGCGCGCCATGGAAACCATGTCCGCATCGCCTTGGGCCAGAATGTGCTCCGCCATCTCGGGCGTGTTGATACGGTTGGTGGCCACCAGCGGAATACCCACCGCCCCTTTGAGCTTGCTCGTCACCCACGCAAATGCACCGCGCGGCACGGAGGTGGCAATCGTGGGCACCCGCGCTTCGTGCCAGCCAATGCCGGTGTTGATGATGGTGGCTCCAGCCGCCTCGATCGCTCGGGCCAGCTGCACGACTTCGCTCCAGTCGCTGCCGTCGGGAATCAAATCCAGCATCGACAGGCGGTAAATCAAAATGAAGTTCGGCCCCACCGCCTCGCGCGTGCGGCGCACGATCTCCACGGGCAGTTGCATGCGCTGTGCATAGTCTCCGCCCCAGCGGTCGGTGCGGCGGTTGGTATGCGTGGCCAGAAATTCGTTGATGAAATAGCCCTCACTGCCCATGATTTCCACGCCGTCATAGCCTGCATCCTGGGCGTGGCGGGCGCAATCCACAAAATCTTGAATCTGCCTCTCCACCCCGGAGGTGCTCAACGCCCAAGGCGTGAATGGCGTAATTGGCGACTTGATGCGTGAAGGCGCCACTGAAATGGGGTGGTAGCCATAGCGCCCCGCATGCAAGATTTGCAGCGCAATCTTGCCGCCGTGGGCATGCACGGCCTCGGTGATCGGGCGATGGGCTTTGGCATCCGCGCTGCTTTTCATCGTGCCCGCAAACGGCTTGACCCAGCCCGCACGGTTGGGCGCAAAGCCCCCAGTGACTATCAAGCCCACGCCCCCTTGCGCACGCTCGGCAAAGTAGGTTGCCAAGCGCGGCAGATTTTTGCGGTCGTCTTCCAGCCCGGTGTGCATGGAGCCCATGAGCACGCGGTTGCGCAAGATGGTAAATCCCAGATCCAAAGGGGCCAGCAAGTGGGGGTAAGCAGCAGTCATCCGAGGTGTCCCAAACAGCAAACAATGCAAAAGCTGCATTAGGAACGCACGACCGTGCTTTTCATATCCGCGTAAGTCTGGATACATCAACTGCCAGTCGTGACTGCCTGCCCTACTGGGCGCTCAAAAAATATGCATAAAAAGTGCTTCAAACGATTATCTGACAAGCGCTAGCAGCTATTGATTTATTGCTTCGCTTGATGCGCACAGGCACGCGGCGCATGCTACGTAGCACACAGACGGGCACAAAAAAGCCCGCAGATGGCGGGCTCTTCTGGGGTGCAGCACCGGGCGGGGCTTAACGGCGGCGCTTTTTCTGGCTGACCGGCTTGGCGGCAGGAGCGGGTTTGTCTTTTTTGCTGCCGATCTTGCTTTCCTGGCCGCGAAGCAAACGGCCGATGTTTTCCGCATGGCGCCACAGCAGCAAGGCCGACATGGCAATCACCGCCAGCAGCACGGATTGGTCATAGTTCCACAAGCTGCCGCCCAGCAGCACGTAGTACACCGGCGCCAGCACCGCGGCCACCAAGGCCGACAGCGATGAATACCGCGTGGTCAGCGCCACAGCCAGCCATGTCAGCAGCACCAGCAGCCCCAGCCAGCCGCTGATGCCCAGCAACACGCCCAGCGCCGTCGCCACGCCCTTGCCGCCCTTGAACTTGAAAAACACCGGGAACAGATGCCCCAGGAAAGCGCCAATGGCCACCAGCGCCAAGGTGCCATCCTGCAAGCCATAGTCGGGGCCGACATATTTAACCAGCAGCACCGGAACCAGCCCTTTGACGGCATCCAGCAGCAGCGTCAAAGCCGCTGCCGCCTTGCTGCCTGAGCGCAGCACATTGGTGGCACCGGGGTTGCCGCTGCCGTAGGTACGGGGGTCATTGAGCCCCATGACAGCGCTGACGATCACCGCAAAAGACAGCGAACCAATCAAATAGGCCACCACGGTGGCTACGAGAGGAAGTGTGGAATTCAAGACTGCAATCCTTGCCAGCCATCAGGCTGGCTCTTGTTATATAGAGCGTGACTGGCTACGCCTGTGCCCAAGCCGCCAGTACCAAGGCCGCTATTGTGCCAGCGCGCACTGCACCGGATGGGCGCCCAGCAGCTCCACACAAACCCGGGGCTGCAGCTGCACCAAAAAACCCCGCCGCCCGCCGTTGATGGCAATGCGTGGCAAATCCAAAATGGTCTGCTCGATATAGACCGGCATCTGTTTACGCACCCCAAACGGCGAAGTGCCGCCCACCAGGTAACCGCTGTGGCGCTGGGCCACCTCGGGCTTGCATGGCTCCACACTCTTGGCACCAATCTGGCGCGCCAGGTTTTTGGTAGATACGGTGCAGTCACCGTGCATCAGCACGATGAGCGGTTTGGCATCTTGGTCTTGCATGACCAAGGTTTTGACCACCGCATGCTCATCCAGCCCCAGCTGTTTGGCGGATTCAGCGGTGCCCCCGTGCTCTACATAGTCATAAGGGTGCTCGGTAAACGCCACCTGGTGCGCCTTGAGCAGTTGGGTGGCAGGCGTCTCGCTCACATGCGTTTTGTCTTTTTTGGCCATGGTTTTTTTACTGTCCGGGGTCGCGATATTTCCAGCGCAAAGCGTCAATCTGCGTCAGCACCTCCTCGGACAGCTGCACGCCCCATGCATCCAGATTTTCATCGAGCTGCGCCACACTGGTCACACCAATGATGGTGCTGGCCACGCGCCAGCTGCGATAGCAAAAAGCCAGCGCCAGCTGCGTCGGCGTTAAACCATGCTCTCGCGCCAAAGCGTTGTAGTGGCGTGCGGCCTCTAGCGCTTCAGGGCGCCCCCAGCGCTGCTTTTGCACGGAGGGGTAGGACAGGCGCGTGCCTTGCGGAGCCGCAGGCCCCGTCAAGCCGGACTGGTCGTACTTGCCCGTCAGCAACCCCACACCCAAAGGCGAGTACGCCAGCAGCCCCACGCCCAGGCGATCGCAGGTTTCGTCCATGGCGTTGTCCCAGCTGCGGTTGATCAGGCAGTACGGGTTTTGCACACTGGCGACACGGGGCAGGCCGTATTGCTCGGCCAGACGCACAAATTCATGCACGCCATACGGGGTTTCGTTGGACAAGCCCACCGCACGCACCTTGCCTTGCTGCACCAGTTGGGCCAGCGTCTGCAACTGCTCATGGATGCTGGTTTGCGTCACTTCCTTGGCCGGGTCGTAGTAGAGATTGCCAAAAGCGGGCACATGGCGCTCGGGCCAATGGATTTGGTAGAGGTCAATCACCTCGGTTTGCAAGCGGCGCAAGCTGCCTTCGCACGACGCGATGATGTCTGCCGCCGTCATGCCCTTGCCCGCGCGAATCCAGGGCATGCCACGCGAGGGGCCGGCCACCTTGCTGGCCAGCACCACCTGTGCACGCGCACCGGGGCGGGCCGCCAGCCAGCGGCCAATGATGGTTTCCGTGGCGCCATAGGTTTCGGCGCGCGCGGGCACGGCGTACATCTCGGCCGTGTCCCAGAAATTCACACCGCGCTCCAGCGCACGGTCCATGATGGCGAAGGCCTCGCGCTCGCTCACTTGCTCACCAAAGGTCATGGTGCCCAAGCAAATAGGGCTGACCAGCACATCACTGCGGCCCAGCCGCACAGGGTTCATTGTTGGGCTATTCATGGCTAGCAAGTGTAGAGCGCTGCGTCACGCTCTTGACTGTGGTCAGTACCGACTGCGCAAATAATGTGCTGCATGTACACACCGCAGCGCCCCTCTCAGACTGAAGATTTGCCCATCCGCCACATGACTTACCGTGTGCGCACCTGGGGCCAGCCGCAGCCCGGCATGCCCCCCTTGGTGCTGGTGCACGGCTGGATGGATGTGGGTGCCTCCTGGCAGTTTGTGGTGGACGCCTTGAGTGAAGCCTTCTTCCAGCAGCGGCACATCATTGCCCCCGACTGGCGCGGTTTTGGCCACAGCATGCTGCCCGCGCCCTGCGACCACTACAGCTTTGCCGACTATCTGGGTGATTTAGACGCCCTGCTCGACCACTACGCCCCGGGCGATCAACCCGTGGACTTGGTCGGCCACAGCATGGGCGGCAACGTGGCCATGCTGTACGCAGGCGCGCGCGCGCAGCGCATTCGCCGCCTGGTCAACCTGGAAGGTTTTGGCCTGCCTGCCACGCAGCCCACGCAAGCGCCGCAGCGCATCGCCCAGTGGCTGGATGAGCTCAAAGCGCTGCACGCCCAAGAGATAGAACTCAAAACCTATGACAGCGTGCAAGCGGTGGCCGCACGCCTGCAAAAAACCAACCGCCGCCTGGGCATGGACAAAGCCCTGTGGCTGGCCCATGAATGGGCAGCCCCCAATGCGCAAGGCCGCTGGGCCATCTTGGGCGATGCGGCCCACAAAGTGGTGAACCCCCAGTTGTTCCGTGTGGACGAAGCCCTGGCGCACTATGCCGCCATCACCGCCCCCGTCCTGGCGGTGGAAGCCACAGAGGACAGCCTGGGCCAGTGGTGGAAAGGGCAATACAGCTTGGAGGAATATCACCAGCGCCTGCAAGCCATTGCCCAGTGCCGTGTGGCCCAGGTGGACGATGCCGGGCATATGCTGCACCACGACCAGCCGGCCATCGTGGCGCAGCTGATGGAAGACTTCTGCCAACACTAAATCAGAAGCGGCTTACGCTGGATTTTCAAAGGTTTACGGTACATTTCATGCTGCATTCCTTTATCTGCACGCGCAAGCCGCTCTTGTTTTTGCGCATGCTCGCTATGAAAGCCTGCTGCCATGTGGCTTAAAGATCTTCTGCGCAAACTCACCAAAGGCCCGGACGTGGGCGAAACCTTCCGCGATTACATCGGCTGCTACTTCTACGGCACCGAAGTTTCAGGCAGCAACCAGCCCGAATACGTGGGTGCCCCCGCTACCCTGGAGCAGCTGGAGGCCGGCGTGCGCAGCTACCTGAAAGACTTTCTCAGCACCCAGCACGACCGCAGCACACCAGCCGTACACACTGTACAAGTCGTGCTGGCAGACCTGCCCCAGCGCCTGCGCGCGCACGTGCAGTCTGATATGACGCTGCCATTTATCGCCCTGGACGGCACCGAAATGTTTATCCGCAAAGGCATACGCCAGCGCCGCAAAGAAAACGGCAAGTTTGTCGAATAAAGGCGACACGCAGCCGCGCTGCGCTCTATAGTCCACGCCACCACCTTCTTGCACCGCTTTGACCCATGACTGAGACTGCGCAGCCGTCCGCAGACACTGCACCGCTACACCCCCGCCAGCTGCTTTTGCCCTCGTTGACGGCCATGGTGCACGACTTGGCGCAGATGCTGCCCCCCAGCAGCGTGGTGCACGCCCTGCAAGCCAGGCAGTTGCTGCAGCAAATGGCCCAGGCCGTGCAGGTGGTGGAGCTTGCCAGCCTGGGCAAGCTCATGCAGTCCATGGAAGCGCCTCTGCAAGCCTATGCCAGCACGGGCGAGCTACCGAGCGACAAAGCAGGCGAGTTGCTGCAGCTGGCCGCCCGCGACATGCAAGCCTTCTTGCAAGCGTTGAACAGCGGCGCAGCAGCACACCCCCAAGACCTGTTTGCCAGCTACCGCGCCATCACCAAACTCAGCGGCAAAGACAGCGCCCACCCGGCAGATTTGTGGGATGCACCATGGCCCACTCCCACCATCGCAGCACCGGCCAGTGCCAGCGCCACCCCGCCCAGCGCAGAAATCCGCACCCAGTTTGACCAGCACGTGCTGGCGCTGCTGCAAACCAGCAACCCCAGCTTTTGCACCACGCTGCAGCAGCTGAGCCTGGGCTTGGCAGCCCATGCGCAAGATGGCACCACTTGGCAATTGGCCGCAGCATGGCTGCAGGCGGTGGAATACGGCCTGCTGGAGCTGGATATTTACGCCAAGCGCCTGGCTTCGCGCCTGCTGGCGCATTACGCCAGCTTTGCCAAGGGCGACGAAACCCCTCCGGCCGCCCTGGTGCGCGATTTGCTGTTTTTCTGTGCCCAGGCGGTGGAGGCGGCGCAGCAGCGCAAGCAGCCCTTGCCCGAAACGCTGGCGCTGGTCTACCAGCATTGCCAGCCCGATGCAGGAACGGGCGCGGGCTCTGGCGCCACGGCTACCGAAGCTGCCACCCAGCCCCTAGGCATCACGGCGGAAAGCGCCAGCGCGGAGCCAGCGCCAGCGCCGACTGTGCACTTGCCTGCGTTTCAGGCAGCACCGGAAATTCATCCGGCCGAAACCTTGGTGCACGGGCTGGCGTCATCGGCCCAGATTGAACCTGACCTCGATTTCCTGCAAGCCGCAGAAACGCTGTCCCAGCAGCTGGAATCCAGCATCGCGGCCTGGCAAAACGATGCGCAGACCACGCTGTGCCCGCAAACACCCGAAAACACCGGTGAACTCTCTCGCCTGGCCTGGGCTGCGGGCTGCGCTGAAATTGCCACACTGGCCCACCTGCTGCAACGCTGCTTGCTGCGCATGCCCGCCGATGCTGCGCAGCCCCAGCGCCTAACCTGCCAGCATGCCAGCGAAGAAATTCGCCGCCTGCTGCACCAGTTTGCTGCCGGTTTTATGCGCCGCGCGCACCCGCAGGTGATGGATGCCTTGCACAGCATGTATGCGCAATTGCCCGAGCCTGTGGCGGCGCCTGCACCCTGTGCAGCAACTTCCACGCCGGTGGATCCTGAAGAACCTGGAGCCCCGCTGCATGGCATTGATGGCAATCACAGCGACGGCGACGTTGACGGTGATGTTTTCGTCCTCGACACCGACGTCGACATGGACGACGAGGCCGCCATCGCAGCCACTGCAGAGCCTGCCCCCGCATCCCACGCCCCGGTGCTGGATGCCATGCATTTCTCGGTGTTTGAAGAGGAAATGCTCTCCATCTGGCCCAAGCTGCAAAGTGCGCTCAAGCAGTGGGTCAAGGTGCCGCAAGACAGCAGCGCCCGGCAGATTTTGCTGCGCAGCCTGCACACCCTCAAAGGCAGTGCGCGCTTGGCCGGGGCCATGCCTTGGGCCAGTCAGGTGCATGCCTTGGAGGGGCTGGCCTTGGAGGTGCCCTCCATCGAAGGCCCGAGTGGCCCCGCTGCGCTGCCACAGCCCCTGGAGGCTTTGCGCGTTGCCTTTGTGGCCTTGCAACAGGAAATGGCTGACCGGCACCCTGAACGCCAACCAGGACGCCTGAACCTGAACCCACTGGAAGCGGTAGCGCGCCACGCACAAGCCTTGTGGCACAGCCAAGACACGGGCCAGCAGGCGCTGGCCGCCAGCACCCTGTCTTTGCAAGAAATTGCCAGCAGCTTGCAAAAGCTGCGTACCCAAATTCAAGACTGCGCGGCCTGGGCCGACACCTTGATGCTGCACGGCGATGTCGAGCTGCCTTACGAATGGCACGAAGAGCTGCACGATTTGGTACACGCCCTCAATGACTGCACCGACGATCTGGGCACCGCCCAGCAGCAGCTGCAACATGGCGTGGCCGACGTGCAGCAAGCCTTCACCAGCCATGCAGGGCACTTGCGCGCCCTGCAACACACCTTGCTGTACGCCCGGCTGCTGCCCCTGAACCACATCCAAGAGCGTTTGACAGCCTGCGTGCAGCTGGCTGCGCAAGACGCGGGCAAGAGCGTAGATGTGTTCTGGCAAGGTGCCGAAACCGTGATGGAGCGCAATGTGCAAACGGCGCTGACACCCGCGCTGGAGCACCTGCTGCGCAACAGCGTGGCCCACGGCATTGAGACGGCGCCGCAGCGCAAAGCAGCCAAAAAAGCCGCTACCGGAAAAATTCTGATCCGCTTGCACACCGCCGGTCACCAGCAGGTGCTGAGTATTTTTGACGATGGCGCCGGCCTGAACACCGAAGCTATTCGCCGCAAAGCCGTGGCGCTGGGCCTCATCGCTGCCGAGGAGCCGGTAGACCACGCCCGCGCTGCAGAGCTGATCTTGCACCCGGGCTTGAGCACCGCTGGCAGCGTCACCGAACTGGCGGGCCGTGGCATTGGCATGGATGCCGTCGTTGACACCATCCATCAACTGCACGGCAAGCTGCATGTGTCCAGCAATCCTGGCAAAGGCTGCCGCATTGACATCACCTTGCCAGCGCCCCCCCAGGTGGAGCAAGTGCTGGCCTTGCGTGCTGGCAACTGGCGTGTTGCCATTCCTGCGCGCAGCCTGGAGACAGTGCGCCGCATTCCCGCCGCCGTGGCCGATCAGGCCCTGGCCCAAGGGGTGCTGCAAGACAAAGCCGCTGCACCGCTGCCCATCTATTGGGCTGGGGCGGTGTGGCAGCAATCCAGCCGCAGCCTTGAGCCACCGCTTGATGGCCAGCGCAGCTTGCTGATTGTGCGCGGCGATACCGCACGCTGGGGCGTCATCGTGGATGAGGTGCTGGGCACCCAGGAAGTGACGCTGCAAGCGCCTGCCGATCTGGAGGTGCCCATTCCCGGGCTGCTGGGCACTGCAGCGCAGCCGTCTGGCCAAGTGCTACAGGTTTATGAACCGACGGCGGTGCTGAGCGCGCATGAAACACGTTTGCTGAACCAGCACGAAGCCCAGGCCCCTGTGGCGGAGTCACACCACGAACCCGAGCGCCCTCTGGTTTTGCTGGCCGACGATTCCATGAGCGTGCGCCGCCTGGCGCAGCACCTGCTGCAAGCCAGTGGCTACCGCGTCGCCACCGCTGCCGACGGTCTCGAAGCCTTGCAGCTGCTGGAGGAAGGCCATCTGCCAGCGCTGCTGATTGTGGACGTGGAAATGCCCGACATGGACGGCATGGAGCTGCTGCGGCGCGTGCGGGCCGACGCACGCTTTCAGCATTTGCCGGTGGTGATGCTGACCGCGCATGCTGCAGGCCCCGTCAGCCACAAAGCCATCAGCATGGGTGCGCAAGCGTTTTTGACCAAGCCTTATTCACCGAACGAGCTGCTGGCCCAAGTGCGCCGCTATGCCACGCTGACCAGTGTTGCCTGAAGGGCGCAACGCGCCACCGCGATCGCTGGGGTTGCGATGCAGGTAGCTTGAGCTGTCGCTGTGCAATCGATGTCGAGCCGACCCATCGCCGGGTGCGTCGTCGCCTCAATGCATACCGGCCAGCAGCGGGTACAGCGACAGCAGCAATAAAAACGCCATCACCCCATTAAAAATCTGCAGCGCGCGCGCAGATTGCAGCCAGCGCCCAATGCCGCTGCCAAACAAAGTCCAGACGCTGATGCACGGGTAGTTCACCACCAGCATGACCACCGCGCCCAGCGACAAACTGCTCCAGTACGCATGCGGGGAGGTATAGGCCGCCACCACCCCCACCGACATCAGCCACGCCTTGGGATTGACCCACTGGAAAGCCGCCGCCTGCCACACACTCAAGGGCTGGGGCTTGGCAGCGCTGGACTGCGCGCGCCCTGAGGTGGCAATTTTCCAGGCCAGCCAGACCAAATAGGCCGCACCCACATACTGCAGCAGGGTGTACAACTGGGGCATCTGTTCAAACACGGCTCCCAGCCCTGCGCCCACCATCAGCAGCATCAATGCGCACCCCAGCGTAATACCCAGCATATGGGGAATGCTGCGCTGGTAGCCAAAGTTGGCGCCCGAAGCCGTCAGCATCACATTGTTGGGGCCCGGCGTGATGGAGCTGACAAAAATAAACGTCGCCAAGGGCAACAAAGCAGGGCTGCTGGCCAGCGCAGCCACATCCAGCGGCAAATTCATACAAGACTCCGGGAAGGCAATGCTTGCATGCTAGGGGCATTCACCCATACAGTACCGGTACACATTACCAAATCACTTCACCTACTGTATGGCTCCAAACACCCAGACAGTTGCCAGTAATCCACTGGGCTGGCAGCCCCAACGCACGCCCGGCATGCCGCCGCTGGTGGATCAATTGGTGCACCACTGCCAGCAATTGCTGCAAAGCCACAGCCTGCGCGCAGGCACGCGTTTGCCCTCGGTGCGTCAACTGGCTGATAGCGCTGGCGTCAGCCGCGATACGGTGGTGCAAGCCTATGACCGCTTGGTGGCCCAAGGCGGTATTCACTCACGCCCCGGTGCTGGCTTTTATGTGAGCACCCAGCGCATACCCCATAAGGGCTCAAGCCCCAAAAACCTTCAAGCCCCCAGCTTGGCACCCGACGCGGCTTTTGATACGCCGTTTTTGCTGCGCAGCATTTTTCGCCAGCATGATGGCGTGCATTTCGATGGCAGCACGGGCATGCTGCCCGCCAGCTGGATGGATCACGACATGCTGAACGCCGCCGTGCGCGCCGTGGGCCGCAGCGCTGGCATGCAGTTGCTCAGCTACGGTGCCCCACAAGGCTACGCACCACTGCGCCAGCAGTTGTCCGCGTATTTGCTGACACAGGGTTTGGCGGTGGACCCTGAACAAGAGCTGATGACCGTGACCGGCGTCACGCAAGGCATGGATTTGGTGCTGCGCAGCATGCTGCGCCCCGGCGATGCCGTGCTAGTGGAAGACCCGGCCTGGTTTTTGGTATTTGGTTTGCTGCGCTCTTTGGGGGTACGGGTGGTGCCCGTGCCGCGCCTGCGCGACGGGCCAGATATTCAGGCCTTGGAGCAGCTGGCCCAGGCGCACCAGCCCAAGCTGTTTATTACCAACTCGGTGGTGCACAACCCCACGGGGTTTGGCTTGTCGCTGCCTGTGGCGTATGACCTGCTGCGTTTGGCCGAGCAGCACAATTTTCTGATCCTGGAAGACGACACCTATGCCGACTTTGTGGTTCAGCCCACGCGGCTGGCCACCTTGGACCGCTTGCGCCGTGTGCTTTTGATCGGTGGCTTTTCCAAAACTTTGGCGGGCAGCCTGCGCGTGGGCTATATCGCAGCATCGCCCGCGCGGATTCAATCTTTGACGGACGCCAAGCTGCTCAGCGGCCTAACCAGCCCCGAACTGGGCGAGCGCGTGGTGCACCGCATCCTGGCGGACGGCCACTACCGCAAACACGTACAACGCCTGCGCGAGCGGCTCGATGAAACCCGCCACCGCTGCCTGAAGCTGGTGGAACACATGGGCCTGGTGGTGCACCAAGAACCGCTGGCCGGCATGTTTGCCTGGGTAGACACCTTGCACCAAGACACCGAAGTGCTGGCCCGCAAGGCCGCTGCACAAGGCGTGCTGCTGGCGCCTGGGGTGCTGTTTTCTGCGCACCAGCAGGCATCCACCATGCTGCGTTTACCCGTGGCAATGGCCGACGATGCCAGCAGCCTGCGCACCTTGCAGGCGCTGCTTTAAAGCGACCTTGGAAAGCTGCTTGCGCAGGTGCTGGGCATCATCACGCAAGCTATCAAGTGATTTGCAGCGATGGGTAGTGGGTAGGCAGCGGGTGTTGCTCTGACAGTGCCCCGCTTTGCGCAGGCAACTTTGCACAGGCTATTTTGTACAGCCTACGAAGCCGCGTCAGTCAGCGTCGTCAACAGCCGGCTTGGCAACGCCACGTGGCGCCGCAGCAATACCGCGCGCGACACGGGCGTTGTACACGGTCAGCCGCGTCACCCCCAACTGCGCAGCCACTTTGGCATCTGAAGCTGTGCCCAGCAAAGCCACGGCCGCGTCGTTCCAGACAAAGCCCGTGCCTTGCTTTTCAGTCAGCGAGGCAATGCCTAGTTCCTTGCGCTTGGCCAACACGCTGGCTTTGCTCATGCCCCAGCGCTTGGCCAACTCCGCATCACTGTCCGTGCCCAAGGCCGCCTGCATGGCGGGTGTCCACTGCACCCAGCCAAACGCAGGAATGCCCAGCGCATTGCGCTTGAGGTTCACGGTTTTGGCCGTGGTGCCCCAGCGCTGTGCCAGCACGGCATCTTTGTCCGTACCCAGCAGCGCCAGCATCTCGGGTGTCCATTGCAATGCGGCTTTGCCCATACCTTACCTTGGTGGTGAATGCACAGTTTTTACAGTAAAAAATGCCTCTAGCGCTTATGCAGAAAGCGCTAGCAGCTATCTTTTTTTAATGCGTATGACCCCAGTAGATCAGCGCATCGCGCCCTTCTAACGACAACGACACAGGCGCACCGACAGGCAGCAGCACCTTGGTTTCCACATGGCCGTAAGGCAGGCCTTGCAGCACCGGAATACGCAGCTGCGCGCGCAGCCAGTCAATCACGCTTTGCAGCTTGTAGCCCTTGTCGTGGCTGGTCAGCTTGAACTCGGTGAACTGGCCAAAGACGATGGCCTTTTGCTTGGCCAGCACACCGGCATGCAGCAGCTGGGTGAGCATGCGCTCGATTTTGTAAGGGTGCTCCCCCACGTCTTCGATGAACAAAATGCCGCCTTCCACCTGCGGGAAGTACGGCGTGCCCAGCAGCGACACCAGCACCGCCAGGTTGCTGCCCCACAGCGTGGCGCCGCCTTCAATATAGAAGTCATCGGGCACCGCGCCCGCAGGCTGCTTGGGCATGCGCCAGCCTGTGCCTTCACCGTGGCCGTAAATCAGGTCTTCAAAGCAGTCGAGCATGATGTCGTCCACGCCCTCTTTCTGGCCAAAGTCGGCAATCAGCGCCGGGCCCGCCCAGCTGATGGCTCCGGTTTGTGCCAGCAGTGCGTTTTGAAAGGCGGTGAAGTCGCTCAAGCCCACAAAATCCGTGCCTTGCTCCACGGCCTTGGCCACGGCCTGGTAATCAATACCGGGCAAGATGCGCGTCAGGCCATAGCCACCGCGGCTGATCAGCGCCACATCGGCGCCACTGGCGGCCGCGCGGTGGATGGCGGCCAGGCGTGTGGCATCGTCGCCGGCAAAGCGCAGGTGACTGCTGAGCGCATCGGCATCCACCTCGACCTGGTGGCCCATGCCTTCCAAACGCTTGATGGCGCGCTTGAACGCTGCCTTGTCGCGCACCGCACCCGAGGGCGAATACACATAGATGTGCTTGGGGCGCACGCTGTGGTCATGCCCGCAGCAGCCGTCGTGGTGTGCGTGTGCAGGGTGGTCGTGGCTGCAGTGTTCACCATGGGCATGGTCGTGGTCACAGTGCGGGGACTGGGCTTGCACAGGGTGATCGGGATCGTGTGCGTGCTCCGTGGCAGTTACAGGGGTGGCGGGTGTTTTTTTCTTGCTGGATGTCGCCAAAGTCTTCCACGCCACTGCGGGTGGCATGCTCCGTATAAATTATCTGTTTGCTAGACGGCTGTCTTCGCTGATGCGGCAAAGTATTCCATAGCCTGCTGCACGCCGGTGGCAGCCAGATCAGGAACCATAGGAGACATGGGGGTCTGGCGCAGCGCCTGCGGGTGCTGCAGCAAGGCAGGCGCTGCGGTTTGCCACGCGGCGTGCCACGCGTTCCATGGCATCAGGCGGTTGCTGGCACTGTGGCTGATCAAGCAGCGCCCCTGTGCCAGCCACGCTGCCAGCAGCGCTTGGGGCACGGCCGGCAGCTGCGCCTGCACCTTGGGCCACGCTTTGAGCGCTGCACGGTGACCTGCTTGTGCAAAAGGAATAGCTGCCAGCGCTTGCTGCTCATGCGTTAGCGGCCCAAAACCTGCTTGAGCCCAGCCCTGCGCCACATCCCACGTGGGCTTGTTGGCGGCCGCCTGCAACCACTGCGCCAAAGGCGGGGGTACGTCGGCGGTGGGCCACGCATCCATCAGCCAGGCGCCCACAAAGCGCTGCGGCAGGGCTTGCGCCACTGCCAGCCCCAGACGCGCGCCATCGCCCTGCCCCACCAAGACCACACGGTGCACATCCAGCTGCGCCAGCAGTTCGCGCAGCACCTGCACATGCCATTGGGCAGTGTGTGCTTTGTCGCGCTTGGGCTGGTCGCTGCGGCCAAAGCCGGGCAAGTCTGGCACCACCACACGCTGCCCAGCTTGCAACCAGTGCGGCAGTGCATGGGCAAAGCTGTAGCCCCAACTGGCGGCTGCGTGCAGGCACAGCCAGGTCAGCGGTGCATTGCGCGGGCCCTCATCCACCACGGCCATGCGCAAACCACCCAGCGCTGGCAAATCGCTGCGCCATTGCGGTGGATAGGGCCAGCCGGGGGCAGCGGCAAACACACTGTCTGAATGACGCAGCGCCGTGTCTTTGAGCGGGTGGCTGGCCAGGGCCTGCGCTTTGTGAGCGGCACGGCGCTGCTGAAAAAACTGCGCCAGCACTGCTGCACATTCAGCGGCCAGCACGCCGCGCACCACCTGGGTGTGGTGGTTGATTTGCGGATAACCAAACACATTGAGCACCGAGCCTGCCGCACCCGTTTTGGGTTCTGCCGCGCCATAGACCACCGTATCGATCCGCGCATGCAGCATGGCACCGCTGCACATCGTGCATGGCTCCAGCGTCACGTACAGGGTGCAGCCGTCGAGCCGGTAGTTGCCCAGCCGTTGCGCGGCAGCGCGCAAGGCCAGCACCTCCGCATGGGCGGTGGGGTCTTGGCCTGCCAGCGGGGCGTTGCTGCCCTCCCCCACCACCTGCCCGTCTTTGACGACCACCGCGCCCACGGGCACCTCGCCGGCAGCCGCCGCTTGCCGCGCCAGGCGGAGGGCGTGGCGCATCCAGTGTGCGTGATCAAGGGGAGCGCAAGGGGGAGCATGCATAGCCGCGCATTATCCAGCGGCACAGGCCTGCGCATCAGCCCAAGAACTTGATAAAGGTTTGCAAGAACACGGCATTGAGCAGGTCGATAAAGAAAGCTCCCACCATGGGCACAATCAAAAACGCTTTGTGCGATGGCCCGTACTGGTTGGTGATGGCCTGCATATTGGCCACGGCCGTCGGGGTCGCGCCCATGCCAAAGCCGCAATTGCCCGCGCACAGCACGGCGGCGTCGTAATCGCGCCCCATGACGCGAAAAGTCACCAAGGCCACATAGGCCAGCATGACCGCTGTCTGCGCCGCCAAGATGATGACCAAGGGGCCCGCCAAATCCGCCAACTCCCACAGCTTGAGCGACAGCAGGGCAATCGCCAGATAAATTGACAGCGCCGCGTTGCCAAACACATCAATCGCACGGTCAAACACTTTGAAGCGGAACACATAGTTCAGCGTGTTGCGAATCACCACCCCACCGGCCAGCGCCCAGACAAAGGTAGGTAGCTGAAAGCTAGCACCTGCGGTAAGGGCGGTCATCAACTGTGCAAACGCCAGGCAGCCCGCAAACAAGGCCAAGGTTTCGATGGTGGCATCCGTGGTAATCAGCCTTGTTTTACGGGGCGACTCAAAGTTGTACGCGTCGGCTTCCACCAAGTTATCGGCGTCAGCGGGCATAACTTGGGGCCCTTGCAGCTGATGGCGGCGAATCAGCCATTTGGCCAGAGGCCCGCCCACCAAGCCACCAATAATCAAACCAAATGTTGCACAGGCCATGCCCAGCGTCATGGCGCCTTGTATGCCATGCTCGCGCTCCAGCACACTGCCCCATGCCCCAGCCGTGCCGTGGCCGCCGAGCAGCGTCATCGACCCCGCAATCAGCCCCACCAGAGGATCCAGCCCCAGCAAGGAGGCCAAGGCGACGCCCACCCCGTTTTGCACGCCGATATACACTGCAATCACCAGCAAAAATAATAGCAACGCACGTCCACCCTGTTTGAGCTTGGTGAAATTCGCACTCAATCCAATCGATGAAAAAAACACCAGCATGAACGCTGTTTGCAAGTCCACATCAAAACCCAGGCGGTAGCCCAGCAAGACATTGAGCGCATAGCACAGCACGGCAGCAACCAAGCCCCCAGCTACGGGCTCTGGGATATTGAAGTTAGCCAACCAGCGGAGATGCCCCACCAGCCATTTACCCAGCAGCAAAACCAGTGCTGCACAAATCAAGGTGTAGTAGGTATTGAGTTGCAGATCCATACAACGTGACCAGCTTTTGCGAAATAAACGCTAGCGTGCCTGAAACTATCGCCACACCGCCATAGGACAAGGGCGATGACTGCGCTACACAGCCACTCGGCGTTCGGCCACAAGCACGTAGGCACGCAAGCGCTGCAATACCCCCCACCCGCCACAAACTGCAGGCACGCTGGGATAATCCGCCCCCTATGTCTCTGCTGCCCCACCAACTCGAACTTTTGTCCCCGGCGCGCAATGCCGATATCGGCATTGAAGCCGTGAACCACGGTGCGGACGCCGTCTACATCGGCGGCCCCGGCTTTGGCGCGCGCGCCACGGCAGGCAATGAGATCCGTGATCTGGAGCGCCTGATCGAGCATGCCCATCGCTTTGGCAGCCGCATCTTCATCACGCTCAACACCATCTTGCGCGACGATGAACTCGAAGGCGCCCGCAAGATGGCCTGGGATATGTACAACATCGGCGCAGATGCGCTGATCATCCAGGACATGGGCCTGCTGGAACTGGACCTGCCGCCCATCCAGTTGCACGCCTCCACCCAAAACGACATTCGCACGCCGGAGAAGGCCAAGTTCTTGCAAGATGCGGGCCTGTCCCAGATCGTGCTGGCGCGTGAGCTGGACTTGAAACAAATCAAGGCTGTGCACAACGTGCTGGACCCGCATACCACCATCGAATATTTCATTCACGGCGCGCTGTGCGTGGCGTATTCGGGCCAGTGCTTCATCAGCCATGCCCACACGGGCCGCAGCGCCAACCGCGGCGACTGCAACCAGGCCTGCCGCCTGCCCTACGAAGTGCTGGACGACAAGGGCCGCATCATTGCGCACGAAAAACACGTGCTGTCGATGAAGGACAACAACCAGACCGACAACATGCGCGCGCTGGTGGATGCAGGGGTGCGCAGCTTCAAGATTGAAGGCCGCTACAAGGACATGGCGTACGTGAAGAACATCACAGCGCACTACCGCAAGATATTGGACGAGATCATTGAAGAGCGCGAGTTTTCCGACATGCCACTGGCGCGCTCCTCCTCGGGCACGACCACGTTCACCTTCACGCCAGACCCCGACCAGAACTTCAACCGCGAGTTCACCGACTACTTTGTCAACGGCCGCAAAGACGACATTGGCGCATTTGACACCCCCAAAACCCCCGGGCGCGCCGTGGGCTGGGTCACGCAGGTGGGCGACAAGTGGTTTGAGATGGAGAGCAGCGACAAGACCACGGTGTTCAACAATGGCGACGGCCTGTGCTACTACGACCTGCAAAAGGAACTGGTAGGCGTGCACATCAACCGTGCCGAGTGCGTCAACGCCAAAAAAGGCATCTGGCGCTTTTTCCCCAAGAACGAGATCAGCGAGTTCAAGGATCTGCGCAAGGGCCTGGAGATCAACCGCAACCGCGACATGAACTGGGTGCGCATGCTGGACAAAAAATCCAGCGAACGTCGCATTGGCCTGTGGGCCGAGTTCCAGGAAACCGCCGACGGCTTTGCGCTGACGCTGACCGATGAAGACGGCTTCACCGGCAACGCAGTCATCGCCCAGGAACACCAGCCCGCCACCGACGCCAGCAAAGCCGAAGCCACGCTGCGCGAGCAACTGGGCCGCTTTGGTGCCTCGATCTTTGCGGTCCATGACATCAGCCTGAGCGTCACGCAACCCTGGTTTGTGCCCGCGTCCACGCTAAATCAATTGCGCCGCGATGCGCTGGAAGCGCTGGAAGCAGCCCGCGCCGCCGGTTTTGTGCGCCTGCCGCGTGCCAAGCCGGTCGAGCCGCCCGTGCCCTTCCCCGAAGACACGCTGAGCTATCTGGCCAACGTCTACAACCAAAAAGCGCACGATTTCTACATCAAGCACGGCGTGAAGGTGATCGATGCAGCCTACGAGAGCAAGGAAGAGCTGGGCGAAGTCTCGCTCATGATCACCAAGCACTGCGTGCGCTTTTCGATGAGCCTGTGCCCCAAGCAAGCCAAGGGCGTGATTGGCGTGAAGGGCACCATCAAGGCCGAGCCGCTGCAACTGATCAACGGCAAGGAAAAGCTGACCCTGCGCTTTGACTGCAAGCCGTGCGAGATGCATGTGGTGGGCAAAATGAAGCAATCGGTGCTGAACCAGCACGCCAAGGAGATGAAAGAGTTCCCCATGCAGTTCTACCGCACCCGCCCTGCGCCCCAAGCCAAGGCTTAAGTGCGTGGCTTGAACGATCAAGGCCCGCCTGCAGCGGGCCTTTTGCTTTGATCGCTTTGATCGCTTTGATAAAAATAGCTGCTAGCGCTTGTATTCATTCACTTTTAGATGGATTGCTATCTACATCCTAGGCTGATAGAGCGCTGCCAGCTATGCTTTTAGAAGCTTCCACCCACCGTTAAGCAGTCACCCAGCCAACCGCATGCATTCGCTGCCGTATTCGCTACCGTGATGGCGGCGGCTCACCTGCCGCACACACTGCCCACCCCAACCTTTTCAAAACAGGCACACTGCCCGCCATGCCGCGCCTTAAGCCACCGACCAAAGAAGAAAGCCAGCTGCTGCCCGCTTTCGCTGCCCTCCCAGACGATGCCATCTACGTGCCGCACACCGCAGCGGAGTTGGTGGCCGCACGCACCGCGCTGCTACAACAAACCGCCCTGGGCTTTGACACCGAGAGCAAGCCCCTGTTTCACACCCACCAAGTCGACACGGGCCCCCACGTGGTGCAACTGGCCACGCCCGATGCGGCGTGGATTTTGCAGCTGTGCCATGCCCAAGCCCTGGACTTGGCGCGCGAAATTATCAGCAGCCCCCACATCGCCAAGGTCGGCTTTGGTCTGGACAACGACAAAAGCACCTTGCCCAAACGATTGGGCGTAGCGCTGTCCAACGTGGTGGACTTGGACCGCGTATTCAAACGCCACGGCTATGGTGCATCGACAGGGGTGCGCGCGGCGGTGGCTTTGGTCTTGGGCCAAAACTTTCACAAATCTAAAAAGCAATCCACCAGCAACTGGGCGCTGCCGCAGCTGAGCCCGGCGCAAATTCGCTACGCGGCCAACGACGCGCACGGCCCTGCCATGGTGTTTGCCGCCCTGCCAGCCTGGGAGGCCACACAGCCCACTCCTGCGCCTCTACGCACCGCACCGCAGCCACACGCCAAAACGGAAAACACTGCGCACCGCCGCCACAAAGCCGCGTTGTTCAACGCCCCTGCATCACGCGAAAAATAAGTAACAAAGGTGCCGCTAAGGCAAGCAGAATAAGCGGTGATAGCTATCTATTTTGGATGCTATTTTGATAGGGCATAAGCACATAGCGTTTGCGTAGTTGGCAGCGCAGGTGATCTTTTTCACAATCCAAGCTTTACACCCGCCTTGGAGACACCACATGCGCATCGAAACTTTGGCCGTGCACGCCGGCTACAGCCCCGACCCCACCACCAAAGCCGTCGCGGTACCTATCTACCAGACCGTGGCGTATGCGTTTGACAGCGCGCAGCATGGCGCCGATTTGTTCGACCTGAAGGTGCCGGGCAACATCTACACCCGCATCATGAACCCCACCACCGATGTGCTGGAAAAGCGCGTTGCGGCGCTGGAAGGCGGCATTGCCGCGCTGGCCGTGGCCTCGGGCATGGCCGCCATCACCGCGGCCATCCAAACCCTGGCCGAAGCGGGGGACAACATCGTCTCGGCCAGCACACTCTACGGCGGCACCTACAACCTGTTTGCCCACACCTTCCCACAGCAAGGCATTGAAGTGCGCTTTGCCGATCCACGCGACCCGGCCAGCTTTGGCAAGTTGATCGATTCCAAAACCAAGGCCGTGTTCATCGAATCGATTGGCAACCCGCTGGGCAATGTCACCGATATCCAAGCGCTGGCCGATGTGGCCCATGCGCATGGCGTGCCGCTGATCGTGGACAACACCGTGCCCAGTCCCTACCTGCTGCGCCCGTTTGAATTCGGCGCCGACATCGTTGTGCACTCACTGACTAAATACCTGGGCGGCCACGGCACCAGCGTGGGCGGCGCGATTGTGGACAGCGGCAAATTCCCCTGGGCCGAGCACAAGGCCCGCTTCAAGCGTCTGAACGAACCCGATGTGAGCTACCACGGCGTGGTCTACACCGAGGCCTTGGGCGAAGCCGCCTTCATTGGCCGCGCCCGTGTAGTGCCGCTGCGCAACATGGGCGCCGCCATCTCGCCGCAAAATGCCTTCCAGATCCTGCAAGGCATTGAGACCCTGGCCCTGCGCATGGATCGCATCTGCGAAAACACGCAAAAGATTGCCGAAACCCTGCAAAACCACCCCAAGGTGGAATGGGTGCGCTATGCGGGCCTGAAGGATCACCCGGACCACGCCATCGTGCAAAAGCAGTCGGGTGGCCGCGCTTCCGGCATTCTGTCGTTCAGCCTGAAAGGCGAAGACGGCCGCGCCGCCGGCGCACGCTTTTTGGATGCGCTGCAGTTGTTCACGCGCCTGGTGAACATTGGCGATGCCAAGTCGCTGGCCACGCACCCCGCCTCCACCACCCACCGCCAGCTGGATGCCGCCGAACTGGCCAAGGCTGGCGTGACCGAGGGCATGGTGCGCCTGTCCGTGGGTATCGAGCACATCGACGACCTGCTGGCTGATTTGGAACAAGCACTGGCACAGGTTTAACCGGCACCTTTGCGCCAAAAGTTTCTTTGCTCAGCCCGCCAGTTTCGGCGGGCTTTTTTTATACGCACCACAACAGGCATAAAAAAACCGCTGCGGCTGCAGCGGTTTAAAACCCCTTGGAGGAGAGAAGCTGGAATTAGAAGCGATAGCCAACGCCCACGCCAACCAGCAGAGGATCGACCTTGAACTTGCCGAGACCACCAGTGTGGATGGTTGTATTGATGTACACCTTCTTCACGTCAAAGTTCAGCGACCAGTTCTTGTCCAGCGCATAGTCGAAGCCCACTTGCAGAGCACCGCCCCAGCTGTTCTTTTTCATATCAATATCACCACCACCGTCAAGCTTCGCACTGCTGAAACGTGTGTAGTTGATACCAGCACCCACGTAAGGCTTGAAAGCACCAAAGTTGGTGAAGTGGTACTGCGCCAGCAGGGTAGGAGGCAGATGTTTCAAAGAGCCGATCTTGTCAGCACCAGCACGTACATTGTGCTTCTGAGGATAGGTCAGAATCAGTTCCGCGGCGAAGTTGGGCGTGAAGTAGTAGCTGATGTCCAGTTCAGGGATCACTTTGTCATTTACGCTGATACCTTTATCGGCAGCTGCACCCTTGTTTGCGGCATCCAGGTTCACAGCGCGCACGCGCACTTGCCACTTGCCATCTTGCTGCTGCGCCATCGCAGCACCGGAAGTCAACGCACACAGAGCGGCCACAGCCAGCAGAGTCTTTTTCATAATGGGTGATGAATAAAAATCCGGGGACAGCCCCCGTGAAATGCATTGCATCACCGCAGCACGGCCCAGGGTTTGCCTTAGGTCAAATGCACCATGAAGGCCCATTTCAGGATTTTCTGAAATGTTGGAATTTGACAACACTTCCACTTTAATGAGACTGGGCTTCAGTGTTGGCACGCCATCGCTTCCAGGCGGCCACCACAAGCACCACCACACCGCCAATGACGGCGCCCACCCCCACATGCACCAGCAGCGGTGCCAAGGCTGCCACCACACCACCTGGGGGTACAAGCACGGCATCCACCCACGTTTGAATCGGGGCAATGCCATGCACCAGCAAGCTCCCTCCCACCAAGAACATGGCCGCAGTGCCGACGATGGACAAGCCCTTCATCAACCACGGCGTAAAAGCGATCAGACCGCGCCCAAGGGATTGCATGGCTTCGCTGGGCTTGCGCATCAGCCACAGGCCCACATCATCCATGCGCACAATGCCTGCCACGATGCCGTAGACAAAGACCGTGATTGCCAGTGCCACCACCACCAGCACGGCAATTTGCTTGGTGACAGGCTCCGTAGCCACGGTGCTCAGTGCAATCGCCAGAATCTCTGCCGACAAAATAAAGTCGGTACGAATGGCACCGCTGACTTTTTCCTTTTCGTAGGCTGCGGGCTCCAAATGCAGTGCCTTGGCTTGACGCACTGACGAGGGAGCCACGCCTTGCGCCTGAGCTTGGGCGGTTTCTTGCACCACGTCATGGCCGTTGCGCCGCTGGTGCAGGGAATGCAGAATTTTTTCAACGCCTTCAAAACACAAAAAAGCGCCACCCACCATCAACAGCGGGGTGATCAACCACGGGATGAATACGCTGATCAGCAAAAAGGCCGGCACCAAAATGACCTTGTTGAGCAACGAGCCCTTGGCCACCGCCCACACCACCGGCAATTCGCGGCTGGCCCTGACGCCGGCCACCTGCTCGGCATTGAGTGCCAGGTCATCGCCCAGCACCCCCGCCGTTTTTTGCATGGCCACCTTGCTCATGACCGAGACATCGTCCGCCATCGCAGCCGATTTACGGGCGGCGACCTTGGTCATTAGGGCCACATCGTCGAGCAACGCCGCGATGTCATCGAGCAGCATCAAAAGTCCGGCACCAGCCATATCTGCATCCTTGGGATAAAAAAACGCCATCTTCCAGCGCGCTGCCACGCCCTTCTTGTAGGAAAAGGCTGCAAGCGACTGCATGGAAGGTTTTTAGGGTTTGTCGTAATAGTTCTGGGCTGCTTCGTTGAGCAAATTAGGCTGCATGCTGAGCACATACGGCAAGCCCAAAAAGTTGCGCCAGCCACTCCAGTCTGCCTGGGTGATTTGGCTGTCTTGGTTCACATCCAAAGCCACGGGCGTTGCGCTGTAGAACGTCTGCTTGCTCGCGGGGTATGTGAATTTTTCACCTTTTTTATCAGTGCTGAGGACTTTGCCGCTCGCGGCCTCTACGGCCACCATCGGCTCCCCCACAAACCCCTCGCGGATGGCGTAGACAGTTTGGTAACCCTTGCCCACCAAGCCCTTGTCGACCAGTAAGTCAGGGCGCGCCAGCAAATTGGCTACGTCGGCCGCACATGCGCCGGTGCGGCACAGCACCGCCACCGGCGCATCTTTGTAAGGCAGCGCTTCTTGCACCGCTTGCCAAAATGCTGCGGCGTCTTGGCGCACTTCGCTGTCCGGCACCACGCCGTAGCGGCACTGGCTGCCGTCGTCAGAGCGAATCTGCGCTTGCGGGGCACCGCTGGGGTGCGGCTGGCATTGCTGATAAATACGCGGATAAGGCAGGTGGCGCGCGCCCTCGGGGTGGCCTAGGCGGTACTCTGTGGCGTCACGCACATCGATCAAGGCCATGCGCTGGCTGGCAGGCAATTGCGTACCGACATACGCGCGGGCTGCGCTGATATCGGCCGTGTAGTGGCGCTCCGGCGCATACAGCACGGGGGCCGTAGCGGTGGGCGCGGCCTTGGCGGGCGCCGTTTTCCCGCCATACAGGCCTTTGACGTAGGTGCAACCGGAAGTCAAAACAATGGCGCAAAGCGCGCTGAGCTGAAGCGCTCCAAACAATGTGCTGCGTGGCATAAATAAGGTGGTGAGCAATTCGTACACTGGCGGCGCAAGGTGTGAATGCGCGCCAATCTTTTTGGCAAAGCGCACATCATAGGCGTTGGCTTACGCCCTTCGGCAAGCGCCGCGGTACCCTACAGCCACCATGATGACCATGAATGACCACCCGCCCACCAACTTGCTGGATGCCATCCTGGCGCTGCTGCGCTGGCTGGCCCAACTGCTGGAGTGGATGGTGCCTGGATAAAAACCAGAGCTGCTGGCGCTTATCTATCCATCGTTTCAGATACAAAACCATCTGAAATGCTGATGCGATCAGCGCAAGCAGCTATATTTTTCCAAGACTGTGGGCGCTACCCGCACCACACATGTACGCCCTCGCATCAAAAAAGGCTCTGCCGTTGCAGAGCCTTGGAGGGCATGCCCATCAAGCCACCGTGCGGTGGCTTGGAGCGATTAACCCAGCCACTTGCGGGCGTTGCGCCACACGCGCATCCAGGGGCTGAACTCGGACTTGCCGCCTGCCTTTTCGTAGTCCACCCAGCTCATCTGCACGTTGCGGAACACGCGCTCGGGGTGCGGCATCATGGCGGTAAAGCGCCCGTCGGCCGTGGTCACGGCGGTCAAGCCACCGGCCGAGCCATTGGGGTTGAACGGGTACTGCTCGGTCGGCTGACCGTGGTTGTCCACGTAACGCATGGCCTGGATCACCTGATCCGCATTGCCACGGAACTTGAAGTTGGCGTAGCCCTCGCCGTGCGCCACCGCAATCGGCAGGCGCGAACCGGCCATGCCCTGCAGGAAGATAGAGGGCGACTCCAACACTTCCACCATGCTCAAACGCGCTTCAAAGCGGTTGCTCTGGTTTTGCGTAAAGCGGGGCCAGTCTTGCGCACCGGGGATGATGTCGGCCAGCTCGGCAAACATCTGACAGCCGTTGCACACGCCCAGACCGAAGGTGTCCTGGCGGCCAAAGAACTGCTGGAACTGCTCGGACAGGCGGTCGTTGAAGGTGATGGAACGCGCCCAGCCAATGCCCGCACCCAAGGTGTCGCCGTAGCTAAAGCCGCCACAGGCGACCACACCGGCAAAGTCCTGCAGCTGTGCACGGCCAGCCTGCAGGTCGCTCATGTGCACGTCCACGGCGTCAAAACCCGCTTCGGTAAAGGCATAGGCCATTTCGACGTGCGAGTTCACGCCCTGCTCGCGCAGCACGGCCACGCGGGGTTTGGCACCCACGTTCAGGAACGGCGCTGCCACGTTTTCCTTGGGGTCAAACGTCAGGTGCACGTGCATGCCGGGGTCGGTCGGCTCACCGGCGGCGGCGTGTTCGCTGTCAGCGCACACGGGGTTGTCGCGCTGCTGGCAGATCTTCCAGCTCACGGCGTCCCAGACCTGGTGCAGGTCGCTCAATGTCGCGCCAAACACCTTGTTCGCGTCGCGCCACACTTGCAGCTCGCCCTTGCCCGCGTCCACGGGGGACGATGCGGGGCGGGTCTTGCCAATGATGTGGCTGCACTGGATGAGGCCATGCGCACGCAGCACATCCATCACCGCCGTGCGGTCTTCCGTGCGAATTTGCAGCACCGCGCCCAGCTCTTCGTTGAACAGCGCACGCAGGGTTTGCTCTTCGCGGCGGCCCGCCACTTGCTTGCCCCAGTTCTTGCCTTCGCCGCTGTCCATGCGGCTGTCGCTGATGCCGTCACCTTCGGTGATCAGCATGTCCACATTCAGCGCCACGCCTACGTGGCCCGCAAACGCCATCTCGGCCACGGTGGCCAGCAAGCCGCCGTCGCCCTTGTCGTGGTAGGCCAGCACCAGGCCCTTGGCACGCAGTGCGTTCACCGCATCGACCATGGCGATCAGATCCTTGGCGTCGTCCAGGTCGGGCACTTCGTTGCCCGACTGGTTCAGCACCTGGCCAATGATGGAGCCGCCCATACGCATCTTGCCGCGGCCCAGGTCGATCAGCACCAACGAGCTGTCGGCCACTTCAGCGTTGAGCTGCGGCGTGAAGGTGGTGCGCACATCATCGATGGCGGCAAAGCCGGTAATGATCAGGCTCACGGGCGAGGTCACCTTCTTGGTCACGCCATCCTCATTCCACTGCGTGCGCATGGACAGAGAGTCCTTGCCCACGGGAATCGAGATATTCAGCGCGGGGCACAGTTCCATGCCCACGGCCTTGACGGTGGCGTAAAGCGCCGCGTCTTCACCGGCTTCACCGCAGGCGGCCATCCAGTTGGCCGACATCTTCACCTTGGGCAACTCAATCGGGGCAGCCAGCATGTTGGTGATGGCTTCGGCCACGGCCATGCGGCCCGAGGCCGGGGCGTTGATGGCCGCCAGCGGCGTGCGCTCGCCCATGGCCATGGCTTCGCCCTTGAAGCCCTGGTAATCGGCCAAGGTCACGGCCACGTCGGCCACAGGCACTTGCCAGGGGCCAACCATCTGGTCGCGGTGCGTCAAACCACCCACGGCGCGGTCGCCAATGGTGATCAGAAAACGCTTGGACGCCACCGTGGGGTGGGCCAACACTTCGATCACGGCCTGCTCCAGCGCCACACCGGTCAAGTCCATTGCAGGCAGTGTGCGCTCCACCGTGGTCACATCCTTGTGCACCTTGGGTGGTTTGCCCAACAGCACGTTCATGGGCATGTTCACGGGGAACTTCTGGTCACCCGACTCGACAGCGGTGTCTTCCAGCACCAGCTGGCGCTCTTCGGTGGCCACACCAATCACGGCAAACGGGCAGCGCTCACGCTCACAGAACGCCGTGAACTGCTCCAGCGACTCAGGGGCAATGGCCATCACGTAACGCTCTTGCGATTCGTTGGACCAGATTTCCTTGGGCGACAGGCCGGACTCTTCCAGCTTGACGGCACGCAGGTCAAAGCGCGCGCCGCGGCCTGCGTCGTTGGTCAGCTCAGGGAAGGCGTTGGAGATACCACCGGCGCCCACGTCGTGGATGGCCAAAATGGGGTTCTCGGCGCCCTGCTGCCAGCAGTGGTTGATAACTTCTTGCGCACGGCGCTCGATCTCGGGGTTGCCGCGCTGCACCGAATCAAAGTCCAGTTCCGCAGCATTCGTGCCCGACGCCATGGAGCTGGCTGCACCACCGCCCATGCCAATGCGCATGCCGGGGCCGCCCAGCTGAATCAGCAGCGTGCCGGCGGGGAATTCGATCTTCTTGGTCAGCTCCGCGTCGATCACGCCCAGACCACCGGCAATCATGATGGGCTTGTGGTAGCCACGGGTGATGTCACCGACCTGCTGCTCGTACTCACGGAAGTAACCGGTCAGGTTGGGGCGGCCAAACTCGTTGTTGAACGCCGCGCCACCCAGCGGGCCTTCGATCATGATTTGCAGCGGGCTGGCAATGTGCTCGGGCTTGCCGACTTCGCTGCCCCACAGCTTAGAGACGGTAAAGCCCGTCAGGCCCGCCTTGGGCTTCGAACCTCGGCCGGTGGCGCCTTCGTCGCGGATTTCACCGCCGTTGCCAGTCGAGGCACCGGGGAACGGCGAGATGGCCGTGGGGTGGTTGTGCGTTTCCACCTTCATCAACACATGGTTGACGGCAGCCTGCTTTTGATAGCTAGGGGCGCTTGCTGCACCTACGCCAGAGGCCAATTTGGCATCAAACTTGGCAACAAAGCGCTCAACCGCATGGCCTTCCATGATGGAGGCGTTGTCGGCATAGGCCACCACGGTGTGCTGGGGCGAGACGGCTTCGGTGTTGCGGATCATGCCGAACAGCGACTTGTCTTGCTCCACACCGTCAATGGTGAACTTGGCGTTGAAGATCTTGTGGCGGCAGTGCTCGGAATTGGCCTGCGCAAACATCATCAACTCCACATCGGTGGGATTGCGCTTGAGGTCGTGGAAAGCGTGGACCAGGTAGTCGATCTCGTCGTCAGCCAGGGCCAGGCCCCACTGCTTGTTCGCGGTTTCCAGCGCCGCGCGACCGCCGCCCAGCACATCCACAAACTCCATGGGCTGGGCCTGCAGGGTGGAGAACAGCTGCTCGGCTTCGGCACGGGTGGCAAAGACCGACTCGGTCATGCGGTCGTGCAGCAAGGCGGCGATCTGTGCGGTTTGCTCGGCGCTCAGCTCGGGCTTGCCACCCAGCAGGCCGGACTTCACTTCCACGCGGTACTCGGTCATGCGCTCCACACGGAACACCTGCAGACCGCAGTTGCGCGCAATATCGGTTGCCTTGGAGGCCCAGGGGGAGATCGTGCCCAGACGGGGAGTGACGACAAAAGCCACGCCTTCGCCAGCACCGACGTAAGGGTCTCCATACGTCAGCAAGGCCGCCAGACGCTGGGATTGCTCCGCAGTCGGTGCGGCCTCGGTGGCGACAAGATGCACGAACCGGGCACTGATACCCGTGATCTTGGGATGGATGGCGACCAGATCGGTCAAGAGTTGCTGGGCGCGGAACGAGCTCAGGGCGTTTCCACCCTCAAACTGTGTCAAATGCAAGGTCACGTGGCGGCCTGTTTATGTGAAGGCTGGTGAAAAGCGCCTCAGCCCTGCTGGCAAGCAACGGGGCCTGGGCGCTCAATCGAGAGAGTACTTATTTTACCGGGCTGAATACTGTCTATACGGAAAGCGATATGAGTAGGGGGAATAGGCACAGGGCTTGCACACAAACCCCAACACCCTGCTAGCAATGTCAACAAGAGCCGCTTGCCCACCAGTCCATCGCCGCCAGTGGAATAATCGGGCGTATGAGCATCACCATCAAATCGCCCGAAGAGATCGAACGCATGCGCGTAGCTGGTCGTTTGGCTTCGGAAGTGCTGGACTACATCGCCCCCCACATCAAGCCCGGTATCACCACTGCTGAAATCGACCGTTTGGGCGCCGAATGCATGGCCCGCCAAGGCACCAAGTCGGCCACCATTGGCTACCAGCCCCCCGGCTATCCGCCCTACCCGGGTCACCTGTGCACCTCGCCTAACCATGTGGTGTGCCACGGCATTCCCAACGACAAGCCGCTGAAAAAAGGCGACATCGTGAACGTGGACGTCACCGTCATCACCGAAGATGGCTGGTACGGCGACAACAGCCGCATGTTCCAGATTGGCGAAGGCACGATTGCAGGCAAGCGTCTGGACAGGCTGACGTTTGAAGCCATGTGGCTGGGCATCCAGCAAGTCAAACCAGGCAACACCTTGGGCGACATTGGCCACGCCATCCAAACTTTTGCGGAAAAGCACAACCTGTCGGTGGTGCGCGAGTATTGCGGCCACGGTATCGGACAGAAATTCCACGAAGAGCCGCAGGTGCTGCACTATGGCCGCCCCGGCGAAGGCGTGGTGCTGGAAGAAGGCATGGTCTTCACGATTGAGCCCATGCTGAATCTGGGCAAGCGCGAAGTGAAGGAACTGGGCCAAGACGGCTGGACCATCATCACCAAAGACCGCAGCCTCTCGGCACAGTGGGAGCTGATGATGGCCGTTACCAAGACGGGCTACGATATCCTCACTTGGTCTGACGGCTCGCCTACGCCACCCGACTTTATCCAGAGCATCCGCTGCTGATGACGCAGCCCACCCACTGGTAAAACATCACCAGGCAGCCTGCACGACGCACGCTGCCTTTTTTTACGGCATACCTCTAGGCGCTACGCGCGCCTTAAGGCAAACGGTGCACACCGTACCCATACCGGCGCACCTTGCACCAGCCACCCCACCCAGCAACTGCGCATATTTCTTGCTTAGGTTTTGACCAGTTTTCTCCTACAGGTTATCGCGCCATGAACACTGAACTCGGCACCTTGCGTACCGTTTACCGCCAAGAAAAAAATGCCATCAGCGAAGGGCTGCGTACCCCTGCGGCCAGCACACGCAGCATTCGCAGCGTGCTGCAAAAGCTCTCGCGCCTGACAGACAAGCACTTGTGTGCCATCCGCACTGCCTCCGGCCTGCCTGCCGAAGTGGCCTTGGTGGCAGTCGGCGGCTATGGGCGCGAGCAACTGTTTCCCGCTTCGGACGTCGACGTGTTGTTGCTGTTGCCCGGCACAGACACCGAGGCGCATGCGCACCTCAAAACCCACCTTGAGCGCTTTATTGGCGCGTGCTGGGATGCGGGGCTGGAAATTGGCTCCAGCGTGCGCACCATCAGCGAATGTGTGGCCGAGGCCACCCAAGACGTCACCGTGCAAACTGCCATGCTGGAGGCACGCTTGATCGATGGTGATGCCGCTTTGTTTGCCGACTTTCAACAGCAATACCGCGCCTCTCTGAACCCCAAGGCATTCTTTACCGCCAAAACGTTGGAGTTGCGCCAGCGTCACATCAAGCATGAAGACACGCCCTATGCGCTGGAGCCCAACTGCAAAGAATCTCCCGGCGGCCTGCGCGATCTGCACACCATTTTGTGGGTGTCGCAAGCCGCAGGCTTGGGGTGCACGTGGCGCGAGCTGGCGGCATCCGGCATCGCTACCGAGTTTGAAGCCTCACAGCTTGAGCGCAACGAGGCCACGCTCAGCCTGATCCGCGCCAAGCTGCATGCCATCTCCGGGCGCCACGAAGACCGCTTAATTTTTGATTTGCAAACGGCGGTGGCCCAGTCCCTGGGCATCCAGAGCCACACCCCCGTGGGCGAGACCATGCCCGTGCGTGCCAGTGAGGTGCTGATGCGCCGCTATTACTGGGCCGCCAAGGCCGTGATGCAGTTGCAGCAGATTTTGCTGCTCAATATCCAGGAGCACCTCTACCCCAACGACGCGGCGCTCAAGCGCATCGATGAACGCTTTTGGGACAAGGACGGGCTGATTGAAGTGGCCAGCGACGACCTGTACCAACAAGACCCGCAGGCCATCTTGGCCACCTTTTTGACCTACCAGAAATCTCCCGGTCTGCGCGATCTGTCGGCCCGCACGCTGCGCGCCCTGTACAGCGCGCGTGACCTGATGGACAGCAGCTTTCGTCAGGATCCCGTCAACCGCCGCACGTTCATGCAAATCCTGCAGGAGCCGCGCGGCCAGACGCACGCCTTCCGGCTGATGAACGCCACCTCGGTGCTGGGGCGCTACCTGTGGTCATTCCGCCGCATTGTCGGGCAGATGCAGCACGACCTGTTCCACGTCTACACGGTGGACCAGCACACGCTGATGGTGCTGCGCAATATGCGGCGCTTTTTCATGGCCGAGCACGCGCACGAATACCCCCTGTGCTCGCAATTGGCCAGCGGCTGGGACAAGCCCTGGCTGCTGTATCTGGCCTGCTTGTTCCACGACATCGGTAAGGGCCGCGGCGGCGACCACTCTGAAATTGGCGCCATCGAAGTCAAGCGCTTTGCCCGCCAGCACGACATGGAAGCAGCCGATGCCGCGCTGGTCGAATTTCTGGTGCGAGAGCACCTGCAAATGAGCACAGTGGCACAAAAGCAAGACACTTCCGACCCGGATGTCATCTGCGCATTTGCCCAGCGTGTGGGCAATGAGCGCCAGCTGACCGCGCTGTACCTGCTGACCGTGGCCGACATCCGCGGCACCAGCCCCAAAGTGTGGAATGGCTGGAAAGCCAAGCTCCTGGAAGACCTGTTTCACAACACCATGCGTGTGCTGGGCGGGCGGGCGCCCGATGCGCAATCGATGGTGGAAGCGCGCAAGCGCGACGCGCTGGTGCAGTTGGCGCTGTCGGCACAGCCTCATGAATCGCACAAAGCGCTGTGGGACACCTTGAACGTGAGCTATTTCATGCGCCACGAGCCTGCCGACATTGCCTGGCACACGCGCCACCTCTCACGCCACGTGGGCAGCCCCACGCCGGTGGTGCGGGCGCGCCAATCGCTGGCGGGCGAAGGCGTGCAGGTGCTGGTGTACGCCCCCGATCAGGCCGACTTGTTTGCCCGCATCTGCGGCTACTTTGACAAGGCCGGGCTGATGGTGGTGGATGCGCGCATCCACACTGCGCGCAATGGCTATGCGCTGGATACGTTCCAGATTGCTTCCGAGCAGTTGCATATGCACTACCGCGAACTGACCACCTTGATTGAAAACGGTTTGCCCCAGGCCATTCAGAGCAAAGAACCGCTGCCCGAGCCCATCAAGCGCCGCCTGTCACGGCGGGTGCGCAGCTTTCCCATGGTGCCGCGCGTCACCCTCACGCCCGATGAAAAAGCGCAAAGCTGGCTGCTCAACATCTCGGCCAGCGACCGCGCCGGCTTGCTGTATTCCGTGGCGCGCATTTTGGCAGCGCACGGCTTGAGCGTGGAACTGGCCAAAGTCTCTACGCTGGGTGAACGCGTAGAAGACAGCTTTTTGGTGCAAGGCGCCAGTCTGGCCAACAACGCCAAGCAACTGCAAATTGAAACCGAGCTGGTGCAGATGCTGCAAGAGTGAACGCGCGCAGTGAACGCAGCCGCCTTCACAACGCGGCAGCCGGATCACTTATATGGCAAAGCATTTGCACAAAAAAAGAGCGCCTGGCGCTGGATATACAAGCACTTCAGACATAAAACCATCTGAAACGCTTTAAATACCAGCGCCAGGCGCTACTTTTTTATCTCAACCCGCTCAGTAGTGCGGGGGCAATTCGTCACGCAAATTGCGCGGCGCCGCTTGGCCCGCTTCCGGCACCTGCTGGCGCAGTTGGCGCACTTCGTTCAGCAGCGCATCAATTTGCTGCTGCTGGCGGTAGATGGTCATGTTCAACTCTTCCAGCAAGTCATCGGTGTAGCTGGCCTTGACCTCCAGCTCCATGATACGTGCCTCAAGCTGCTCGGCGTTCAAGGCGTAACTCATGCGGCCATCGCCTTGGCCAAGCGTGCCACGCCTTCGCGGATTTTGTCCTCGCCGGCAGTGGCAAACGACAGGCGCAGG
Source organism: Comamonas sp. UBA7840 (assembly GCF_002501455.1). Lineage (NCBI taxonomy): Bacteria > Pseudomonadati > Pseudomonadota > Betaproteobacteria > Burkholderiales > Comamonadaceae > Comamonas > Comamonas sp. UBA7840. Next base: position 61,748 of record NZ_DLTI01000008.1, on the reverse strand, counting down.
GTGGACGCATCGGGGTTCTGGCTGAAGAACGGCGCGCCCGGCACAAAGGCAACGCCTTGCTCAATCGCCTTCTTGGCCAGCACATTGGCGTCGGCCAGCTTGCCGCCTTGGCCTGTCAGCTTGACCCACAGGAACAAGCCACCTTGCGGCTCGGTGAACGACACCGCATCTCCCAGCTCGGCACGCAGCGCATGCATCATGGTGTGGGCGCGCGCGGCATACACCTTGCGCATCTTGGCCAGCGTCGCGGGCATATGTCCGGCCAGCAGGTACTGCGCTGCCGTAGCCTGTGCAAACGTGCTGGTGTGTGCATCGCTAAATTGCTTGCACATCACCGCCTTGGCCAGCAGCTCCGCGTTGGCGATCAGCCAGCCAATGCGCAAACCAGGGCTGAGCACTTTCGACAGCGAGCCGCAGTGCGCCAGCCACTCGCGGCTGCCCAAGACTTCGCTGGACAGCGCCAGCAAACTCGCGGGCGGCGGTGCGTCAAAGTACAGATCGCCATACGGGTCGTCTTCCACCACCAAGGTCTTGTACTGCACCGCCAATTCCAGCACGCGCTTGCGCCGCTCCAGGCTCAGCGTGGCACCGCTGGGGTTACCGAAAGTAGGAATCAGATACACCAGCTTGGGCTGGTGCTCGGCAATCAGCTGCTCCAGCGCTTCCACGATCACGCCATTGGCATCCACCGGGGCGCTGATCACTTCTGCGCCATACAGGCGAAAGCACTGGATGGTGGCCAGGAAGGTGGGCCCCTCCACAATCACCTTGTCGCCGGGGCTGATCATGCATTTACCCAGCAAATCCAGCGCCTGCTGGCTGCCCGTGGTGACGATCAGGTTGTCTGCATAGACGTCTTTGGCCCCTTTGGTAGCCATAAAGGCCGCCAGTTGCTCACGCAAAGGGCCAAAACCTTCCGTCGCGCCATATTGCAACGCCAAACCTGCATTTTCAGTGAGTGCTTTGTTGGCGGCTTCTTGAATACCTGCCACGTCAAACATGGCACTGTCCGGAAAACCACCCGCAAAACTGATAATCCCCGGTTTACCCAGCAACTTGAATAATTCGCGTATAGCGGAGGTTTCTACATTATCCAAACGTTTCGCAAATTGCATTAAGAATTTCCTTTCATTTAAAAATTCAATGCCTTATCTCTTTCTTCCATCCAACAGCTTTGTTTGAAAAATCGCTGCTTTCCGTATCTTTATCTTTCATCGCAATCAGTGAGAGATTTTATTGCGCCGCAAAAAAATCAATAAGCACCGATTAATATTTTTATTTCCAAATATTCAAATCTAGCCCATTCAAATATCAAAAATTTCTCAACCATATTAATCGGCTCACTGTGCAATGCTTCGCGGCATTCACTTGCCAGGTTGCCCCCTAGCGCCAGCGATGTGTACTTCCTCTTCTCACCCTCTTCTCACCCTCTTCTCACTGCTTTCGGACTGCCCAAATGTTAGCGGTTTCTGCTGGTGCTTTGGCGTTCACCGCCTGGGGATACCGCGGTTCTGCTCCCTCTAAGGCAAGAAGGGCGCTATACCCCGCAAGCGCCATCAGCAATCCCGCAGCAACCTGTTGTCTCAAAACCGGCGTACGCACCTGAAACCGGGAGTCAGGTAACGAATGACGCGGGCAGTGTGGCAAGGGGCGTGTGAAAAGGCCTGCACTTCACCCATCGTGCAAAAGCACCGCGACATGCACTCCAGACGCATCCCCAGGATGCATTGGTAGACAATGCAGCCATCCTTTTTGATGCCCATGAAAAAATCTGCGATCAAGCCCTTCTTCACCATCCTGCGTGAAGCCAACCCCAGCCCACAAACCGAGCTGGAGTACACCACCGTGTTTGAATTGCTGGCAGCCGTGCTGCTGTCCGCACAGGCCACCGACGTGGGCGTGAACAAAGCAACGCGCAAGCTATTTCACGTTGCCAACACGCCCCAGGCTATTTTGGATTTAGGCCTTGAAGGCTTAGAGAGCTATATCAAAACCATCGGTCTGTACCGCAGCAAAGCCAAACACCTGATGGAGACATGCCGCATTTTGGTGGAGCGCCATGGCAGCAAAGTGCCAGACACCCGTGAAGCACTCGAAGCCCTGCCCGGGGTGGGCCGGAAAACTGCCAACGTGGTGCTGAATGTGGCATTTGGTCAGCCGACGATGGCGGTGGACACCCACATCTTCAGAGTCAGCAACCGCACTGGCTTAGCGCCGGGAAAAACGCCGCTGGAAGTCGAAAAACAACTCCTCCAACGCGTTCCCGCAGAGTTTGCGGTGGACTCCCACCACTGGCTGATCTTGTTGGGCCGCTATGTGTGCCAAGCGCGCAAACCCAAGTGCTGGGAATGCTTGGTGGCGGCACAATGTGACTTCAAGCCCAAGAGCGAAGCGCCCAAGTAAAGGCTATGGAGTGCAGAGCGTCACGAAATGTCACCTGCTTTTGACTTTGGTTAAGGCTTGATGTAAGGCAATAAGCGTTAACCCTAAACCCCTATATTTGACACCGTCCTAAACACACATCGACCAAGAGGAACACACCATGTCAAGCGCCTCTGCTACCCCCCCCCAAGCGGCATCACCCCCTCCCAAACTGATGCCAAAAATTGGTTTAGCCGCTGCCTTCATCACCTTATTGGCGATTGTTTTCATGCCCCCCATCGCAGGCCTGCCGCAGGCAGGGCAGATGATGTTGGGCATCCTGGCTTTCGCGGTGATTGTCTGGATGACGGAAGCACTGGACTACGCGGTCTCCGCGTTGGTCATTGGCGCTTTGATGGTGGGTTTGCTGGCCATCAGCCCTGTCCCGGGCAAAGAAGCCGCAGATGCTGTTGCCATGGGCACCAAGGCGGCGCTGCCCTATGCCCTGAGCGGCTTTAGCAATAGTGCAGCCGTGCTTGTTGCAGCAGCTTGCTTTATTGCTGCGGCAATGACGGCGACCCGCCTGGACCAGCGCATTGCCCTGCAAGTGCTGTCCTTTGTGCCAGCCCGGGCCAAGTACGTGGTGATGGGCGCCATTTTGGTGGGCTTTTTGCTGTCCTTCATCGTCCCCAGCGCCACCGCCCGCGTCGCTTGCTTGATGCCCATCATGCTGGGCTTTCTGACCGCTTTTGGCGCAGACCGCCGCAGCAAGTTTGCTGCTTTGGTGGTTATTACCGCCGCACAGACTGCCAGCGTTTGGAACGTCGGCATCAAAACGGCTGCGGCACAAAACATGGTGGCTATTGGCTTTATTGAACGCCAGTTTGGCCAGACCATCACCTGGGGAGAGTGGTTCATCGCCGGTGCGCCGTTCTCGGCAGCCATGACCGTGGCCCTGTACTTCATCATGACCCGGATGCTCAAGCCAGAGATGGATCACATCGAGGGTGGCCGTGACGCTGTGCGCCAGCAGTTGCTGGCCTTGGGGCAGATGACCCTCAACCAGTGGAAGCTGCTGACCATCACCCTGATTTTGCTGGGATTTTGGGCCACCGAAGGCGTGCTGCACAGCGTGGACACCACCTCGTCGACCATCGTGGCGATTGCGCTGATGCTCATGCCCCGCATTGGTGTGATGAGCTGGAAAGAATCACAAAAGGGCTTCCCCTGGGGCACCGTGGTGCTGTTTGCCATCGGTATCGCCATGGGCTCCGCCCTGCTTAAAACCCAGGCTGCACCATGGCTGGCCAAACTGATTGTGCAAAACCTGGGGCTGGCCAACGCCACGGCATTTGCCATTTTGATGCTGCTGTCTTTGTTCCTGATCGTGATCCACCTGGGCTTTGCCAGTGCCACAGGCTTGGCCTCGACCATGATTCCCATCATCATCAGCGTGCTGCAGGCGGTGGAGACACCCGGCATCAACCCGATTGGCATGACCATGCTGCTGCAATTTGTGGTGAGCTTTGGCTTTATCCTGCCCGTGAACTCGCCCCAGGGGATGCTGGCCTACGGCACCGACACCTTTGACATCAAAGACTATGTGCGTACCGGCTTGATGCTGACCCTGGCCGCCACTGTGCTGCTGGTCATCTTTGCGCTGACCTACTGGCCGATGATGGGCTATATGACGCTGCCTAGCGCTGGTTAATCAGTAGCAAATCAGTAGCAGCCCCCTACAAAAAAGCCCTGCCACCACTGGCAGGGCTTTTTTACAGGCGCACGCGCTGCAGCTGCGCACCAGCCGCTAAGCATCCAAAGCGGCATCGCGGTACACGGCACGCTTTTGCGCCCAGCGCTGCAACACCCGCGGCACGATCAGCACCAGCAGCACGATCACCACCAGCGTGAGCGACATGGGGCGCTGCAGGAAGATCCAGAAGCTGCCCTCGCCGATCGACACGGCGTTGCGCATCTGCGCTTCGGCCAGCGGGCCCAGGATCATGCCGACCACCACGGGTGCCGTGGGGAAGTCGAAGCGGCGCATCAGCACACCCAGCAGACCGATGCCATACAGCAGGAACAGGTCGAACGTGCTCTGGCGCATGCCATAGGCACCGACGGTGGCGAAAATCAGGATCCCGGCGTACAACTGGGGGCGGGGAATCTTCAGCAGCTTCACCCACAGGCCCACCATGGGCAGGTTCAGCACCAGCAGCATCAGGTTGCCGATGTACAGCGAGGCGATCAGCGCCCACACCAGGGCACCGGCGCTGCTGAACAGCTGGGGCCCGGGGTTGATGCCGTAGTTCTGGAACGCGCCCAGCAGCACGGCCGTGGTGTTGCTGGTGGGAATGCCCAGGGTCAGCAGCGGAATCAGTGCCGCCGTCACCGTGGCGTTGTTGGCCGCCTCGGGGCCGGCCACGCCTTCGATGGCGCCCTTGCCGCCGAACTCGGCCTTGTCCTCGCCCTTGGCCAGCTTCTTCTCGGTCGCATAGCTCAGGAAGGTCGGGATTTCCGTGCCGCCGGCGGGAATGCAGCCAAACGGCGTGCCGATGATGGTGCCGCGCAGCCAGGCTGGCACGGAACGCTTCCAGTCACGGCGCGTCATGTGCACGCGCGTCACCTTGTTCTGCGACTGGTCGACCTTGCCTTCGTACAGGGCGGCGTACAGCACCTCGGCCACGGCGAACAGGCCCACGGCCACCAGCACGATGTCCACGCCGTCCATCAGCTCCATCTTGCCGCCGGTGTAGCGGGCCGAACCGGTGATCTGGTCCATGCCCACGCAACCCAGGGCTAGGCCGATGAACAGGGCCGTCATGCCGCGCAGGCTGCTTTGACCCAGCACCGCGCTGACGGTGGTGAAGGCCAGCACCATCAGCATGAAGTACTCGGGCGGGCCCAGCTTCACCGCGAAGTCCGCCACTGCGGGTGCGAACAGCGTCACTACCACGGTGGCCACCGTACCCGCCACGAAGGAACCGATGGCTGCCGTGGCCAGCGCCGCGCCGGCGCGGCCGTTCTTGGCCATCTTGTTGCCCTCCATGGCCGTGACCATGCTGGCGGTTTCCCCCGGCGTGTTCAGCAGGATGGAGGTGGTCGAGCCCCCGTACATGGCACCGTAGTAGATGCCCGAGAAGAAGATCATGGAGGCGGTGATTTCCACCTTGGCCGTGATCGGCAGCAGCATGGCCACGGCCACAGCGGGGCCGATGCCCGGCAGCACGCCAACGGCCGTGCCCAAGGCGCAGCCCAGCAGCGCCCACAGCAGATTGATCGGTGTGGCCGCCGTGGCAAAGCCCTGCATCAGTGCGTCGAACATGTCCATCACAGCCACCCTGTTTGCGTCAGACCTGGCAGGTTGATAGCCAGGAACTTTGTGAAAGCCCAGAACACCGGGGCCGCAATCGTGGCGCCCACCAGCACGTCCTTGAGCAGGGCCTTGCCGCTCAGGGTGCCGCGCTGGCCCTGGGCCCGGCGCAGGCCTTGCACGGCCAGGGTGAAGCACAGCGTGCAGCTGATGATGAAGCCTAGGTGCTCGATCAGCCCGGCATTGAGCAGCAGACCTGCCGACACCCAGACGAAGGGGCCGACATCGGCCTTGGCACTGCCGCCGGGCTCACCCGCCTTACGGTAGCCGCCAGTAGTGGCTTCCCAGACCAGCCAGGCGCCGCACAGGGCCAGCACCACGGCACACAACCAAGGCAGAAAACTGGGGCCCACGCCGCCATAACCGGCGTCGCCGGTAATCTGGCTGGCACCAACGCCCATGCCCACAGCAACCAACACCACCCCAAGGCCCACAGCGGCTTGCCAGCGCGCAGGCGGAATTGAACTGTGCCAAGCCTGCTCGGCGGGCACAGGGTTCAAGCTCTCAGACATGCAGAGCTCCTTTATGAGAGAAAAAAGGCTCTAGCGCTTGTGCAGCAAGCGCTTTCAGCTATTAAATTCAGCATCACGGTGGTTGCACCATGCTGCTGAACCGCGCGTTACACCATGCCTGCGCGGGCCATGGTGTCTTGCAGGCTTTCAAATTCCTTGTCGACAAAGCTGGCGAAGGCATCACCGGCCAGCCATGCGGGTGTCCAGTCGTTCTTCTTCAGCGCTTCTTGCCAGACAGCGCTCTTGGTGGCCTTTTCCAGCTTGGCAATCAGCTCGTCGCGCTGCTGCTTGCTGATGCCGGGCGCGCCGTACACACCGCGCCAGTTGCCAATTTCCACGTCAATGCCCTGCTCCTTGAGCGTGGGCACATTCAGCGACGCCAAGCGTTCGCCGGAGGTGACGCCCACGGGCTTCATCTTGCCGCTGGCAATGTACTCGGCAAACTCGCTGTAGCCGCTGCCGCCAATGGTGACGTTGCCGCCCAAGATGGCCGAGATCGCCTCGCCGCCCCCACGGAAAGCCACGTAGTTGATCTTGGCGGGGTCCACACCCACGGCCTTGGCAATCATGGCGGCCGCAATGTGCTCGGTCGATCCACGCGAGCCACCGCCCCACTTCACGCTACCAGGGTCTTTTTTCAGCTGTGCGATTACCTCGCCCATGTTCTTGAACGGCGAATTGGTGGGCAGCACAAACACGTTGTATTCGCTGGTGATGCGCGCCAGCGGCGTTACCTGCTTGAGGGTCACCGGGGGCTTGCCGGTGATGATGCCGCCCAGCATGACCGCCCCCATCACCATCAGCGCGTTCGGGTCGTTCTTGCTGCCGTTGACAAACTGCGCCAGGCCGATGGCACCAGCTGCGCCGCCCTTGTTGTCATAGGTGACGGACGAAGCCACGCCCGCATCCTGCAGCGCCTTGCCCAGGGCTCGGCCCGTGGTGTCCCAGCCGCCACCGGGGTTGGCGGGCAGCATCATCTTCATGGCCGCCGCTTGCTGGGCCCAGCTGGCCGTGGGTGCCAGGCCAGCGGCAGCCAAAGCCGCCATGCTCTTCAAAAAGGTATCGCGTCGCATTATTTTGTCTCCTGTCGATGGTTTCATCTCGGATGGATGCTGCAGAGACTCCGGCCCTGCGAGCCCATCGCGATGATGAAGGTTTTGCCTGTCAAACAGCTGTCCCGCCATCACCGTGAAAACCCGCACCCTTCCTCACTCACAAGCCTACGGCGCAGTGCTAACGTCACCGCCATGCACATTCTTTTGGTCGAAGACGATCCCGCCATGCAAACCAGCTTGCAGCGCGCTTTAGCGCGCCGTGGCATCCATGTCAGCCTGTGTGCTGATGGCCTGCAGGCGATTGCCCAGTGGCAAGCCCTGCAGCCCGATGTCATGGTGCTGGACCTGAGCTTGCCCGGGCGTGACGGCCTGGAGGTGCTTGCCGCACTGCGTGCGCTGCACGCCACCACGCCCGTACTCATCCTGACTGCACGCAGCACCGTGGGCGACCGGGTGCTGGGCCTGAATGCTGGTGCAGATGATTACCTGGCCAAGCCTTTTGACCTGGACGAACTGGAAGCGCGCCTGCGTGCGCTGGAGCGGCGTGCCCATGGCGGCGGCAACCAGGCCCACCAGCCAGCCCATCACACCAGCTTTGGCACGCTGCGACTGGACGCTGCCAGCGGCGCCATCTACCACCTGGGACTGCCCATGGACTTCACACCGCGGGAGCGCGCCCTCATGCAAGCACTGATGGCACGGCCCGGGCAAGCGATTGCCAAGGAGCGCCTGTACGACCTGGTGTTTCCCGGTGAGGTGGATGTGAAGTACGAAGCCATTGAAGTGGTGGTCTACCGCCTGCGCAAAAAACTCTCTGGCACGGGCATGGATCTGGTCACGCTGCGCGGACTGGGCTATCTGCTCAAACCCACGCCAGCGGGTGCAGCGGCATGAGCACACCTTCCCGCAAGCCCATCTGGTCTTTGCGCAGCCAGTTGCTGCTGGGCATTTTGCTGCCAGTGATTGCCTGCATCGCGCTGAACATGCTGTGGTCCTACCGCGCCTCGCTGCAGGCACTGCACACGGCCTACGACCGCACGCTGCTGGCCTCGGCCAAGACGATCGGCGAGCAGCTGGACGTGGACGGATATGACGAGCACGCCCGCATCCACGCCCTGGTGCCGTATTCGGCGCTGGAGGCCTTCGAGGCCGACACCCACACGCGCCTGTACTATCGCGTGTCCAGCCTGGATGGACAGCTGATCTCCGGCTTTGATGACCTGCCCTTTTGGCGCGGCACCATCCCGACCCAGCCGCCCTACGCGGCGCTGGTGGACTTCTACGGCAGCACCTACCGCGAACAGCCGGTGCGCATTGCCGTGCTGCTGCAGCCCGTGGCCAGCGCCACGGGGCGCAGCATGGCCGTCATCCAGGTGGCCGAAACCCTGCAGCTGCGCCACAACCTGGCCTTGAACCTGCTGACCGAGACCCTGTGGCAAAACGCCGTGCTATTGGGCCTGTTGGTGCTGACCATCATGATCGTCGTGCAGCGCGTCACGCGCGCCGTGCGCGAGGTGGGCCACGCCATCGGCCAGCGGCCGCACCATGACTTCCAGCCCCTGCAGCGCAACGCCGTGCCGCGTGAGCTGCAACCGTGGATCGACGGCATGAACCGCGCCATTGAGCGGCTGCGCGATCTGCTCAGCCACCAAAAACGCTTTGTGCGCGATGCCTCGCACCAGTTGCGCACGCCGCTGGCGGTGCTCAAAGTTCAGGTGCAGTCAGCCCGCCAGGGCGATATGCCCGCGGCCACGGCCTTGCAAGAAATTGAAGCCACGGTAGACCGTGCCACGCTGCTTGCCAACCAGATGCTGTCGCTGGCCAAGGTGGAGCAGTTGCGCCAGCAACCACAAACCGGCCAGCTGACCGCCTGGGACGCCATCGTGCGCGAGGTGGCGCTGGACCTGGCACCTTTGATTGCCGACAAATTGCTGGACTTTGAGCTACAAGCCGACACCGCCATCCCGCTGTGCGCCCACGAATGGATGCTGCGTGAGTTGGTGCGCAACCTGCTGCACAACGCCATCCGCCACGCCCCCATCGGCAGTGCCTTGCTGGTCACACTGACCCTGCAGGCCGACAGACAGCACGCCTGCCTGCACATCATCGACCAAGGCCCCGGCCTTTCCGAGGAGCTGTTGCAACGCCTGTACCAGCCTTTTTCAGCAGGCAGCGCCAGCACAGGCTCTGGCTTGGGGCTGGCCATTTGCCTGGAGATTGTGCAGGCCTTGCACGGCAGCCTGGAGCTGCACAACCGCTACCAAGGGCCACACATCATTGGCCTGCAAGCGGCGGCTTGCCTGCCGGTTGCGGCAGTCCACTCGGCCCCTGCGCAGTCCCCCGGCACTGCTGCTAGATAGCCATTTTAAAAAAATGGTTACAACGGGGTTTCTGCGCACGCCTGACGGGGGCCGCGCCATCACTGCGCCGTACAGCTGGCGTTGGCGCTATGCATTGAGAAGCACTCTGCTGTAAGACATAAATTCCAAGAAAAACCAAGCCCATCCTACGCAAAGCGCTATCAAAAAATTAAGCAGAATGCCTGCCTCTCAAGGCATGCTGCATGCATGCACACAGCCTCCATAACATTCAATAGCACAGGCAGGAAACAGCAATGGGTTTAGCGCAGCAAAAAAACGCCGCACGGGTGGTGATCGTCGGCGGCGGGGTCGCGGGGTTGGAAATAGCCACCGCTTTGGGCAAACAGCGCCTGCCACACAGCGCCTCGGTGACCTTGATCGACGCCGATTCCGCCCATGTCTGGAAACCCATGCTGCACACGATTGCCGCAGGCACACGCGATCTGGCCCAGCAGCAAACCACCTATCTGGCACAGGCCACCGATGCCCACTTTGCCTTCCAGCCCGGCGCCATGTCGGGGCTGGACAGAGAGCGCCAGGAAATTATTCTGAACCCCATCATCACCGACGACGGGCGCGAGCTGGTGCCCGCGCGCCGCATTGGTTACGACAAGCTCATCATCGCCATTGGCAGCGGTGCCAACGACTTTGGCACGCCCGGCGTGCTGGAGCACTGCTACATGATTGATTCGCGCCGCAAGGCCGATGACTTCAACCAGGAAATTCGCCTGCGCATGCTGCGCAGCATGACCGATGGCAAAACGCTGCAAGTGGCCATTGTGGGCGGCGGCGCAACGGGCGTGGAGCTGGCGGCCGAGCTGGTGCAGCTGTCCGAAAGTGCCGAGGCCTACGGCGCCCTGGGCAAGGCTGCCAAGTTTCAGATCGTGCTGATTGAAAGCGGCCCGCGCATTCTGGCCAGCTTCCCCGAAGAAATTTCTGCCGCTACCCAAAAGCGTTTGGCCGCGCTGGGCGTGACGGTGCTGCTCAACCGCAAGGTGCAGGCGGCACAAGCCGATGGTTTGGTGCTGGATGGCGAAGAACTGATACCTGCAGGGCTGAGTGTGTGGGCAGCCGGGGTGAAAGCACCGGCATTTCTATCGACACTGGGCCTGCCCACCACACGGAGCCACCAACTCATCGTCAACGATGACTTGCAAACCGCAGACCCCAACATCTACGCCGTGGGCGACTGCGCCAGCTACACCCTGCCCGGCGAAAGTACGCCACTGCCGCCCACCGCCCAAGTGGCCCACCAGCAAGCGCGCTATGTGATTGAGCTGCTGCCCAAAGTGCTGGACAGCACCCACGCCGATGCGGGCAAAGGCTTTGCCTACCGCGACTTTGGCGCGCTGGTGTCGCTGGCCAACTACGACGCCTACGGCTCGCTGGGTAAATTTGGGCTGTTCAACGGCGGCCTGATCAAAGGGCGCATGGCCATGCTCAGCCACATCTGGCTGTACCGCTCCCACCAAGCACGGCTGTACGGCTTTTGGCGCGGCGGCCTGTTGTGGCTGGTGGACTTGATCAACTCCCGCCTGCGCCCCAGCATCCGACTGGATTGATGCAACCATAAAAAAAGAGAGCTATCAGCGCATGCTTTGACTGGATTTACGAATAAAAACACCGTAAAAACCAGCAAATACCTGCTCTAGCAGCTCTCTTTTTTAATAGTTCAGCGCGGTCAGCCCTGAAGTTTTCAGCCTTTGCAGGCTTCGACTTTGCGCCCTCGACGCTCTCTACAACTGGGCGTAGGCGTATGGGCCTCTGGCCTTTTAAACGCTCTTGGTCGCCACGCCCGCCGCGCCAAAACTGGCCATCTCGCGCAAGATGGCGCAAGCTGCTGGCAGCAGCGGCCATGCCGTGGCGGCGCCAGAGCCTTCCCCCAGACGCAGTTGCCAATCCAGCAAGGCCTTGGCATGCAACGCTTGCAGCATCAAAGCGTGCCCCGGCTCGCCGGAGCTGTGGGCGTACACACAGCGCTGCAGTACCGCTGGCTGCAAGCGGCTGGCCACCAGCACGGCTGCGGTGGTGATAAAACCATCCACCACCACCACGCGGCGCTCAGCCGCAGCCTGCAGCACCGCACCCACCATGGTGGCCACTTCCAAGCCGCCCATGGCAGCCAGCACCTCCAAGGGGTCGCTCACCTGGGCATGCAGTGCCAGCACTTGCTGCAGCACGGCAATTTTGCGTTGCACGCCTTCGGCACTCAGGCCCGTGCCCATGCCGGTGACCTGCTCAATCGGCACACCACACAGTTTGGTCAGCAGCAAGGATGCGGTCGAGGTATTGCCAATGCCCATCTCCCCTAGGAGCAGCGCATTGCCCGGCAGTTTTTTGACCAGCTCTACACCGTTGCGAATCGCCAGCGCGCACTCTTGCTGCGTCATGGCCGGGCCTTGGCTGCAGTCTTGCGTGCCATAGGCCACTTTGCGGCGCCACAAACGGGGCTGTCCGGCCTTGGGTAGCTTGTCTTCAGGGTCTTGCTCACGCACCGCAAAATCACGCGCCACGCCGCAGTCCACCACATTCAGCGCAATGCCATGCTGGCGTGCCAGCACGCTCACTGCAGCGCCACCGGCCATGAAGTTCTCCACCATCTGCCACGTCACATCCACGGGGTAGGCTGAGACGCCGCGCGCCGCCAGCCCGTGGTCGGCAGCAAACACCACCATTTGCGGCTGCTGCAGCACAGGGGCATCCGTGCCCAAGATGCAGGCAATGCGGTGCGCCAGTTGCTCCAGCATGCCCAGCGAGCCCACGGGTTTGGTTTTGTCGTCCAGCAAGGCCTGCACATGGGCAGCCAATGCAGCGTCTTCGATAGCAACAACTTCAGGAATCACAGGCAACATATCCACCTTCTCACAATCAACAAGGGCGCTACAGCGCTTGGCAGCAAGTATGCGCCCTGCGCTTGCCTTGGGTTGGTGAACTTTCTCAACTCCGCAGTAAAAAACCCGGCCTGGGCCGGGTTTCAAAGCGCGCTGCAGGGCGTGTTTACTTGCCCACAGGCTCCACGGGTTGCATGGGCGGGCGCATCATGTTGTGGTGCATCTGGGGCATGACCGCAGGTGCGGCAGGGGTTGCTGGTGATGCAGGCGCAGGCACTTGGTAGGTTTGTGTGTACTCGCGCAGTACACCACCGCCTTGCACACTGCCGGAGATTTGCGGCTGGCGCACGCGCTCGACGCAGGCTTGGCGATCCAGATCGGTTTTGAAAATCTCACAGCGGCGCAGCGCATTGCGCTCAAACTCGTTGGGCTGGCCTGCTCCTGGGTTGTACGGGCCTGCACCGCGGCTGCGTTCGCCCGCCACTGCCGCTGCTTCGTGGTGCTGCGGGGTGGCATATTTGCCGTGACCTGCGGGGTGATGCCCCTTGTGCTTGGGCATGACTTTGGGGTGGTGCTTGGGCATTTCCCCGGCAGGGTAGGACTTCATGGCAGGCGCTGGCTCGGGCATGGGTGCGGGCTGGGTTTGTGCATGCGCAAATGCACCGCCAGACAGGGCCACGGCACACAAGGTCACGCGCAAGGAAGCAGTCAAAGGCAGTTTCATCAAAGTGTTCTCCTGAGATAACTGAGTGATGCCCGATCATGCGCGCCCTGCCTGCGGGCAGGTATCGGTTCAGCCCAATAAGGCTTGCAGTCTCAGGCCTACAGCCCTAGCAATCACTTACATTTTGACGGTAAACCAGCGCTCTACGCCCTGCGCCATGCGGGCAAACACATCGTCCAGCGACGGGGTTTGTGCGCCCCACAGCGCCTGCACCACGGAAGCGTTCTCAAACAGGCCATGCCAGTACGTGCCCCACACATTCCCTTGGGCGCTTTGCCACACCATGCCGGGCACGGGTTCATCGGCGCACTGGGTTTGGCCGGCTTCCATGTCGGCACGCAACTGGGTCTGGCCATGGTGGATTTCATACACCTGCAGATCCACCCCTTGCAGCGCCGCCCATGCACCGCGCAATGCCGGCAGGTGCGCAGACACGCGGCGCACGGTCTTTTCACGCTCAAACAGTGTGACCAGGGGCAGCAGGCCCAGCCCGGCTTCATTGCCATCCACGCCGTGCAGGTCAATCAAGGCTTCGCCCAGCATTTGCAGCCCCCCACAAATACCCAGCACGCGCTTACCCACATTCGCATGGGCGGCTACGGCAGCATCCAGCCCCTGGTGGCGCATCCATTGCAAGTCAGACGCCGTGGCTTTGGAGCCCGGCAAAATCACCCAGTCCGCCCCGGCAATCTGTGCTGGCGAACGTGCCCACACCACGCGCACGCCGGGCACCTGCAACAGGGGCTGAAACTCATCCAGATTGCTGATGCGCGGATAGGCCACGATGGCAATCGTGGTGTGCACCGTCTGCCCTGCACCGGTACTGCCCCGGTCATCAAACACGCCATCTTCTTCGGGCAGGCCATGGTCAAACTGCATGGGAATGCAGGCCACGGTAGGCACGCCGGTTTTGGCCTCCAGCATTGCAGGCGCCGGTGCCAGCAGCGCTGCATCGCCCCGAAACTTGTTGAGCACAAAACCCTGGATCAGGGCCTGTTCATCTTCGGGCAGCAGCGCCCAGGTGCCATACAGGTGGGCAAATGCCCCGCCCCGGTCAATGTCCGAGACCAGCAGGCAGTGCGCTTGGCAGTGCTTGGCCACGCGCATGTTCACCACATCGCTGTCGTGCAGGTTGATTTCGGCGGGGGAGCCCGCGCCCTCAATCACCACCACATCGTTTTCGGCACGCAGCGCGTCCAGTGCCTGTGCAATCTGCGGCCACACCTTCAAGCTGCGCCCACGCCACGGCAGGGCACTGAGTTCTGCATTCGCCTGGCCCATCAGCACCACCTGGCTGCGCGTGTCCGCTTCGGGTTTGAGCAGCAGCGGGTTCATGCGCACATCAGGCACCGCACCTGCCGCCAGGGCTTGCAGGTATTGGGCTGTGCCGATCTCGCCCCACTGTCCATCGGGCGTGGCAACCACGCGCGCGTTGTTGCTCATGTTTTGCGCTTTGAAAGGCGCCACTTTCAGGCCCTGGCTGCGGTAGTAGGCGCACAGCGCCGTGGCCACCCAGCTTTTGCCTGCGCCACTGCTGGTGCCTAGCACCATGATGCAACGTGCTGTCATGTCTTGGTTGTCAGGTTGAGCGGGCTGCGCTGTGCCACCCGCAATGTTGGGGCCATCAGCATACGCCGGCCCAACGCGCTGCTACGCGAGATGGGCGCACAGCGCTGCCTCAGGGAGTTGGAAGGCATGGCAGCCATCATGGAAAAAATGTGAGCATCTTGCGCACAGTGTGTGTGGCCTGCAAGGTCATGGCATGCTGCGCCACGCCTGCTCCAGCGCGGCCTGTGAGGCAGGCGGCAGCACGCCCAAGCGCACATGGCCGGGCAGCCCAAAGCTTGCGCAATCACGCAGTTTGATGCCCTGGGCACGCCAAGCCGCCAAACAGGCCGCCATGTCGCCCTCCGGCAGCCGCGCCACAAAGTAGTTGGCCTGATGGCCGGGCACCACCTGCCAGCCCAGCCGCGCGCACAGCGCCAGCTGCTGGGCCTTCCAGTCACGCAACTGCTGCAGGCTGTGCGCCAGCCACTGCTGCACCTGCGGTGTCACCCACGCCTGTAGCATGGCCACGCCATGTGCGCCTACCACCCAGGAGGGCGCCAGCCAGCGCAGCGCCTGCAGTGCTTGGGCCGAGGCATGCACCGGCGCAATCGCGTAAGCCGCACGCACGCCTGTCATACCCAGCGCTTTGTTGGGCGTCCATAGCTGCCACAGGGCATCGCTGTCGCGCTGCGGCGCAGTGCCTTCCAGCCACAGCGGGCGGTAGGCGCAGTCCAGCACATGCCAGGCAGGCTCACCACCGCGTGGCGCAGCGCTGTGCGGCCAGTCGCCCCACATGGTTTCTGGCACCCCCAAGGGGCTGGATGGCTCACAGGCCCAGTGCAAGCGCGCTGGCGCTGCTGTTTCACCCTGCGCACTGCCACGTGGATGGGTCTGCAGCCCCCATACCTGGGCAGCCTGCAGATAGTCGCCATAGTGGTGCTGCGGCAGCGTGATGGCCGTGGCACCGTGGCGCACAGCATGCTGGGTCAGGCGGTGTATCAGTTCACTGCTACTGCCGCCAATCACGATGCGTTCGGGTGCCACGCCGTGAAAAGCCGCCAGTTGCGCGCACAAGTCGGTGTAGTGCGGGTCAGGGTATTGTGCACTGTGCGCCGCTTGCAGCTCC
Source organism: Comamonas sp. UBA7840 (assembly GCF_002501455.1). NCBI lineage: Bacteria > Pseudomonadati > Pseudomonadota > Betaproteobacteria > Burkholderiales > Comamonadaceae > Comamonas > Comamonas sp. UBA7840. The sequence continues at coordinate 45,858 of NZ_DLTI01000008.1, read as the reverse complement.
TGCACGGCCGCAGGGCATGGCCCGCAGGCATTGCGGTTGGTGGAAAAGTCATGCGCGGGCACGCCCAGCGCGTCGGTGCCGCCATGCACCACCAGGGTGTTTTCAGACAGCATCACCACCCCGTAGCCACAGAATAATCGCCATAAAAACAATAGCTAGCAACGCAAGCAATACATGCACCAGAACCACTTTGGATGCCAAACCCACCGCCCGCTGCACATCAGCGGCCTGCGGGGCACGCCCTTGCGGGTTGAGCTGGTACACGCCGGGTTTCGACAGGTGCACTCCCAGCGCCTGCGCCATGGCCCCCATGGGCCAGCCGCCGTTGGGCGAAGGCGTCACCGCCGCATCGCGCCGCAGCGCAGGCCAGGAGACGCCGCGTGCCACCAGCGCCAGCAACGCTGCCGTGATGCGCGCTGGCAGCCAGCTGAGCACATCATCTGCGCGCGCGGCCCATTTGCCAGCCCACTGCCAGTGGCGACGTTGCGTGCTCTGCCCGCGCCAGCTGGGGTAGCCCCACATGGCATCGGCCGTGTTGGCCAGGCGGTACAGCGCCGCACCGGGCAGCCCCAGCACGGCAAACCAGAACAGCGGGGCGATGACGGAATCGCTCAAATTCTCGGCCAGGGTTTCAATTGCGCTTTCACGCACGGTGGCGGCATCGAGTTGAGTGGTGTCGCGGCTGACCAGCCAGCTCAAGCGCTCACGCCCTGCGGGCAGCGACTGCTGCAAGGCAACTTCTACCGCCAGCACCTCGTCTTGGAGCATGCGCCACGACAGCAGCGGCTTGAGCAACACCCCCACCACCAAGCCCTGCCACCACCATTGCGTGGGCGGCAGCAGCCATTGGCACAGGGCATAAATTACAAAAAAGAGAGCTGCCAGCGCACACCAGGCAAGCATTCCGTAGACAAATGCCTTGTAATCCCTGGTTTTCTCAACGCTGGGCGCTATGCATTGGCCGATGCGGCCCAGCAACTTGCCCATCAGCACCACGGGGTGCAGCCACACGGGCGGTTCGCCCCACAGGCGATCAAGCATCAAGGCCACCAGCACAGCCAGGGCGGCGGCCATGATTTGCTGCGCCCAAAACAGGTGCGCAGCGCCCTCTGCGCCCCACCATTGATACAGCCACGCCAGCGGGCTCAGTGACACGGCCAGCACGGCCGTCAAATCGATACCGGTCATGGGCGTGGCGCGGCTTCAGGGTTCGCCGCCGCAGGCTGGCCCCAGCGCTCGTCAAACAGCATCTCTTGCAGCGGCGCCCGGGTGGCCCATTTTTCTTGCTGCAGCATGGGCTCGGCGTAGTAGGCCTGCACCGGCCCCAGGCACAGCACGGCCAAGGGGTAACTGCCTTGCGGCATTTGCAGCAACTGCGCCAGCGCCACGGGGTCATAAATGGACACCCAGCCCATGCCCAGCCCTTCGGCACGTGCGGCCAGCCACAGGTTCTGGATGGCGCAGGCGGCCGAGGCCACGTCCATCTCCGGCATGGTGCGGCGGCCAAACACATGCGCTTCGCGCCCCGGCGGCAGCGCCACAATCAGCACCTCGGCCGCATCCAGCACGCCTTGCACCTTGAGCTGCATGAAATCGTCTTCGCGCACGCCCAGCGCCTGCGCCGTCAGCACACGCTCTTGCTCGACCAGCGCATGAATGCCTTCGCGCATGCCGCGCGAGCGTATGCGAATAAAACGCCACGGCTGCATGAACCCCACGCTGGGCGCGTGGTGCGCCGCACGCAGCAGGCGCAGCAAGACGTCATCCCCCACCGTGCCGGGCGCAAAGTGGCGCATATCGCGCCGCTCGTGAATGGCGCGGTACACCGCTGCGCGTTCCTCGTCGGAAAACGGCGTGGCCGCCACCGTCTGGTAGTGCTGCAGATCGTGGGGCGCGGGGTGGCTGGGGTCGTGGGCTTGGCTCATGCCTGCATTCTCAGTCTTCAATGCCGCGTTGTGCAGGAATGCCTGCTTTGAAGGCGTGCTTGATCATCTGCATCTCTGTCACCGTATCAGCCACATCAATGATTTCCTGCGGGCAGCGGCGGCCCGTCAGGCACACATGCACTTCCTTGGGGCGCGCCTTCAAGGTGTCCAGCACGTCTTGCAGCGGCAGCCAGCCATAAATCAGCGGATAGGTCACCTCATCGAGCACCACCAGAAAGTACTCGCCCGACAGGATGGCCGCCTTGGCCTTTTCCCAGCCATCGCGCGCCAGCTGGGCGGAGTGGTCCAGGTCTTTGCTCTTCCAGCTAAAGCCGTCGCCCAGCCCTTCCACGGGCAGACCCACTTGCTCGGCCAGGCGGTGTTCGCCAAAACGCGCGGTCGGCACTTTCATGAACTGAAACACCTTGACCGCTTTGCCACGCCCTGTGGCGCGAAACGCCAGACCAAAGGCGGCCGTACTTTTGCCCTTGCCATCGCCGGTGTTGACAATGACCAGCCCGCGGCGCTCGCCCTCAGGCTTTTCATAAGGTTTTTCAGAAGGTGGTGTTTCAATTTGCATAGCTGTTAACGCTTACCCAACAAGGGCTAGCGGTCGTTTTTTGTTCAAAATTAAGCAGACTTGGCAGCGGTGGGCAAGGCCATCCACATGCCCTCAATCTGGCGAATACGGATGCGGTGCTCAAACACCGCCTCCAGCGCAGCGTGGGTGTCGCCAGCATGCGTGGCGCCCTGGTGCAGCACCTGCCCGGCTTGCATCACCACCATGTGGTCGGACTGCAGGGCAATGCCCAACTCGTGCAACACACTGACCACGGTATGGCCTGCAGCCACCAGGCCCTGCACGGTCTCCATCCAGGCACTTTGGTGCGGTGGGTCAAGGTTGGCCAGCGGCTCATCCATCAGCAGCACCTGCGCCTGCACCGCCAAGGCACGCGCCAGCAGCACACGCTGGCGCTCTCCGCCCGACAGCTCACCCAAAGGGCGGTGGCGCCAGTCCCACGCCTGCGTGGTGCGCAAGCATTGCTCCACCACCGCATGGTCATGCGCACTGGGTGGAGCCAGCCACGCCTGGTGCGGCATGCGCCCCAGCATGACCACGTCGTAGCTGCACAGCTCTTGCGAAACCGCTTCGTTCTGCCCCAGCCACGACAAGGCACGGGCGCGGGCTTTCACCGGCCAGTCGGCCAGCGGCTGGCCCAGCAGGTGCACCTGCCCGCTCCAACTTTTGCGCGGCTGCAAACCCGCCAGCGCGCGCAGCAAGGTCGATTTGCCGGCGCCATTGGGGCCAACAATCGCTGTCCACTGCCTGGCGGGCAGTTGTACGCCCACGCCGTGCAGCAAACACTGCTTGCCCGCATGCACGCGCACATCGTGTGCTTGCAGGGCCACGGCCGCATGCGCCGGCAGAGCTTGGGGGTGTTGTTGCATGCCCATGGTCAACCCCTTATCTGCCGTGCGGCGTGGCCACGGTGCATCAGCCACAGCAAATAGCTGCCGCCCAGCAAGGCCGTCAGCACGCCCACGGGCAGCTCTTCGGGGGCCATCACCCAGCGCGCCAAAATGTCGGCCGCCAGCAGCACCACGCCGCCCATCAAGCTGCTCAGCAGTATGCTGCGCGCATGGCCTACGCTGACCATGCTGCGCACCAAATGCGGCGCAGCCAGCCCCACAAAGGCAATCAAGCCCGTTTGCGCCACGGCAGTGCCGGTGGCCAGTGCCATCACGGCAATCAAACCTGCGCGCATGGGCGCCAAGGGCAGCCCCAGGCTGGCGGCGGTGGATTCACCCAGCGTCAGCCCATCGAGCACGCGCGACAACCCCCACGCGCACAGCGCGCACAGCGCCCAGGCGCCCAGCATCAACGCACACGAAGCCCAGCCGATCAAGGCTGTGCTGCCCAGTCCAAAGGCCTTCATGGGCTGCAAGATGTCGGGGTAGCGCAGCTCCAGCATGTCGCGCACAGCACCCAGCACCACGCCGACCACCACGCCCGCCAGCAGCAGGCGCAAGCTGTTTTGCACGCCCTGGGCCAGCATCAGCGTCAGCAACACGGCCGCAGCCGCACCGGCAAAGGCCATGCCTGTCATGCCCAGCCGCTGCAGCCATTCCATGCCCATGGCGGCTGTACCGCTGAACACCATGGCCGCGGCCCCACCCAGCGCAGCCCCCGAGGCGCTGCCCAGCAAGTACGGATCCGCCAACGGGTTGCGAAACAGCCCCTGCGCCACGGCACCGGCCAGCCCCAGCAAGGCGCCGGCCAGCCACGCGCCCAAGGTGCGGGGCAAGCGGATGTCCCAGACAATTTGCTGCGCCACCGGATCGCTGTGCATGCGCAGCACGCTCTCCCACCCGGTACTGCCCACGCTAGCGCCCAGCAGCAGCAAACCACCGCTCGCTGCCAGCAGCAGCACCGCCAACCAACGGCTGCGCACCCGCGCTTGGGACAAATTGGCTTCAACCCGCACGGCGTGGCGCTTTCTCTGCCAGACAACGGGCAATGATGCGAGCCGCCTCATCCATGCGCGGGCCCGGGCGCACAATCACGCCCGACTCGCGCGCATCAAAAGCACACACCCGCTGGTGCTTGACAGCATCCAGCGTGTACCAGCCCGGATAGGTGTGCGCCACCTGCATGCTGTGGTTCCCCATCAAAATCACATCAGGGCGGGCACGCAAAATAAATTCAGGGTTCAACCGGGGAAATGGCCCCATCTCATTGGGCACCACATTGCCCATCTGCATGCGCGTGAGCAACTCGCCAATGAACGATGAAGGCCCCGCCACAAATGGCCCACGGCTGACTTCAAAGTACACCTTGGCACCGTGCACCCCCGCAGGCAGCGATTGCGCAGCGGCATTGATGCCCGCTTGCATGCGGCGCCATTCGCGCTCTGCCCCCTGTTCGGGCGGCAAACCCAGCAGCAAGCCGATGCTGTGCAGCACCCGGTACACATCCGCTTGCGTGCGCGGCTCCAGCGCTACGGTGCGCAAGCCCAGGGCTTCCAGCCGATCCACCACGCGCGCAGCGTTGGACAGCAGCACCACATCGGGTTTGAGCGCGACGATGGCTTCCACATTCGGGTCCAGCCCGCCACCGAGCACCGGCAAGGTCGTCAGCAGGCTTTCAGGCCAGTTGGAATAGCGGTCCACCCCCACCAATTTGTCGCATGCGCCCATGACGCAGACCGTTTCGGTCAGCGAAGGCAGCAGGCTCACGATGCGCTGGGGCTGTTGCGCTCTGGCAATCACACGCCCTCTTTCGTCTTTCAGGGCATTGGCAGGCACACCTGCCGGGGCACCCGCTGCGTGGCCCCCCCCCAGTGCAAGTGCTCCCACGCAGATCACTGCGCGCAGGCTACGGCGTAACAAAGCATTCATTTCAGTTGCAACGGCAAGCCTGCCGCCATCAAAGTAGCGCGGCTGCACACACGTGCCACGTCTTGGTTCAAAGTGCCCAGTGCGTCCACAAAAGCGCGCACCTCTCGCCCCAGCGGAATGACACCCAGGCCGATTTCATTACCCACCACCACCACCGGACCCGGGCACTGCGGCAAAACTTCTAAAAACAAAGCACGTTGCGCTTGCCAGTCAAGGGCTAGAGCCTGATTTGGCTGATCTTCTGAAGCCACCTGCTCGACGCCTTGCATCGGCATCATCCAGTTGGTCAGCCACAAAGTCAGGCAATCGACCACGACCAAGGTCTGCGCATTGCTGTGCACCTGCAAGGCTTGGCCCAGGTGCAGCGGCGCCTCCACGGTCTGCATGCCTGGCACGCGCAGCGCACGGTCGGCCTGGTGGCGCGCAATGCGCGCTTGCATCTCCGCATCCCATGCCTGGCCCGTGGCGAGATACACCGCTTGGCGGCCTGCGCCCGCATCCATCCAATCGCGGGCGGCCTGCTCGGCAAGGCGGGTTTTGCCACTTTTTTGGCCACCCAAAATCAATTCTTGCCAGGGCTGCATGGCATGGGGGTTCATTAGGTTCATAAGCGCCGCAAATTATGCCGTTGCAGCCACATCGGCCCATTGCACAGCCTCTGCACCCAGCAAGGCGGCAATAGCGCGGGGGTGTGATGGAAACCAGGCGTGGAAATAACTGGCGCAGATGCTGCCGTGCTGGTACAGGGCTTCGCCCTTGCCCGCCTGTACGCTTTGCCCTGCACGGCTGGTGCGCGCCACCTCGGCGGCAGCGCTGTCAAAACGCGAGTAGTGAAAGGTATGGCCGCGCAGCTGGCCGCCGTGCAGCACACATTGCTGCATGCCCAGCCCTGCCAAACGCGGCTGCATAGACGCAGTGCCCGGCAAAATGCCCCACATGGGCAAAGCCTCGCCTTGCGCCGTGTGAATGCTGTGCCCCAAGGCCAGCATGCCACCACACTCCGCCCACACGGCCTTGCCAGCTTGCACATGGGCCTGCAGGTCGGCCTGCAAGCCTGTGTTGGCGGCCAGCTTGTGGGCGTGCAGTTCAGGATAGCCGCCGGGCAGCCATACGGCATCACATGCGGGCAAGCGCTCTGCGGCCAACGGAGAGAAAAACACCAGCTTCGCTCCCATGGCCTGCAAGCAATCCAGGTTGGCCGGGTAGATAAAACTGAATGCGGCATCACTGGCTACCGCGACCGTGCGACCTTGCAACCAAGGCTCAATCTGCGGCGTGGGCGCACCGGCATCCAACGCAAAGTCCACCGACCAGCGTTGCCAGTCCTCCCACGGCATTTGGCCCAATCGGGTATCCGCCAGCGCATCGGCTGCCGCATTCAGGCGCGCCATGGCATCGGGCAACTCGTGCGCCGCCACCAGGCCCAAGTGGCGCTCTGGCAGCAGTTGCGCGTCTTTGCCCTCGCCCATCCGTTGCAATGCTCCCAGCCACACCGCAGGATCGCGCAAACTGGCTTGCAACATCTGTGCATGCATGCTGCTGCCCACCCGGTTGGCCAGCACGCCCGCCCACGGCACATTCGGCTGGTACTGCTGCATGCCCAACACCACCGCACCAAAGCTGCCAGCCATGGCCGAAGCATCCATGACCAACAACACCGGAATGCCCAGCTGGGCTGCCAGGTCGGCGGCTGTGGGGCTGCCATCAAACAGCCCCATCACACCTTCGATCAAGATCACATCGGCCTGCGCTGCCGCCGCATGCAGGCGTGCACGCACCTCGGGCATGCCGACCATCCAGCCATCCAGGTTGTGCACCGTGGCACCACTGGCCAGTTGGTGCCAGTAAGGGTCCAGATAATCAGGCCCGCACTTGAACACACGCACACGCCGGCCTTGGCGCGTATGCCATCGCGCCAGCGCCGCAGTGACGGTGGTTTTACCTTGCCCAGAAGCGGGTGCAGCCACCAAGAGTGCTACACAAGCGTGTGTGTCAGAAGAGCGTGTCATAACCAGCGAAGAGGAAATTAGAAAAATTAGCTGCGTTGGGGAGACTGCGTCATGCAATCTCCATGGTGCCGTACACCAAAGGCTGTATGCCTTGGGTGTACCTGATGGCGCTTATTGGGGCATCCACTTCAAGCCGACATAGAAAGTGCGGCCCGCCGTGGCGTAGTCATTGGCCAAGGTGTAGTGACGATCGAGCGCATTGTCCAGCCGCGCTGTCAAGGTAAAGTCCTTAGTGATGGACTTGGACGCTGACAGGTTCAACAAGGTATAACCCGCCAAAATCTTGGCATCACCTTCCTTGTCATGACGGCGGCTGGCCATTTGCACTTCGGCACCAACATCCCACGCATGCACCACGGTATCGGCACCCACTGTCACAAAACGCTGTGAGCGCCGCGTCAACAAATTGCCGGTTTTCTCGTTGCGCGGATTCTGAAAGTCCACCGATCCATGCCATTTGACGGCACCGAACCGGTAAGCACCGGCCAAGGTGATCCCTTCCAGCATGGCTTGATCGACATTCTGGTAACACGAAGATTGGCCGCATAGGCCGCCACCGCTGTAGGCCACCATGTTGGTGAGCTTGTTGCGGTACGCTGTGGCAGACGCGAAGTTGTCACCCTGCCCCCAGCGCAGCATGAGTTCTTTGTTGTTACTTTCTTCAGGCTTGAGCGTTGCGTCGCCGTAAATCGAGAAGCGCTGGTACAACGTAGGCACACGGAATGCGGTTCCCATGGACGCACTGATACGCCACTGTGGGGCGAAGTCCCAGCCATACGCCGCACTGCCAGTGGTTTTGCCACCAAATTCACTGTCCTTGTCATGGCGCGCATTAAGTTGCCAACTGTGGCTGCCCATGCGAAAGCCATAACCCAGCGCGAGCGCATCCTGATGCCGAGACTGCTCACCACTTTGAACCTTGGGATTGGTGAACTGGTCTTCACGCCGCTCTACCGATGCAGTGAGCTTCTGGTGCCTGCTGAGCTGGAAGTCGTTTTGCCACAAATAGGTATTCAAGCGGGTTTGGGTCTTCTCATTGGAGGGCAGCAACCGATAGTCGTCACTCGAGGTGTTCACCGTCACGGTGCTGCTGTATGCCGGCGACCACTGCGCGATCCAACTAGCGCCCACGCTTTGCATATCGCGCTTGTACTGCGCGTTATCTTTTTTCGTGCCGTTGTCGTAATCGCTGCGGCTGTCGGTCTTCATCCATTGCGCCTGAAGACGATGTGCCGCATTGATTTGCAAGCCCAGCTTGGCATTCAGGGCCGTGCGGCTGTAGCCATCCTTATCAGGATCTGCTTTGGCAACGGTTTTGGAGTTAAAGCCTTCGCTCCCTTCGCGCAGTGCGGACACGCTGTAATCCCACACCCCAGTGGCACCACTCACACCTGCCTCAGTGCGGTAAGTGCCATGGGTGCCATAGCCAACGCCGACAAACGGCTGAACGCCCGCTTCTCCTTGCTTGGTGAATAACAAAATCACGCCCGCCATCGAGTCAGAGCCGTAAACGGCAGCCGCCGGGCCCCGCAATATTTCGACACGATCAATCAGCGCCAGCGGTATGTTCTGCCAAGTCACCCCGCCACTGGTGGTTTGGCTGTCTAGACGTACCCCATCCAGATACACCGCCGTGTACTGCGTATTGGCACCCCGCACAAAGACGTTGGTGGTCGTAAAGGGGCCCCCAGTGGTAGTGATTTGGACGCCAGGCTGGCGTGAGAGCAGTTCAGCCACACTGTTCGATCCGCTGCGCTCAATCGCAGTGCGATCGACCACAGTCACATCGGCCAACACATCAGACAATCGCTGCTCCGCACGAGTGGCTGAAACCACCACCTCGTCCATAGAAGCAGCCACCGCCGGCGAACCAGGCACACCAAAAGCTGCAGCTGCCAATGCCACAGGACGCAAGGACAAGGCAGCACCGTGCAGGCGCTGCGCTACAAACAAAATCATTGGAAATTTTCGAGAAAACACCCGAGCCGACCTCCCCGCCGACCATGGGTAACACCGTACCCACATGCGTGGGCACACCGATGTTGGCCGGTATCCGGGCTGGCTCCTCAACACCATCGCCTTCCCAAATGCTTGTTCAAGGCACTCAGTGGCTTATGAGATGGTGTGTGCGTTACGTGCTAACGCCAAGAACTCACCGTTGCGGGGGCAGCGCAGGCTAGGAAGTGCTGAAGGCCAGCATCTCCACCCTGCTTCTCGTTGAACTGCAACCTGTGAACCAAGTTGCGGGCACCAACATATAGGCGCTGATTCTAATCACCCAAAACACATCTCAAACAGTAGTGCCCCTCAAGCCGCGAATACTCTACTGACTTCTAAGCTGAGTCATTGACAGCTTGAAACAAGCTTTTGTGGCCATAACCCGTGATCTGCCATAAATTTGCAATTCTCTCTGAGGGGGGCGCCCTACAATTGCGAGCATCCATGACGACGACATCCATTCTTGACCCCGTTGCTGAGCGCGTAGAGCTGCTGCTAACCAAGTACGAGGCTTTGGTGCAGACCAACCGCCTGCTCACCGAAGAAATTGAAGCTGTGCGCAAAGAGCGTGACTCCTTGCAATCTCGCCTCAAAGCAGCGCGTGCGCGCGTGGATGACTTGATCGAACGATTACCAGCCAACCGGGAGGCGTCTTGAGCCAGCTAGACACGCAAATCCTGCACCAACACTACGTGCTCTCCTGCCCAGATGGGCGAGAAGCACAGCTGTTAGAAGCTGTTGAGCGCGTGGATCAGCAATTTCAGCAGATGCTCGACACCACCAAGCTGCGCTCTAGAGAGCGTGTGGGTGTTTTGCTGGCTGTGAATTTGGCTTTTGAAAATTTGGAGCTTCGCCAACAACTCCAAGCCTTGCAGCAGCAGTTAACGCAACTGCAAGGCACCACGGATACAGCCCAAGCGGATGCTCAAGCAGAGCGCCTGCAAAACCTTGAAGCCCAACTGGCTCAGGAGCATGCAGCCGCCCGCCAGCTCACCCTGCGCCTGGATGAAGCGCTAGCTCTGCACGAAAAACCCACCACACCAACCAGCACAGAAGCTGCCTTGCAAGACCTTGCTGCCCCACCCGAGGCAAAAGAAGTCGCCGAGAGCTTGGTCACCAATTTAGACAACGCGAGTGAAGTGGACTTGCCTTTCGCAGTCCCTGAAAACCAGTAAAATCAGAACCGTCTGCAATCCGCCGGGCTTTATATTGCCTTGAACCAATGCTCATTGAGCACGGGCTTGATACATTGCCTAGCAAGCGTGATCGTCTCGCGTCAGACGAACCCAACGCTAGGTTGCTCTCGCCCACCTGAACCCCCGGTTCAGGTTGAGGGCTCGGCGGTTTTGCAGACACCTTCTCGGCGCATCTGCCACATTCCCAAAAAATTAACGGCACCACACTGATGGCTTGTAGATCAAGTCCATCCACAGTGCCCATAGTGACACAGCTACCAACATCAGGCCTGCTGCGCGTGTACCCCAGTCTGCACGCCAGCGCCCCACTCTGCCACTGAGCCAGCGCCAAGCAAAAGGTGCACCTGCCAGCCATAATGCCCCACCGACGGCAAATGCAACCATGCTGACCGCACCCGCCCAGACAGCACCGCTTAAGGCGGCCACCAAGATAGCGGAATACAGCAGCCCACAAGGCATGAACGCCCAGGACATGCCTGCAAAAAGCGCTCCACCGCGCATCGAAAGTACTGGCTGCACCTTCTGCCACATAGCCCGGCCAGCTCGCTCCAGCCAAGCTGGCTGCTGGCCTTGGAATAGCATCAACAGCCCCCAGGCCAAAATCGCCAAGTGCATCACCACCCACACCGGGTGCAAGGCAGAAGTTTGATCAGAAAACCATGCTACCTGCTCCATGGCAAAAGCAGAAATGGCTCCTAAAACACCGTAGCCAGCCAGACGGCCCATATGGAATTGAAGCGCACTCCAGTTCCATGCCGAGGTGTGCCACGACAACTTGCCGTGCATTTGCACCGCCGTGCCATGGCCTTGAATGACGGCATGACAAGGGGCTGCACACATGGCAAGACAATGGGGCCCTCCCACGAGCCCCATAAAGAAAGCGGTCCAAAGCAAAGAAAAAGTCATAGGGATCAGATGATCCGCGAGAACCTGGCTCTGTTGCGGTCTGCTTGCAAATAACGGTCAAAGACCAAGGCTACGCCGCGCACAAAGAACCAGCCTTTGGCAGTCACCGTGAGGCAGTCGTCTGTAATTTCTACCAAACCTTCGTCTTGCTGTGCTGCCAAAGCTTCGATTTCAGCAGCAAAGTACTGTTTGAAATCAATCAGCCAAGCACTGTTGATAGATTCAAAAAACAGCTCGCCCTGGCACATGATAGTCATGATGACGGCACGGCGAATCGTATCGTCACGGGTCAACGCGAGCCCACGGACAACAGGCAGCCGCCCCTGATCCAGAAGGTCGTAATACTCTTCCAACGTCTTGGCATTTTGGCTGTAGGTTGCACCCACGCGACCAATCGCGGAAACGCCCAAGGCAATCAAATCGCAGTCTGGCTGCGTGCTATAGCCTTGGAAATTGCGGTGCAAGCGACCTTGGCGTTTTGCAATCGCCAACGCATCTTCCGGCAACGCAAAGTGATCCATGCCCACATAAACGTAGCCAGCTTCAATAAAGCTTTCAATGGCAGCAGACAACATGCCCACCTTGTCGGAGGCTGATGGCAAGTCTGCTTGCAAGATACGGCGCTGTGGCTTGAAGCGCTCTGGCAAGTGCGCATAGGCATACAGCGCAATACGATCTGGCCGCAACTCCGTCACCTGTTTGAGCGTTCGAGCAAACGATTCGGGATTTTGCTTGGGCAAGCCGTAAATCAAATCCACATTCACCGACTGAAAGCCCAGCTCGCGCGAAGCAGCCACCAAATCAAACACCTGCTCCGCAGGCTGCTCACGGTGCACCGCTTTTTGAACTTCCGGATCAAAGTCTTGCACCCCAAAGCTCAAGCGGTTGAAGCCGATTTCTTTGAGCACTGCCAGGCGTTCACGCGTCACGGTGCGTGGGTCAACTTCGATCGAGTATTCACCCGCCGCTTCAAACACAAACCGCTCACGCAGCATGCGCCACAGGTTGCGCAGCTCATCGTCCGTCAAGAAAGTAGGCGTGCCGCCTCCCACGTGGAACTGGCTCACAACCTGCCCACGACCACAGTGCTGCAGATGCAAATCAATTTCGCGCTCCAAATAGCGCATGTATGTCACAGCACGTTCATGGTGCTTGGTGATGATCTTGTTGCACGCGCAGTAGTAACACAGGGAGTCACAAAATGGAATGTGCACATAGAGCGACATCGGCTGGTTTACAGCAGCTGCAACTTTGCGCTGCTTCAACGCCAAGATATAGTCACTATCACCAAACGCCTCCACAAACCTATCCGCAGTGGGATAAGAGGTGTAGCGCGGGCCTGGCACGTCATAACGACGCAAGAGTTCGGGGGTGACGACGGTCATGAATGAATCTTTTCCTTGATGACCATACTTTGCAACAATCGGCCACGTTTATCCTTGACGTGAATCAAGAGGTTGATGTACAAGGAATGTCACAATTTGAGCGACATCATTCCTTACTCCTTCGAGCTATCCCATAGTCTCTTATCTGATTTTTTAACTGCACAAGTCATCTTCTTACACAAGACTCTTGGGCTTTCGAGTACATGACTCCTCCAACCATCAAAGTTACCTGCTCCAACTGCAATTTGCGTGAACTCTGCATGCCCATGGGCCTGAATGAGCAACAGTTGCAGCGCATCGATGACATTGTGGCTACCCGCCGCAAAGTCAAACGCGGAGCAACACTGTTTCGCAACGGAGAAGCATTCACATCGCTGTACGCCATTCGCACGGGCTTTTTCAAAACCTGCGTGGCCACAGAGGATGGTCGCGACCAAGTGACTGGCTTCCAGATGGCTGGTGAAATCATTGGCCTGGACGGCATCGTCAATGACCACCACACCTGTGATGCCGTAGCACTGGAAGATGCCGAAGTCTGCGTCATGCCTTTTGACGGATTGGAAGAAATTTCGCGTGAAGTGACTGCCTTGCAAAGCCATGTGCACAAGGTGATGAGCCGCGAGATTGTGCGCGAGCACAGCGTCATGCTACTGCTGGGCAGCATGCGTGCCGAAGAGCGCTTGGCTGCTTTTATTCTGAACTTGGTTCAACGCCTGCATGCACGCGGTTTCTCCTCGTCGGAACTGGTGCTACGCATGACACGCGAAGAAATTGGCAGCTACCTGGGTCTGAAGCTTGAAACCGTCAGCCGCACCTTCTCCAAATTTGTGGAAGAAGGCATGGTTGAGGTAAAACAGCGCCACGTGCGCATTTTGGACACTGCTGCACTGCAGCGCTTGGTCAACAGCCAGCACGAGTGCAACAAGTAAGCGCTCTGGCTTTCCCATAAAAAAACCTCCCAGCGTAGGCTTGGGAGGTTTTTTTATGGGTGGTTGCTTTTTTATACAGCGACTGCCACAACACTGCCTTCGTTACATGCTGGGCTGGGCGTTCACTTCGGAAGCAGAAATAGACAGCAAAACCGTCAAATATCCAGCAGCCACAAAAACCACCCAAAAAGCAAAAAAGGCCAAGGTATAAATCGCCGTGCGGGATAGCTCAATCCCTTGCCCCAACCACAACATATCGTGCGGGTCGAATGCGGCAAACACCAGCATTTCCATCACGCCAGCTGCCAAAAAAGCGGGCCAAACAATCCACATTAAACGTCGTGTCCACATGTGCACTCCTTTGCGTGAATCATGTGGACATTGTGAGCACCATTCCCAACCAGGCTGCGTGGGACAAACGCTAAATAAAAATAATAGCTGCCAGCGCAATATTTACAATGACTTGTGCATTAAAAGCACTTGAAGTCAGCATATTTAAAGCGCAAGCAGCTACTTTTTTTAATAAACCGTTATTTAGGTGCCAGATTGGGCAAATCAGCATCGGGGGTTGTCACATGGTTACGCGCAGCACCCGCTGGCGCCAAGCTTTTTTCGATGTGGCGCAGTTCCTGGTTGATATTCAGGCCCTTTTGGTAGTAATCGTTGTCCACTACGGGATCCGCACCATTCATGGCAATCATGGCTGTCACGATACCTGCCACGACCACCACGGCAGGCCCTGCGAACACCAGCCATACGTGGCCATATTTCCACCAAGGACCTGATGGCACTTCCAGCTTTTTTGCTACCTGAGTCATAACCCACTCTCTTTCCATCAAACGCAGTGTGCAAGCACTCAGTCTTGCACACCAACAATGCTGCGTTCTTAGCGAGGCACTAAGAAAACTGATTTTTCAAGCACATGGCCTTTGCCACTTTGTGCCGTGATTTCAAACTCAATAGGATGTGAACCAGGTTCAGCAGTTCCATACGGAATTTGTACGCGCACAGCAACACCACGCGTTTGGGCGGAGTCCACGTCCACGGTGGTGCTTTCTGCCATCGCAATGCCCTCCAGCCCCTTCACAGCAACGCTATAAGTTTGGGCTTGCTCCGTAGCATTCATTACCTGCAAACGATAGACATTCTCCAGCTTGCCACCGGCCACAATCCGCGCCAACGATGCACGGTCCCGAATCACATCAACCTTGAGGGGCTCTCGCACCGCCATGCTAAAGACCATGGCCGACGTCAAACCCACCAAAATCATGGTGTAAATCAGCACGCGGGGGCGCGCAATACGACGCCAAATTTGCGCACCGGTCCAGCCTTTGCTCACCGCATTTTGCGTCGTCAAGCGTATCAACCCACGCGGATAGTGCATGTTGTACATCACGTTGTTACATGCATCCACACACAAGCCACAACCGATGCACTCGTACTGCAAACCATCGCGAATATCGATGCCAACCGGGCAGACCTGTACACACAACTTGCAGTCGATACAGTCGCCCAAGCCTTGGGCTTTGTAATCCACGTCTTTTTTGCGAGGACCACGGTTTTCACCACGCTTGGCGTCATAGCTGACGACCAATGTATCTTTGTCAAACATCGCGCTTTGGAAGCGCGCATAAGGGCACATGTACTTGCACACCTGCTCACGCATGTAGCCTGCATTGCCATACGTCGCAAAACCGTAAAACAACACCCAGAAAATCTGCCAGCTGCCTTGGAGCGCCAGCAGCTCTCCACCCAACTCACGGATAGGCACAAAGTAGCCTACGAAGGTGAAGCCGGTCCACAGCGCCAAGGCAATCCACAAAAATTGTTTAAGGGTTTTGCGCCAGATTTTTTCCAGCGTCCAGCCCCCTTGGTCCAAGCGAATACGTGCACTGCGGTCACCCTCGACCTTGTGCTCGATCCACATAAAAATTTCGGTATATACCGTTTGTGGACATGTAAAGCCGCACCACAAACGCCCAGCCACTGCGGTAAACAAAAACAGCGACAGCGCACTGACAATCAGCAAACCCGTCAGATAAATGAAATCTTGCGGATACAGCACGTAACCGAACAAATAAAAGCGTCGCGCCCCCAGGTCAAACAAGACCATTTGGCGCTGCCCCCAATCCAGCCACGGCAAACCATAAAAAATCAGCTGCGTCAGCCACACCATGGCCCAGCGCCAGCTCATAAAACGTCCGCTGATGGAGCGCGGATAAATCTTTTTATGCGCTTCAAAAAACGATACGGTTTTTTCCTGGCTATCCGCTTTGATAGGAATGATTTTTTGCGGTTTTTTTTGCTCGGAACTCATGAGTCAAACTCCCTAAATCGCACCAAAGAAAAAGGCGGCACACAGTGCCGCCTTCACGATCGCCACAACGATCAGTTGGTTGCTCCAGGCTTGCTATTAGACAAGCCCCAAACATAAGCAGTCAAAACGTCAATCTGCGCAGGAGTCAATTTCTTGTTCTGTGCAGGCATTTCGTTCAGCTTGCCGTGGGTGATGATGTCCACAATCGCTTGTTCACCCCAGCCATGCAGCCAGATATCATCGGTCAAGTTAGGCGCACCCAGCATGGTATTGCCCTTGGCATCCGTACCGTGGCATGCCGCACAAGCGGTGAACTTGGACTTGCCCAAAGCAGCCTTCAAAGAGTCATGAGGGCTGCCCGACAAGCTCATCACGTAGTGTGCCAAGTTACGAACATCATCAGGAGTGCCGACCACTTCAGCCTGAGGCGGCATCATCGCCACACGGCCTTCAGTAATGGTTTGCTTGATGTTGGCAGGCGCGCCACCATGCAGCCAGTCGCCGTCGGTCAAGTTAGGGAAGCCTTTGCTACCGCGAGCATCCGAGCCGTGGCACTGGGCGCAATTGTTCATGAACAAACGCTCACCAACAGCCATGGCTTGGCCGTCCTTGGACATATCTTCCGAGCTCATGGCTGTAAAGCGCGCATACAGAGGTTCCAACTCTGCATTTGCTTTTTCAACCTCTGCCTGATATGCGCCCACCTGGCTCCACTGCATCTTGCCAGCATAAGAGCCCAAACCTGGGTATGCCAGCAAATACAGCAAGCCAAAGACAACAGTGATCACAAACATCCAGACCCACCAACGTGGCATCGGGTTGTTCAATTCGCGCAGGTCTTCGTCCCACACGTGGCCAGTGGTGTTATCGCCGTCAGCCACGACCTTTTTACGGGCAGTGATGATAAGCAGTACCAAGCAAGCAATGATGCCCACCACAGTAATGCCAGCGACGTAGACCGACCAGAAGTTATTTACGAAATCGCTCATGGGATGTTCTCGTTCTGGATGGGGAATCAGTCTTGTTGAAACGGCAGCTGTGCCGCTTCGTCAAAACGCTCCTGATTGCGGCGGGCATACGCCCACCACCAGATGCCGATGAACAGCGCCATCGATACCAATGTTGCAACAATGCGCATTGTGGTGATGTCCATAGCCCTATCCTTTTTACTTAAGCGCTGTACCCAGACCTTGCAGGTAAGCAATCACTGCTTCCATCTCAGTCTTACCCTTGACTTGCTCTGCAGCACCGGCGATTTGCTCATCGGTGTAAGGCACACCAACAGTGCGCAGCGCAGTCATACGCTGTGCAACCACCGTATGGTCAACCGTGTTTTTGTTGAGCCAAGGGTACTCAGGCATGTTCGATTCAGGCACCAAGTCACGAGGGTTGTTCAAGTGGATACGATGCCATTCGTCGCTGTACTTGCCACCCACGCGGTGCAGGTCAGGACCTGTACGCTTGGAACCCCACTGGAAGGGATGGTCGTACACGAACTCACCCGCCACCGAGTAGTGGCCGTAGCGCATGGTTTCTGCTCGGAAAGGACGGATCATCTGCGAGTGGCAGTTGTAGCAGCCCTCGCGGATATAAACATCACGACCCATCAACTGCAAAGGCTGGTAAGGCTCTACGCCTTGCACAGCTTCTGTCGTAGATTTTTGGAAGAACAGCGGAACAATTTCCACCAGACCACCCACAGCCACTACCAGCAAGATCAAAACGATCATCAAGAAATTGCTGGTTTCGACCTTCTCGTGGGTGAACCCTTTGTTGTTGTTTGCGGACATTTTTCAGGCTCCTCGTACTTAGGCGTGAGCAGGGTTAACGGCAGGCACTGCCACCTTCACAGAACGACCCGAAGCCACTGTCTTCATAACGTTCCAAGCCATGATCAACATACCAAGCAAGTACAACAGACCACCGATCACACGGATCACATAGAAGGGGTAAGAAGCCTTCACGCTTTCCACAAAGGTATAGGTCAAAGTACCGTCAGCATTCACAGCACGCCACATCAGGCCTTGCATCACACCGGAGATCCACATCGCGGCGATGTAGAGCACGATACCGATCGTGGCCATCCAGAAGTGCAGCTCAATCGCAGACTTGGAGTGCATTTCGGTTTTGCCAAACAAACGCGGGATCAGGTAATACAAAGAGCCCATGGTGATCAAGCCCACCCAGCCCAAAGCACCAGAGTGCACGTGACCCACGGTCCAGTCGGTGTAATGCGACAGTGCGTTCACTGTCTTGATCGCCATCATCGGACCTTCGAAAGTGGACATACCGTAGAACGACAGCGACACGATCAGGAAGCGCAGGATGGGGTCTTCGCGCAGCTTGTGCCATGCGCCAGACAGCGTCATCACACCGTTGATCATGCCGCCCCAAGAAGGTGCCAACAAAATCAGTGAGAACACCATACCAACGGACTGTGTCCAGTCAGGCAGCGCGGTGTAGTGTAAGTGGTGAGGACCTGCCCACATGTAAGTAAAGATCAGCGCCCAGAAGTGCACGATCGACAGACGGTACGAGTACACAGGACGGCCAGCTTGCTTAGGCACGAAGTAGTACATCATGCCCAGGAAACCTGCGGTCAAGAAGAAGCCCACCGCATTGTGCCCATACCACCACTGCACCATCGCGTCTTGCACGCCGGCATAAGCGGAGTAGCTCTTCATAAAGCCTGCAGGAATAGCAGCGCTGTTCACTACGTGCAGCAAAGCTACCGCGATGATGAAGGCACCAAAGAACCAGTTAGCCACATAAATGTGCTTAACCTTACGTGTACCAACCGTGCCAAAGAACACAATCGCGTAGGACACCCACACCAAAGTGATCAAGATGTCGATAGGCCATTCCAGTTCAGCGTATTCTTTGCCGGAGGTAAAACCCAAAGGCAAGCTAACAGCTGCAGCCACAATAACCAACTGCCAACCCCAAAAGGTAAATGCAGCCAACTTAGGCAAGAACAACGTGGTTTGACAGGTACGCTGAACCACGTAGTAGCTGGTTGCGAACAAGGCGCTTCCGCCGAACGCAAAAATTACCGCGTTTGTATGCAATGGGCGCAAGCGACCAAAGCTGAGCCAAGAAATACCGAAGTTGAGTTCGGGCCAAGCCAATTGGGCGGCGATAAAAACGCCGACCAACATGCCTACTACCCCCCACACGACGGCCATGATTGAAAACTGCCTAACTACGGTATCACTGTAGTGTGCAGCACTAGTTTTTAGAGAATCCATCGGGCACCTCTTAATATGCAGTCGAAAGTGTTCACTGTTATGGTTTTTTCGTTGTTGACAAACATCAATCGTCTCGAAGAATGCGCTCTGCCTCTTGCTCGACGCTCTCAAATTGGCCGCGATAAATTGCCCACCACAGACCACCTGCAATGAACAACACCAAAATCACGGACAAAGGAATAAGTAGATAAAGAATTTCCACGAAATGCCCTTTATTTAGTCAGTGCCACCACACCAGGAGTCTGTAAAGACGTGCTTGCACTCAACTGCACAGCGGCGAATGTCGAAGGTTTTGCCAATCGCGCCGCATTCAGAACCACCAATAAAGAGCTCAAAGCCATCCCAAGCCCTGCCAGCCACGCCGGCATGAGCCCCATCATGGCCAACGGAATAGAGGCAGCGTTATAGAACGCTGACCAAAACAAGTTTTGACGCACAATGCGCAAAGTTTTGCGGGCCAGCAATATGCTTTGCAACACCAACTCTAAGTTGTCACTCAACACCACAAAGTCAGACTTCGCCTGAGCCAAAGGTACCGCCTTACCAAAAGCAAAC
This sequence comes from Comamonas sp. UBA7840, assembly GCF_002501455.1. Classification (NCBI taxonomy): domain Bacteria; kingdom Pseudomonadati; phylum Pseudomonadota; class Betaproteobacteria; order Burkholderiales; family Comamonadaceae; genus Comamonas; species Comamonas sp. UBA7840. Next base: position 25,991 of record NZ_DLTI01000008.1, on the reverse strand, counting down.
GACGCATCAGCTCCCGCCAAAACCGGCCCATCGTTGAGACCATCCCCCACCATGCCGACACGATGGCCCGCCTGCTGTGCAGTGAGGATGATCTTGAGCTTAGTCTCTGGCGAGCACTCAGCGTCATAGCGCTCAATACCGAGCTGTGCAGCAATACGTGATACCGCTTGACGCCCGTCGCCAGACAGCAACTGAACATCAACTCCGCTTTGCTGCAAAGCAGTTACCACCTGCTTGGCCTCTTTGCGCACACTTTCGTTGAGCTCAAACAATGCGAGCGAGCGCACCTCTTGAGCCGATATTTCTTGCGCCAAATAAACGGCTTGCTTTTCACTGCACAACTGCCCCGTTCCAGCAAATTTTTGCGATCCAAGGCGCACCCACATGGAAACCCCAGCATCGTTCGCTTTTTGAACCTGGGCACGCAGTCCTTGCCCACTGATTTCCTCTAGCGACAAAACCTGCCACTCAGCAGCAAGTGCAACACCAAAGCCAGCAACTGCTTTAGATACAGGATGACGAGATTGCAGAGCAATCGCAGCCGCCAATCCTTGCCAATCCTTCGCTTCAGACTGATTGAGCACCGCCATTCCGGAGACTTCCATCCCGTCCTTGGTGAGCGTGCCCGTCTTATCAAACACCAAGGTATCAATGGATGCCAGCGCCTCCAAGCCCTGCAAATTGCGCACCAATACCCCTTGGCGCGCAAGAGTACCAGCCGATGTGAGCATCGCCACAGGAGTTGCCAAAGAAAGCGCACATGGGCACGTCACAATCAGCACCGAGGCAGCTACCATCAATGCCCGTCCTGGACTTTCTGACCACCAATACATGGCTGAGGCAGCAGCTAACACCAGCACCACAATCAAGAAAGGTGCGGCAACTTTATCCGCCAATTGAGCCAAGCGCGGCTTTTGCGTGGACGCACTCTCCATCAGATCCACGATCTGTGCAAACTTTGTCTGCCCACCTACGTGCTCAACCTGCAACTCCACAGGTGCCGTCAAGTTATAGCTGCCTGCGATCACTCGCTCGCCCTCGCCACGCGAGACCGGACGAGACTCCCCTGTTAGCAACGCCTCATCTGCTTGCGTACGCCCAGCAAGAATCAGCCCATCCGCAGGAAACGCCTCTCCAGGTAAGACGCGCAAAACATCACTCACACTTATTTTCCGCAACGGCACTCGTATAAAACCACCATCAGGCTGACGCTGCTCAACGCTATCAGGCAAACGGTTTAATACAGCATCCAAAGCCCCTGCCGTACGATCACGCAAACGAATTTCCAGCCATCGCCCCGTTAACAAAAAGCAGACGAACATGGTCAAAGAATCGTAAAAAACTTCTTTACCAAATATCCCGGTTGGCGCGAACGTACCTATCGAGCTGACGATAAAGGTAATGATCATGCCCAGAGCCACAGGCATATCCATGCTGACTCGAAACTGCTTAAGGTCACGCCATGCGCCACTAAAGAATGGGCCACAAGCAAAAATCAGCATGGGAATACAAATCACCCAAGAGGCCCAGCGCAAAAGCCGCTCGTACTCCATGAGTAAATCATCAGGATTGGCGCTATAAGAAGGCCATGCATACATCATGACTTGCATCATGCAAAACGTTGCCAACAGCCAGCGCCATAGCGCCTTTCTATGCTGCGCTTGGCGTAATTCCCGCGCCAAAGCATCGTTAGCAGGCACCGCTTGATAGCCTGCTTTTTCAATCGCCTTGATCCATTCCGATGGCAACACTTTGTCAGGTGACCAGACAACTTTGGCGCGCTTAGCTGCTGCACTGACCTCTACCTGCTGCACACCTGGCACTGCACGTAAAGCATCTTCAATTGTTAACGCACACGTTGCGCAGTACATGCCATCCAGCGCAACTTGTGATTCCCAGACTTGGACATCTTCAGCCAGAACCGCTTGAGCACCCTGCTCGCCATACGGTTTACCAAAACTTGGCCATTCACCGGGATCATCAAGCAGGTGCAACTCGCCTACAGCAGTAGAAGCAGAATTTAGGCAAGATGAATCAACCCTCTCTAAACTCAGAGACGGCTGTTGGGAGTTTGCAGACATGGCCGCAAGCGTATCCACAAACACCCCAAGTATCTTGATGTGCATCAAGAACCCTTTACACCACTCGCCTAAGCTCTAGGCATCACACTCCCTTAATAAAAACTTGGAGATCAATATGTACGAAAAGATTCTGGTTGCAACTGATGGCTCACCTCTGTCCGACAAGGCAGTCAGCCATGCGATGGACTTGGCCAAACTCACTGGCGCTTCGCTGATCGCCCTGAAGGTCATTCCTCGCTACCCCCGCAGCTACCTAGAAGGCGGCGCAACCGTTGAGCTTTCGGAAATTAAGCGCATCGAAGCACAGTGGACCGAACAAGCCCAAGCCGTGCTGGACAAAATCAAAGCCGATGGCAAAGCCGTTGGCGTAAAAGTCAAGACAAGCATCGCCAAGTCTGACTTGATTGCAGAGTCCATCATTGCAGCAGCCGATAAGCAAAATGCAGACCTGATCATCATGGCTTCGCACGGCCGCAAGGGTATCAAGCGCCTGCTGCTGGGCAGCGAGACACAACATGTGCTCACACACTCTCAAGTGCCTGTACTCGTGCTACGTTAATTCGGCAAAACCCAAAAAAAGGATCCTATAAAGATCCTTTTTTATTTATAGCGCCTTAGGCCAGCCGAGCAATCAAGCAACTTTGTTTCATGCAGCGAAGTGCGCTGCGCGAGCCAGTAGCGTTCCTTCTGAATGTTCCCCGCAGGTGTAAACAGCAGCACTGCCTGCTACGAAGGCAGTTTTTGATACCCAGCCAAAAATTTCAGGCACACAAACCACGACCACGGGCAAATGTTGCACGATGGCTTGCTGGACATCTGCTTGCGCAGCATTCGCGGAAATTTCGACACATTCACAATCGACTGCGCGAGCTGCTGCACAAATTGCCTCCCGCGCCTCCTCACTCTGCAGAATGAGCAACACAACACTACCGCTGCTCACTGGAACGCTTTGGAAAAGCCGAGAAATAGGCTGTACGAAAGACCGCCACTGCGCAGAGACTTGAATACGAGGCATCACATCAGACATTGGCGTATTGTGCAGCCGTAGACCCGCGTCCATCCATCAAAAAATTGGGGGTCGTTTTTCCAAGAATGCGCCAATCCCCTCGCGGTGCTCTGCCGAATTGGCATATGCATAGGGAGTCGGCACCGGACGACCACTGGCCAACCTACGCATGGTCTGCTTGTTCAAGCGCGCAGCTTGCGGAGCCAAGCTGGCAATACGCGAAGCCGTGCGCGCGACCTCAAGGGGCAACTGCTGTCCACTCAATGGCTGAGCACACCAGCCAATCGCAGTCATTTGATGGGCAGAAAAAACGGCCGCCTCCAACAGCATGCGCCTGGCGGTATGGCCACCAAGTGCCGATGCTACCAACTGCAACTCTTTTGGGGCCATGGGGAAGCCAAGTTTGGCAATCGGCGCACCAAACTTCGCGGTTTCAGCCACCAAACGCACGTCACAGCAGCTGGCAATTTCCACCCCCGCCCCCATGCACGCCCCTTGAATACTCGCTATGACCGGCACGTCACAGGCCAAGATGGCATGCAACCCCCCCCATACATCATCTTCATGGAAAGAAGCCAAAGTAATGGGGTCAAAACGAAACGCCGGATATTCCGAAATATCACCGCCCGCGCAAAAAGACTCACCCTGCCCACAAATCACAACGCAACGAGCAGCAGAGTTGTTGTGGATGGCCTCAAAAACAGAACGCAACTCCCGCCACATCTTGCGCGTCATTGCGTTCAGCTTGCCGGAGTTCGTGATTGCGACTTCGACAATCCCGGTAGGTTGCCCTTGCTCATCCACACCATGGTGCACAGCGATTTGATCGTTCACCTTAGCTCTCTTCAGTATTTTTTAGCCATTGCTGTTTAAACCCTATGCTTTTGAGCCGCTGCGCCCACTGCAAAGTTTCTTGTCGAACCATGGCTGCAAATTCCTCACCATAGAGATCGCCCCAGTGAATGCCCATGGCTGCCAAATTATTTTGCAACGTGGCATCGCGCCCCATCTGCATGAACACTGCCTGCATTGCCTGCGCCTGTGCATCCGTCAACTGACTTGGTGCAAACAAACCATACCAAGTCACGCTATCCAGCGCATGCACGCCCATCTCCAGCGCACATGGCACATCAGGCAAAAGCGCTACGCGCTGGCGTCCCGTCACCAACAAGGCCTTTAATCGACCTGAGCGCACATGCGGCAGACAAGATATCAACCCATCTACCATCATGTCTACCGACCCCGCCAGCAAATCTTGCAAAGCAGGGCCTGCACCACGAAAGTGCACAAAATCAAAGCGCAGCGATTCTTGATACCTCAGGATTTCTGCAGAAACATGGCTGGAGGATCCAACTCCCGCTGTAGCCATGCGATAACGCATCGGCTTGCGCGCCAAGTCTGCCAGCCACTCCATGGCCGTCCGCACTCGAATACGTTCCGGATTGATCACCACCACCTGCGGCACCAGAGCCACCAGCGCCAAGGGGCGCAAGTCTTCAATCAGATCAAAATCTTCATCCACGCTGAGCGTTCTGGCTACTGCAAGGTGGCTGCCACCAATAAAAATGTTTTGTCCATTCGCCTGCGCCTTGGCGGCAAAGCTCGCCCCCTGCACCCCTCCGCCGCCGCCTAGGTATTGCAGGCGCAAAGATTGCGCTGTGGTGCGTTCAAACGAGAGTGCAACTTGCTTGGCCAAAATCGCACTAGAGCCACCGGCAGGAAAGGGAACGATCAGATTGACAGCCTGACTGGGCCAGTCCACGCTGTGACGACGTGTCTTTGCAGTTTGTGCCCACGCGGGGGCTGCAACCGCCATTGCTGCTAACCATTGCAAATATGCACGCCGCTCTAACACGCCCACCTACTTTCTTTTTCTTATGGTTTGCAAGCCTTAAGCCACGTTGCGCTGGCGCGCCCACATCCACATAGCGGCGCCACCTACGATCATTGGTACGCAAAGCCACTGCCCCATGCTCATACCCATCGAAAGAATGCCCAGGTAAGCATCGGGTTCACGGAAGTACTCTGCAATAAAGCGGAACGTGCCATAGCCCATCAAAAACACGGCAGCCACCTGCCCAGGCTTGCGCTCTTTTTGTGCATATAGCCATAGCAATATAAACAGCAACAAGCCTTCCATCAAAAACTGATAAATCTGCGAGGGATGCCGCGGCAACAACGAGCCACTCTGAGGAAAAACCATGGCCCACGGCAAAGCAGGATCGGCAAAGCGGCCCCACAGCTCCCCGTTGATGAAATTACCAATACGGCCTGCGGCCAGGCCCGTTGGCACGCACGGCGCCACAAAGTCCACGACTTGCAGCCAAGAGCGCTTGCGTGTCACAGCAAACCACACCATGGCAGCAATAACACCCAGCAGCCCGCCATGAAAGCTCATACCGCCTTCCCACACTGCAAATACCTCCAGCGGATGGCTGAGGTAATACGCAGGCTTGTAAAACAGGCAGTACCCCAAGCGCCCACCCACAATAACCCCCACAACGCCTTGGAACAGCAAGTCCTCCACATTGCGGCGTGTCCATGCCGCCTCGCCTTGCAGGCGGTTAAACGGAGGGTGTTTGAGCCTGCGTGTGCCCAGCCACAAAAACAGCCCAAACGCTGCCAAATAGGTCAAGCCATACCAGTGAATGGCGAGAGGACCCAATTGCAGGGCCACCGGATCAATCTGTGGGTACATCAGCATGGTGTGCATTGTGCCGCAGGCCAATGACCATCTGATGGCACCAATGCGGCACACCCACTCCTAATTTCAGCCAATCGCGAATGATTCTGTGTTTCGCATGCATGCAATGCAGCGTGCTAGGGATTTATGAACCAGTGATTTGGCGAAGCTTTTACTTAAAGCCATACTGCAAGCACCCATCACTTTCCTGAGAAAAATAACTATGCAAGGTCATCCCGAAGTCATCGCCTGCCTCAACGAATTGCTGCGCGGCGAGCTTTCTGCCCGCGATCAGTACTTCATCCACTCGCGCCAGTATGAAGATCAGGGCTTCATGCGTCTGTATGAGCGCATCAACCACGAAATGGAAGAAGAAACGCTGCACGCGGATGTGATCTTGCGCCGCATCTTGTTCTTGGGTGGTAAGCCCGATATGCGCCCTCACGCCTTTGAAGCTGGCAACACCGTGGAGGAAATGTTGCGCAAAGACTTGGCTGTGGAATACCAGGTGCGCGACAACCTGCGCGCTGCCATGGTGCTGTGCGAAAAGCACCATGACTTCCAGTCACGCGATTTGCTGCTGGCCCAACTCAAAGACACGGAAGAAGACCATGCCTACTGGCTGGAGAAACAGCTGGGACTGATTCAGATGGTGGGCTTGGCCAATTATCTGCAGGCCCAGATGGGCACAGCGGCTTGATACACAACCCTCCCTGAGACAAGCACAAACCAAAAAAAGCGCCCTTCGAAGGCGCTTTTTTTACGTGCTAGCACACTGCTTCACCACCCTTTGCGCCATGCATCCACTTCTGCTGAAACAGGCACTTTGCCTTGCGCCAAAGAGTCACGATGTTTATCCAGGCGCTTGAGGTCATACAAGTAATTCACCATCAAACCCAGCGATTGCTTCAAGCCTTTGCTGGACAAGTCTGCCGCCCAGTTGATGCGCTCCACCCGGGCACCGTTGCCGAGGTGAAAGCGCGCCACAGGGTCTAGAGGGCGACCTTGGTCCATCCCCTTGGCCAAATAATGTGCCGCACACGCCATCAAGGCTTTACGCAGCACATGCGTCTCTGCCCACTGCTGCACATCACCGCCTGCCTGGACGAGTTGCGCGATTTGCACTGGTGCAGTCACGCCGAGCGCTTGGGCAACAGCCGTGTGTTGCTTGGGTGTCCACTGTGCGGTCACCGTATCTCCGTGCTTGAGCAGCCACTGCCGCAAGCCAGGAATGGGAGACAAGGTGGCAAAACTGCGCAGTTTGGGGAACTCCGAGAGCAAATCATCCACCACACGCTTGATCAGCGAGTTGCCAAAGCTCACACCGCGCAATCCGTTCTGGGTGTTGCTGATGGAGTAGAAAATTGCAGTGCTGGCTTTGCTCAAGTCAGCGCGTGCGCCATGCTCGTCGAGCAAAGGAGCAATCGCCGCAGACATTTGCTCAACCAGCGCCACCTCCACAAAAATCAGTGGTTCATTGGGCATTTTGGGGTGAAAGAAACCATAGCAGCGACGATCACTGTCCACGCGGTTTTTCAAATCTGCCCAGCTGCGGATGTCATGCACCGCTTCATATTGAATCAACTTCTCCAGCAGTGATGCTGGCGAATCCCAAGTGAGCTTGCGCAGCTCCAAAAAAGCCACATCAAACCAGTTGGCAAACAAGTGCTCCAGCTCTGCATCCAGCGCCACAAAACGTTTGTCGCTTTTAGGCAGCTTCAGCAGTTCTGCACGCATGTCGATCAGAAAACGCATGCCGCCTTCGGGCACAGAAAAGCGCTGCAGCAGCCGGGTGCGTGCGGACACCAGCACTTTGCGCAAATCGATTTCTGCCTGCGTCATCTCACCCGGGTTGCGCGCTTGCTCTAATTGCAGGCGCACGGCCTGGATGCGCTGAGCATCGGGGCCAAACTCTTCGCACATCAACAGCCACAGATCGGCTTTTTGCGCATCCGTTGCGCTGGCATACCAATCCATAACAGACTGCGCATGCTTGGCCGCCTCCACCTCGCTGAGCTGCTCACTCGCTGCGGCCTGCAAGTCGTCCATCAAGCGCCGCAAGATATGCGGAGACAAAGCCTCTGGCCCGCGGCGCAATGTGGCTTTCAAACGCTGCGCCATAGGCCGTTGGGCTACACCGGCCACAGGTTGTGCAGCGGTGCCGCGCAATTTATCAACGCTACGGGCTAACCAATCAGGAGCAGCTTTCATGGAACAAGATCTAGCTAGGGTGAATAAACAAAGCGCCCCACCCAACGGCAGAGTGCAGCTTCATTATCAGCATGCCCTGTACACCAGTCGTCACCACGGCGACCTGCACCTACAAGTGCAAGACCACGCTGCGCAGCCAAGCCACAAACACTGCGCTCACTTGGAGCGTTGCACAGCGGTGAATCACCGCATCACATGCCATCAGTAATACCGCGCTGCTGCACCAAGGTACGTACCTGTGCGCTGGTTTCCTCCACCATGCGCGCCAAGTCTGCGGATGTGCCCCCCAAAACATCGACCCCCAATGCCTTCAAGCGCGCTTGCAGTTCGGGTTGTGCCAACGCGGCATTCGCCGCTTGATTCAGGCGCTGCACCACCGCATCTGGCGTGGCCGCAGGCACCATCAGACCAAACCAGGTGATAGCCAGTGCGTTGAGCTGCGGATAACCCAGCTCCTTGAGCGTAGGAACTTGCGGCAACGCTTGCAAACGCTGGTTGGCAGCCACGGCGAAAGGAATTAAGTACCCGGCCTTGATGTGGGGGGCTGAAGACGGATATTGATCGCTGAGCACTTGTGTTTGCCCTGCCAGCGCACTTTGCACCACAGGGCCCATGCCCTTGAACGGAATGTGGCGCATACGCAAACCCAAGTCCGCATTGAGTGCTTCCAAAATCACATGACCGACAGAGCCCACACCGGAAGAGCCCACCGCCCATGCATCACCTTGCTTGCGAGCCACTTGCAAAAACTGGGCGAAATCACGCACACCCGCAGACGGCGGCACAGCAAACACCGAGGCAATCGACGCCAAGGGCACCACCATTTTGAAGTCCTGCAGCGGTTGCACCCGTGCGGCTTTAAGCACCACGGGGTTCACGGCCAGCGAGCTGATAGAGCCCAGCCCCACCGTGTAGCCATCTGCTGCAGCATGGGCCACCAGCTCTGCGCCCAGCATGCCACCGGCGCCCGCCTTGTTTTCGATGTAGATGGTTTGCTGCAACTGCGCCTGCATGCCTTCAGCCACCAAGCGCGCCACGATGTCGGTAGAGCCGCCCGCTGCAAAGGGCACCACCAGCTTGATCGGGCGCTGCTGGGGATACGGCTGCGTTTGCGCCCAGCTGGGCAGGGCCACACTGGTCAAGCCCATACACACTGCGATGCACCACGTGCGGCGCACCCAACTTGGCAACAACATGACTGACGCCACTTTCTTAGCAGAGAACGTTAAATTCATAAACATGAGCTGCTTGCGCTTATCCAGCAATATTTTTCAATACATTTATTGATGAAATGCTTGTATTTACTGCGCTAGCAGCTTCTTTTTTGATATCAACTGAGGGATAAATTCACCAAAGCCTCCCACACCCGCGCTTCGGTGCGCTGCGTCATGAAAAAAAGCCGCCCGAGGCGGCGGCTTTTTTTGCACGGGCACGACAGCCCGCTCAGTCTTCCAGCTTGGACAGATCGCGCACTGCGCCCGTGTCGGCCGATGTCACCAACTTGGCGTACGCCTTCAGGGCTGCAGACACCTTGCGCGGGCGCGGCTTGGCGGGCTTCCAGCCCTTGGCGTCTTGCTCAGCACGGCGGCGGGCCAGCTCTTCGTCGCTGACCAGCACATTGATGCTGCGGTTGGGAATGTCGATGCGGATGCGGTCACCGTTTTGCACCAGGCCAATCGCACCACCTGCGGCCGCTTCGGGCGAGCAGTGGCCAATCGACAGGCCCGAGGTGCCGCCCGAAAAGCGCCCGTCCGTCAACAGCGCACAGGCCTTGCCCAAGCCCTTGGACTTGATGTAGCTGGTGGGGTAGAGCATTTCTTGCATGCCGGGACCGCCCTTGGGGCCTTCGTAGCGCACGATGACCACATCACCGGCCTTGACCTTGTCGTCCAAAATGTTGGCCACCGCTTCGTCCTGCGACTCGGTCACGTGGGCTGTGCCTTCAAACACCAAGATGGACTCGTCCACGCCCGCCGACTTAACCACGCAACCGTTTTGCGCAATGTTGCCAAACAACACGGCCAAGCCGCCTTCCTTGCTGAACGCATGCTCATACGAGCGAATGCAGCCTTCGGCGCGGTCCAGATCCAGGCTGGGCCAGCGGGTGTTCTGGCTGAACGCGGTTTGTGTCGGAATGCCTGCGGGGCCAGCCAGGTAAAAGTGCTTGACGGCTTCGTCCTGCGTCACCATCACATCCCACTTGGCCAGGGCCTCGGCCATGGTCTTGGCGTGCACGGTGGGCACATCCGTGTGCAGCTTGCCAGCGCGCGCCAGCTCACCCAGGATGGCCATAATGCCGCCTGCACGGTGCACGTCTTCAATGTGGTACTTCTGCGTGTTGGGCGCCACCTTGCACAACTGGGGCACGACGCGCGAGAGGCGGTCGATGTCAGCCATGGTGAAGTCAATACCCGCTTCCTGGGCGATGGCCAGCAGGTGCAAGATGGTATTGGTGGAGCCACCCATGGCAATGTCCAGGGTGATGCAGTTCTCAAAGGCCTTGAAGCCCACCGAACGTGGCAGCACGGACTCGTCGTCTTGCTCGTAGTACTGCTTGGCCAGCTCGACAATGCGGTGGCCTGCTTGCTTGAACAGCTGCTCACGGTCGGCGTGCGTGGCCACCACGGTGCCATTGCCGGGCAGGGACAGGCCCAGCGCCTCGGTCAGGCAGTTCATGGAGTTGGCAGTGAACATGCCCGAGCACGAGCCGCAAGTGGGGCAGGCCGAGCGCTCGACCTGGGCCACTTCTTCGTCGGTAAAGCGCTGGTCGGCCGCAATCACCATCGCATCCACCAAATCCAGCTTCTTGAACTCGATGACCTTGGTGTCGGGGTTGGCCAACTTGGTCTTGCCCGCTTCCATGGGGCCACCGGAGACAAAAATCACCGGAATGTTCAAGCGCATGGCAGCCATCAGCATGCCAGGGGTGATCTTGTCGCAGTTGGAGATGCACACCAGCGCATCGGCGCAGTGGGCGTTGACCATGTACTCGACCGAGTCCGCAATCAAATCGCGGCTGGGCAGCGAATACAGCATGCCGTCGTGACCCATGGCAATGCCGTCGTCCACCGCAATGGTGTTGAACTCTTTGGCCACACCGCCTGCAGCCTCAATCTCACGGGCCACCAACTGGCCCATGTCCTTAAGGTGCACGTGGCCGGGCACGAACTGAGTGAAAGAGTTGGCAATGGCGATGATGGGCTTGTCAAAGTCGCCATCTTTCATGCCAGTGGCACGCCACAGGGCGCGGGCACCGGCCATGTTACGGCCGCCGGTAGAGGTCTTGGAACGGTATGCAGGCATGGTGGAGCTGATTTTTTCGGTTGCGGTCAATGTCTCACAAGTGGGCACTTGCGGCCCATCGTTTGATTATGACCCACCCTCTGCGCGCACCCGATACGTAACACCCCGCAAGCTGCGGCCTGCAGACCTCGCTATTGGCGAACGCAGGCTTCAGCGCTTGCGCCGCGAGCCCAGCAACTCGCGTTGCTTCTGGATACGCTCTTGCTTGCGCTGATCAAGCCGCTCCATGGCTTTGCGCGTGCTCAGCCCCGAGCGATCGGCATAGCTAAACCATGCCGCTGACAGTGCGAATCCGCCCACAACCCACCACCATGACAGCGCGGAAATACCGCCCACATCCACCACATCCAGATGCGCCAGCACCCGCAGCAAAGCCAGCACCGTTACCGCACTTAACAACCACATAATTTGTCACCTTTCTGCACCATAGCTTCGCTGGTGCCAACCGCCCGTTTTACGACACGCCGCTCTACAATGGTCCAAACCATCCCCTGATAGAGGAAAGTGTAACGATGAAGCGTTCTTTGATCACCCTTGCTTTGACACTGAGCGTGGCCGCCCCCGCGCTGGCCGACCAGGCGTTGGCAACATCTAAAAACTGCATGGCTTGCCACGCTGTAGAAAAGAAATTGGTGGGGCCCTCATTCAAAGACGTGGCCAACCGCTACGCCAACCAAAGCGACGCCAAGGCCAAATTGGCCAGCAAAATCGTCAAAGGCGGCAGCGGCGTGTGGGGCCCCGTGCCCATGCCCGCGAACAACCAGGTGAGTGAAGCCGAAGCCCAAAAACTGGCTGCCTGGGTACTGAGCTTGAAGTAAGCACCGCCTTCCCTAAAGCAAATTAGCCACCTTCAGGTGGCTTTTTGTTGGGCTGTGGAAGGTGTTGCTCTGATGGTGCCGTCTCATCCCGTATTTTTTGATAGCTACCCGAGCTTATCCAATCGAGGATAAAGATACTTTTGTGTCTAACAACCTGCAAATACAAGCGCCAGCAGCTATCTTTTTCGCCCTACGCGTAGCCAGTCATGCTGCGCACCGCGCCCTGTGCACAAGACGGCCTGTGCGCGCGATAAGGCCCTGCTACACCCTCGCAGGGCCAGCATCAGGGAACTCTCTTTAAAACTGCGTGTTGCGCGGCGTGACGTCCAGCGGATCAGTGCTAGGCACAGCTGACGCTGCATGCGACCTGGCCCGCAGCTGCTGCTCCAGCTGCCCCACATAAGCGGCAGTGGAGTTATCACTCTCCTGCGCGCGGGCCTGCAGGTGTGACTCCAGTACATACAGGCGCTCAAGCAGCTTGCGCTCTTCCTCTCTGTGCAGGTTTTCGATGGCAATGCGCAGCTCTGTAAAACGCGATGCCTCTGCCTTGTCTGCCAGCTCACGCTGCGCAGCCATCTCCTTGGCATGTGCGCGCGCCTCCAGCAGCCATGCTCCTTGCATGGCAATCACATACGCAACAAACACCACGGCCATCAAAGCCGTCAGTGCCAGCAAGATCAGCCCCAAGGGGGCATCTATCGTTGTGATCCCCAACGACATGGGAACTGTCTGCGCCAGGTAAGGGAAGTTAAAAAAGCCCAACGTTCCAATCAAAACGATGATGAGTACCAGCAGTGCGATGCGTGATTTCATGCCTATTTCCTTTGCTCTGTATTTGCTCTGTATGCGCTGGTTTGTACCTCAATACCGCCCCCAGCCAAGCCAGTGTGTAACGCTTTCATGGCTGGCTTGGTTTCCTACAGCGCAAGAAAAAGCCACCCGAAGGTGGCTTGAACTTCATGCAACGCGATGCAGCGTTTGGAATTCCACGGCACTTGGCACAGTACCCCCAACCATCTGCTGAAGGTTGAGGCGAAGACTGAGCAAGCGCCGTCACCGCGCCATTTCGCCTGGATTAATGGGTCTTGCCCAATTGCTCCAAGATGGCGGGGTTTTCCAGCGTGGAGGTGTCTTGGGTGATGGCCTCGCCCTTGGCAATCGAGCGCAGCAAGCGGCGCATGATCTTGCCGCTGCGCGTTTTGGGCAGGTTCTCACCAAAGCGAATGTCCTTGGGCTTGGCAATCGGGCCAATTTCCTTGGCCACCCAGTTGCGCAACTCATTGGCCAGCGCCTTGGCTTCTTCAGGGTCACTGGGCAGTGGGCGCTTGAGCACAACAAACGCACAAATCGCCTCACCCGTCAGATCGTCAGGGCGGCCCACCACGGCAGCCTCAGCAACCAGATCGGTCTTGCTCACCAAAGCGGACTCAATTTCCATGGTGCCCATACGGTGACCAGAGACATTGAGCACATCGTCAATACGGCCCGTGATGCGGAAGTAGCCACGATCTTCGCTGCGCACGGCACCATCGCCCGCCAGATAGGTCTTGCCGCCCAGCTCTTCCGGGAAATAGCTCTTTTTGAAACGCTCAGGGTCACCCCAGATATTGCGAATCATGCTGGGCCATGGGCGCTTGACCACCAGCATGCCGCCCGCGCCATTGGGCATATCGTTGCCGGTTTCGTCCACGATAGCGGCCATGATGCCTGGCAAAGGCAGGGTGCACGAGCCGGGCACCAAGGGCGTGGCACCGGGCAGCGGAGTGATCATGTGACCACCGTTTTCGGTCTGCCAGAAGGTATCCACAATCGGGCAACGCTCTGCGCCCACATTGCGGTAGTACCACATCCACGCCTCGGGGTTGATCGGCTCACCCACACTGCCCAAGATACGCAAGCTGGACAAATTCCAGTTCTTGGGGTGCACCTTCTCGTCGGTTTCCGAGGCCTTGATCAAGGAACGAATCGCTGTCGGCGCTGTGTAGAAAACGGTGCAGCCGTGGCGCTCAATCATTTCCCAGAAACGCCCTGCATGCGGGAAAGTAGGCACGCCTTCAAAGACGATTTGCGTGGCACCTGCGGCCAATGGGCCATAAGCCACGTAGGTGTGACCCGTGATCCAGCCAATGTCTGCGGTGCACCAAAACACATCGGAGGGCTGCATGTCAAACGTCCACTCCACCGTCTGTTTGGCCCACAGCATGTAGCCGCCAGTCGAATGCTGCACGCCCTTGGGCTTACCAGTTGAGCCACTGGTGTAGAGGATGAACAACGGATGCTCCGCTTCCACCGCTACGGGCGGGCACTCGGTGCTCTGCCCGGCCAGCAGTTCTGCAAAGCTCATGTCACGGCCTGCCACCTTGCTGTACGCAGAAGCGGTGCGCTCATACACAAAGACATGCTTCACGCCCTCGCAGCCGCCCATTTGCAGGGCATCGTCCACAATCGCTTTCAGTGGCAGCTCTTTGCCACCGCGCATCTGGAAGTTGGCCGTAATCACTGCAGTGGCTCCCACGTCCACAATCCGCTCTTGCACCGCCTTGGCGGAAAAACCACCAAACACCACAGAGTGCGTAGCACCGATACGGGCGCATGCCTGCATGGCCACCACGCCTTCGATCGTCATGGGCATGTAGATGAGTACGCGGTCACCTTTTTTCACCCCTTGCGCTTTTAAGCCATTGGCAAACTGCGCCACACGCTCCAGCAACTCACGGTAGCTGACCTTGGTGACTTGCCCATCATCAGCTTCAAAAATGATGGCCGTCTTGTGCTCTGTCGCCGTGCCCATGTGCTTGTCCAGGCAGTTGGCACTGGCGTTGAGCTCTCCGTCGGCAAACCAGCGGTAAAACGGTGCATTGCTTTCATCCAGCACCTGGGTGAAAGGCTTGCTCCAGACCACGTTTTCACGCGCCAAGCGGGCCCAGTAGCCCTCATAGTCTTTTTCTGCCTCTGCGCACAGGGCTTCATAACCGGCCATGCCCGAGACACGGGCTGCTTTTTGAATCGCCTCTGAGGGGGGAAACACTCTGTTTTCCACCAACACAGATTCAATGGCTGAAGTAGGTGCATTCATGGCTTTGTCTCCTTGCTCTTTAGGGGTAGTAGTTTGCGAGCAAATGTCGGCGCCGGCACTTACATACCACTGACTCCCTATGGTTTAAACCTGAGGAAAATGAAAGACTTATCAAGGGTTAACCATGAGTCACTGCCTCTACAATGCGCGCCCTGCTTCGTTTCTGCGCAGCTTTATTTCAACGTCTTCGCATTGCATTTATGGCTCACCCTGACCCTATCCACGAGTCGACAGCCCCAGCCCACACACCCTCTCCTATGCGCCCCCTTCCCAGTCTCATTTTTGCCAGCCGCTGGCTGCAACTGCCTCTGTACCTTGGCCTGATTGCCGCCCAGGGCGTTTACGTCTGGCATTTCTTGTTAGAGCTGTGGCACTTGATTGAAGCTGCGTTTGGCAGCCAAGAAGCCCTGCAACTGCTCGTGAACAATATTGGCTACAAGCCCGATGCACCGCTCACCAGCTTGAATGAAACGGTGATCATGCTGGTCGTGCTGGCATTGATTGACGTGGTCATGATCTCCAATTTGCTGATCATGGTGATCGTGGGGGGGTATGAAACCTTTGTGAGCCGACTGGGCCTTGACACCCACCCGGACCAGCCAGAATGGCTGGATCACGTCAATGCCTCGGTGCTCAAAGTGAAGCTGGGCCTATCGATCATTGGTATCAGCTCTATCCACCTGCTCAAAACCTTCATCAACGCCGCCAACTACGACATCAAAGTCTTGATGTGGCAAACCATCATCCACGTGGTGTTCTTGCTGAGCGCTTTGGCGATTGCCTATACCGACAAGCTGATTCACAGCCAGCACTCCGACGCGCACTGAAGAATCCCTCTTCAACCCAGAAAGCCCGGCCAATGCCGGGTTTTTTTATTTTTTACGCTGTTTTACCGATGACTGACGGCACGATGCCAGCCAATGCAGCAGGAAAGCCCAAAAAGTGCAGATTTACTATTGACAGCCATATACCCAATAGTTAGAATAAACGACTTATTAACAACCTGCCATGCAGGTAATCCATGTTTTTTCAACATGGATTAACCCGGTGTCAGCACTGCACTTGCAGACAGTTGCCACCACAGCGCCGGATTTCTGGCACTGATGCACGGACACTTTGGATCATGTCTCGCACACCTTCTGGCGTGTGCGTTGCCTCTGCCCTCGCTTGCGGCCCTTGCGCACCACTACGCTGCCATTCGGGCCCGGTCTTCAACCCTTCATTGCGGCTTGCTCTATGCAACGCCGGTGCATCGGTGACCACAACATTCGGCTTCGCGTGTAGGCCGTC
Source organism: Comamonas sp. UBA7840 (assembly GCF_002501455.1). Lineage (NCBI taxonomy): Bacteria > Pseudomonadati > Pseudomonadota > Betaproteobacteria > Burkholderiales > Comamonadaceae > Comamonas > Comamonas sp. UBA7840. The sequence goes on along the minus strand of NZ_DLTI01000008.1, from coordinate 9,523 downwards.
CAAGCCAAGCTTGTGACGAGGCTGCACTGTGTGTAACCCCCAAGAACAAATCAAGGGAGGACAACCAGTGGCCAAACAAATTCGCATCGAAAACGTCTTCAAGGTCTTTGGCGATCAGCCAAAGCAGGCCTTGGACCTGGTGCGCCAAGGGCTTTCCAAGCAACAAATTCTCGAACGCACCGGCCAATCGATTGGCGTGTTCGATGCCAACTTCACCATTGAAGCGGGCGAAATCTTCGTCGTCATGGGCCTGTCGGGCTCAGGCAAATCCACCCTCGTGCGCATGCTCAATCGCTTGATTGAGCCAACCAGCGGCCGCATCGTGGTCGACGGGCAGGACATCAATGCCTTGAGCGACAAAGACTTGCGCGCCTTGCGCCGCAAAGATATCTCCATGGTGTTTCAGTCGTTTGCGCTGATGCCGCACATGACGGTGCTGGACAACACTGCATTCGGGTTAGAGATGGCGGGCGTGGACAAAGCCGCCCGCCAGCAAGCCGCGCAAGAGGCGCTGGAGCAAGTCGGCCTTGGTTCATGGGGAGGCAGCTACCCTGATGAGTTGTCCGGCGGCATGCAACAGCGCGTAGGCTTGGCCCGTGCGCTGGCTTCAGACCCGGCGATCTTGCTGATGGATGAGGCTTTTTCGGCGCTGGATCCCATCATTCGCACCGAGATGCAGTCGGAGTTGCTGCGCCTGCAAGAAACCAAACGCCGCACCATCGTCTTCATCTCGCACGATCTGGACGAAGCCATGCGCATTGGTGACCGCATTGCCATTATGAAAGATGGCCAGGTGATCCAGGTAGGCACACCCGATGAAATCTTGCGCAGTCCTGCCAACGACTACGTACGCAGCTTTATCAAGGGTGTGGATGCGGCCGCAGTGTTCAAGGCCTGCGACATTGCTCGCCAGGCGCTGACCATCATCTCTGAGCACAACGACCGTGGCTGCCGCGCTGCGCTGCGCTTGATTGAAGACTCGGACCGTGACCATGCTTACGTGCTCAATGCCCGCCAACGTCTGCTGGGCGTGGTGTCGGCCCAGTCGCTGCGTGATGCGCTGCACGGGCACGAAGGCATGCTGGGCCTCAAACATGCTTTCATCGACAACGTGACACCGATTGATGCCAGCACCCCCGTGGCCGACTTGTTTGGCCCCATGGCGACTGCGCCGTGCCCGCTGCCCGTACTGGGCGAAGACCGCAAGTTTTTGGGCATCATCAGCCGCACCACCATGCTGCGCTTCTTGGACCGTGACACCCCTCCTGTGCCACCACCACAGCAGGTGCAGCCCCCTGTGACACTCAACCCCCTGTTCCCTACTGGTGAAGCCGACTCGCCGTCCATGCTGCAAGAGCACTCGGACAGCGCCACCCGCCAACCACAAGGAGAACAACAATGAGTGAAACGACAACGATGACCGATCCTTGGAGCAGCAGTACCGCGGCAGCAAGCGCGGATCCTTGGAGTGCCTCTAGCGCCCCAGCAGAAGCTGCCAGCGATCCTTGGGGAGCCTCCGGAACCAGCCCCGACGCCGCCGGGGGTGGTGACTGGCTCAGCGCTCCCGTCGATGCCACGCCAGATGCACCGCTGAGCTGGTGGGCACAAATTCAAACGGATGGCCTGCCACTGGAAGCCTGGATCAACCAAGGTCTGGGCTGGGTGGTCGAGAACTTCCGCCCCTTCTTTCAGGCGGTACGCACGCCGATTGATGCCACCTTGTCGGGCGTAGAACAGGCCATGCTGGCACTGTCATGGCCTGTGTTGACCACCTTGGTGGCACTGCTTGCCTGGCAGTTTGCAGGCCGTGGCCTGGCAATTGGTACCGCGTTATCGCTGATCGCCGTGGCAGCCCTGGGCATTTGGCCAGAAGCCATGGTGACTTTGTCGCTGGTGCTGACTTCGCTAGTGTTCTGCATTGTGATTGGCCTGCCCCTGGGGATTTTGATTGCCTCCAGTGACCGTGCCCAGCGCTGGACTCGTCCCATCTTGGACGCCATGCAAACCACCCCGGCCTTTGTTTACCTGGTGCCTGTGGTGATGCTGTTTGGCATCGGGAATGTGCCCGGGGTCATTGTCACCATCATCTTTGCATTGCCACCGCTGGTGCGCCTGACCAACCTGGGCATCCGCCAAGTGCGCCCTGATTTGGTTGAGGCCAGCCGCGCCTATGGCGCCTCGCCCTGGCAACTGCTGTGGAAGGTGCAACTGCCCCTGGCCATGCCCAACATCATGGCGGGCATCAACCAGGCGCTGATGTTGTCGCTGTCCATGGTGGTGATCGCCTCCATGATCGCCGTGGGCGGTCTGGGCCAGATGGTGCTGCGCGGTATTGGCCGCCTGGACATGGGTCTGGCCACCGTAGGTGGCCTGGGCATTGTGCTGCTAGCGATTGTGCTGGACCGCATCACCCAGGCCATGGGTCAAGCCCAGCGCGGTGGTGAACGCTGGTGGCACCGCGGCCCTCTGGGTTTGCTGCTCAAACCACGCAAGCAATCTTAATTTAATAGCTTCTAGCGCTTATCCAATAAGCGCTAGAGGCCGATTTGACTATTTTTTAACCAGGAGGACGACGATGACCGCAATCACCCGCACCCTGGCCGCTGTGGCCACAAGCACCCTCGCGCTGGCGTGTTTCAGCGTCAGCGCCAATGAACTGCCCGGCAAAGGCGTCAAGGTTTATCCACTCAAAAGCTCGATCGCTGAAGAGACCTTCCAGACCCTGCTGGTCATGAAGGCCTTGGAACAGCTGGGCTATGACGTACAGCCCATCAAAGAAGTCGAGTACCCCACGGCCCACCTGGCCATTGGCAACGGCGACGCCACCTTCATCGCATCGCACTGGAATCCCCTTCACGCGGACTACTACAAGAACGCAGGTGGTGATGCCAAGCTCTACCGCCAAGGCGTGTACTCGGACAACGCTGCACAGGGCTACCTGATCGACAAGAAGACTGCCGAAGCGCACAACATCACCAATATTGCACAGTTGCAAGACCCCAAGATCGCCAAACTATTTGATACCGACGGTGACGGCAAGGCCGATATGACGGGCTGCAACCCCGGCTGGGGCTGCGAAGCCATGATTGAACACCACCTGGATGCCTACAAGCTGCGCGACACCGTCACCCACCAGCAAGGCACCTACTCGGCCCTGATTGCAGACACCATCACCCGCTACAAATCGGGCAAGCCCGTGCTGTACTACACATGGACGCCTTACTGGGTGAGTAATGAACTCAAGCCAGGCAAGGATGTGGTGTGGCTGGAGGTTCCTTTTTCATCCTCGCCCGGTGCACAAAAGGGTGTCGACACCAAGCTGCCCAACGGCAAAAACTATGGCTTTGTGGTGAACAAGCAGCACATCCTGGCCAACAAAGCATGGACTGACCAAAACCCTGCCGCTGCCAAGCTGTTTGCCATCATGCAACTGCCCGTTTCGGACATTAATGCACAGAACTACATGATGAGCCAAGGCCAAGGCAAATCTGCAGACATTGAGCGCCATGTGAACGGCTGGATCAAAGCCCACCAAAAGACTTTTGACAGCTGGATCCAGCAAGCCCTGGCTGCTGCCAAGAAATTCTGATTTCGCAGCGATGCACCACGGCGTCCGCTCCGGCGGGCGCCGTTTTTTATAGGGCTTTGGCCCACTGATCTACAAGGAGAACCCCCAAGGATGACCAAGACTTTGCAAACCATGACCCCTCGCCCACTCACCGCACGCAACCACCAAAAACGCCAGTGGTTGCTGGGTGCCACTGCAGCGGCCACACTCAGCCTGCTGCCCCCTGCTGCATGGGCGACAAGTCAGAATTTGCCAAGCAACGCGCTACCAGGGCAAGGCGTGACCGTGCAGCCCCTGAAAAGCGCGTTGGCCGAAGAGAGCTTTCAAACCCTGCTGGTCATGAAAGCCTTGGAACAGTTGGGCTACACGGTCAAGCCTTGGGAGGAGCTGGACTATCCCTTGATACATATCGCTGTAGCCAATGGTGAAGCGACCTTCATGGCCAACCACTGGAACCCGCACCATGCCGAGTTCTATCTGCGCGCAGGCGGTGATGCCAAACTCTCGCGCCAAGGGGTCTACGCGGCAGGAGCGGTGCAGGGTTACATGATCGACAAGAAAACCGCCGAGGCCCACGGCATCACACATCTGGATCAGTTGAAGGACCCCCAACTGGCGCAATTGTTTGATGCCAGCGGAGATGGTAAAGCTGACCTGATTGGCCCCAATGCTGGGTGGGGTGGCGAGGCCGTGGTGGCCCACCAAATCCGCGCATTCGGTTTGCAAAACACCGTGAATTACACCCAAGGCAATTACCCCGCGCTGATTGCCGACACCTTGGTGCGCTTTACAGCCGGTAAACCCGTGCTGTACTACGCTTGGACCCCTTACTGGCTCAGCAATGTGCTGCGCCCAGGGCACGAAGTCGTGTGGCTGCAGGTACCGTCCTCATCAATGCCGGGTGTGCAAGCCAATACCGATACCCAGCTTCCTAACGGCAAGAATTACGGCTTCCCGCTAAACAACCAGTACATCGTGGCCAACAAAGCGTGGGCGGCGCAACACCCCGCCGCAGCCAAGCTGTTTGAGGTGATGCAGATTCCGCTGAACGACATCAGCCAGCAAAATCGGCTGCTCCACGATGGCCAGAACAAGCCCGCCGATATTGAGCGCCATGTGAACGGGTGGATCAAAGCCCACCAAACCACATTCGATGCGTGGCTCACTCAAGCGCGCGCTGCTGCCACTCGCTAAACGCAACGCGCTTTCATCTGACGATGGGATTTGCAGGAGGCATAGCCCTCCTGTTTTTGCATTTGCAGGGCGGCCACCCTGTCCCAGGTCACGCCACGGGCAACAGCAGCACCCAGGCTGCAGATGATCTGTGCCTGCACACCGAAAGCACCCATAATCGGAGACATTCTGTTTCTTTTTACGACTGCCCTCCATGAGTGACAAAGCCCCCCACACAGTCCAAGGCACCGACGACCTGCTGGTCAGCCTCTGCAACTCTGTCACCCGCGTACTTAACGTGGCCAGCACCTGCAACGTGCAGTACTCAGGCATGGTTCAACGTATCAAGAAAACATATCTCAAGCCTGATATCGGTTGCTTCGTTTTGTTTGATGGCGGTTTTTCTGGCTTGGTCATCATCAATTTTTCAGCCGCTTCGGCCATGGAGCTTTATCGCAGCTACCTGCTCAACATGGGCATGTCGGAAAGCGATCTGGCCAGCTCCCATACGTCTGATGAAGTCAGCAATGTGATGGGCGAGTTGATGAACCAGGTGGTGGGCGACTTCACCGGCAAAATCCGCCGCGAATTGCAAACCCACATCACACAGAACCAGCCCAAAATGCTGGTGCTCAACAAACAGGTGCAACTGAGCGTCGACGCCAACTTGGACAATCCTGAAGCGCGCCGCGTCACCTTCTACACCGCCAGCAACAACATTTTTTACTTGGAGTTGGCGGTAGACAGCACTGAGTTCATTAAGCTGCACGACTTTGATGCCAATGAGGTGGTGGACCCTGATGCCATCATCGCCCAAGCGGGCCCCAATCATGCATCCCCCAATACCGCAGCTGTCTCGCAGCAAACAACGGCCGACAGTGAGACAGAAGCACTGCTGAAATCTCTGGGCATGTAATCCATCGCTGTATGGGAGGGCCTTTTGCTAAAGGCCTTGGCATTGCTGGATGGCACGCACGCCACACATTGCGGCTGTTTAAGCAGTGTTTGCACCCACGCAATATCGCACCCATTGAGCGGTCAATAATTCACACACTCGCTATCGAGGCCCATAGGGGATCTTCGACGCGCTTCACATTCTCTGCATTGCACTGCCATGTCACTGCCCCCTGGAACCGCAGAGCAAGAGCTCTCGCTTGCAGCTGCTCACGTCGATCTTGAACGTCTGCTACGCGAACAACAAGCATTGTTAAACAGTGCTGGCGTTGGAATTGCCTTCATCAGAAACCGTGCAGTAGTGCGTTGCAACCCTCACTTTGCAAAGATCTTTGGTTTTTCCAGCCACGAACAAATTGCTGGCATTCGCAGTGCAAGCTTGCACCCTTCGCGCGAAGAATTTAAAGCTTTAGGCCGCGCCGCCTACCCCAGCATGGCGCAAGGCAAAACCTTCAAAACAGAGCGCCGTATGCGCCGTCGCAGCGGCCATCTTTTCTGGGCCAGCCTAAGCGGGCATTTGATCAATCCCGACACCCCCCTGGATGGCGCTATCTGGATCATCGACGACATCGACGAGCAGCGGCGCCGTAAAGCGTTGCTGTCCAACGCTTTGCGTGAAAAGCAACTGCTGTTTGAAACAGCTGCCGTAGGTATCGCCTATTTCAAACAAGGCACGCTGACTCGCTGTAATCCCCACCTTGGAAACATGCTGGGCTTTGAGCCAGAAAGTCTTTTGGCGCTCACCAACATTCCGGCATCCATCGCCTACGGCACGTCACCTTTGAGTGTGCTGGCACAAATCAGCATGGGAAGCACAGGCAACTACGAGGGAGAAATTACGCTGCGGCACCGTCAGGGCCACAACATTGAGTGTGAAGCACGCAGTCGCTGGGTTGATCCTTTGGATCGCACTCAGGGAGAAGTGTGGATATTGATGGATATTACGGAGCGAAAGCATATTCAGTCCATGCTCACCAAGGCACAAGCTGAACTGGAACGCCAAGTTTCTGAACGCACCAACCAGCTTAGTGAAACGATTCAGACCCTGCACCAAGAAGTGGAGGATCGAAAGCGTGTACAAGAGCGCATCCATTGGATGGCCCATTACGACCCGCTGACAGGCTTGCCTAACCGTACTTTTTTGGCCGAACGCAGCAAAGAGGCGATTGTTCAAGCCCGCACCAATCAAACGCCGCTGGCTGTCATTTTTTTAGACTTAGACCGTTTCAAGCACGTCAATGACTCTCTGGGCCATCAGGTTGGAGATGAATTGCTGCAAGAAATTGCCAAGCGTTTGCGGGCTGTGGTGCGCGAAAAAGACACCGTGGCGCGCCTTGGAGGAGATGAATTCGTTCTGCTTTTACCCGGCGCGAATGCACAAGGTGCAGCGCGCGTTGCAGGCAAATTGCAAGAAGCATCCCTGCGACCTTACCAAATTGGCCACCATGAACTGAGCATGGCGCCATCTATGGGCATCGCTTTATTTCCCCAAGATGGTGAAAACATTGAAAGCCTTACCCAGTCTGCAGACGTGGCCATGTACCACGCCAAACTTGATGGCCGCAATACCTATCGATTTTTTACGCCGCAGATGCATGCCAAATCAGTACGTGCACTGCAGCTTGAAAATGCCATGCGCCGCGCTTTAGAGCGCAATGAATTCACTCTGCACTATCAACCGCAAATTTGTTTGCACACTGGAGAGATTCGCAGCGTTGAAGCGCTGCTGCGCTGGAACCAACCTGAGCTAGGACAGATCTCTCCCGCAGAATTTATACCCGTTGCCGAAGACAGCGGCCAGATTTTGCAAATTGGGGAATGGGTGTTACGCAAAGCGATTGCCCAGCTACAAGCCTGGCACCAAGAAGGCTTCCAAAAGCTTAAAGTGGCTGTCAACCTTTCGGCCATTCAATTTCACCAGCCTCAGCTTCCTGAGCTAATTGGCCGCATTCTTTTGGAATCTGAAATTTCCCCCAATGCCTTGGAGCTAGAGCTTACGGAAGGGGTCGCAATCAACGACCCCAAGGCTGCTACGCTGACTATGGATGCGCTGAGAGAAAGCGGCATCTGGCTATCGATTGATGATTTTGGAACAGGCTATTCCTCACTCAGCCAGCTCAAGCGCTTTCAAATTTACAAACTCAAGATCGATCAGTCTTTCATTCGCGACTTGGATCATGACAGCAACGACCGTGCGATTGTCAATGCCATTATTCGTATGGCCCAAGCATTAGGCATACAAACTACCGCAGAAGGCGTTGAGACCCAAGCACAACTTGATTTTTTGCGCGACCAAGGCTGCGATGAAGCGCAAGGCTATTGGTTCAGCAAACCAGTCAGCGCAGAACAAATTAGTGCACTGCTGGCCTCCTACAAGCCATGGCTACCCAGTGCATCGACAAAATAAAAAGACTGATGGGCACTGCAAAGCCTTGCACCGCCAGCATCTAGGCGCATCAAATAAACACGCATCCCAAACAGTGGTTGGCAATGGTCGCATAGCTCTACTTCTGAGAGTAATGGTTTACAGATAAGCCTTAAGACAGTGCCACACAATCACCGCCACAACCCATACCCCCAATAAAAAGCCCGGCTAACAAGCCGGGCAAAAAATAAATATCCTGTCAGTCAATGCAAGTGGCGCGGCCGATGACCGCTTCCGCCTCTGGAGCCACTGCCTCCACCACTGGGGGGCAACTTACCAATCTCCAGAGAGCTTAGAAGACTGTCAAAGCGCTGCATAAACAACTTGTCAACCTCAGAAACCACCCCTACCAATTCAGAAGCCTCAAAGTGACGCTCCATCATCTGGATCACATCTTGCACCAGCATATCGCGCTGAACCTTCATGATGGCAGCAGGATTAGGACCCACAAACAACATCACGAAATCATCTCGTGCTTCCTGAGAACGGTCGCCCTCCTCTTCGTCGAACTCCGCATCATAGAAAGTGACTTCAATGGCTGCACCTTCTTCAGCGAGCTCATTGAGCCCCATGCACACGTCATCTAATGCTTGGCGAAAATCCTGATCGCCAGACACCGTCCAACAGATTTGCAGCGTGCGTTCTTTGGCGTTGAACTGGATACCAGGCTCCTCTTCATACGCACTGGCAGCACCGGCCGCTAAAGAGCGTGCTCCGGCGTAAGCCCATAAAGGTTGCAGAGCGTCTTGCAACTGCTCAAAGGTCACATCAGCGCGCAACAGCACTTGGCCGTGAACGTGAATTTCAAAAGGAGCGTTGTAACTAGACATTGTTTTGTTTGGTTAAAGATCGCAGCAAAGAGCTTCATACAAGCATATTCGTGCCCATTCTGACACGCATCTTGAATTGCCGACTTAGGTCTGCCAGAACATCCAACGAACCAAGTGTCTTCCGAAATAAAAAAAGCTTCTCTGAAGAAGCTTATTGAAAATTTTGGTGCCTCGGGCCGGAATCGAACCGGCACGCCTGTTTATAGGCGGCAGATTTTAAGTCTGATGTGTCTACCAATTTCACCACCGAGGCTACAACCCTGATCATCAGGCTGCCATGCTAGTGAGCATAACCTAATTTATATAGAGAAATTCTATGCACTAACTTAGCCACCTCATGAAAAAGGGAAGCATAAGCTTCCCTTTATGTTTGGAGCGGGAAATCGGGTTCGAACCGACGACCTATACCTTGGCAAGGTATCGCTCTACCAACTGAGCTATTCCCGCATTTTGGAGGCGCGATCCGGAGTCGAACCGGACTAGACGGATTTGCAATCCGTTGCATAACCGCTTTGCTATCGCGCCAACCCAAGGAGCTTTGCAGCACCTAAACTGGAGCGGGAAATCGGGTTC
>NZ_DLTI01000039.1:0-53504 GCF_002501455.1 Comamonas sp. UBA7840 | reverse complement strand
TGCGCAGACTTCGCAAGAACGTAAAGAATTTTGGAGTTGATATGACTTCTCTCGTAATCGCTGAACACGACAACGCCTCCATCAAGGGCGCCACCCTCAACACCGTAACCGCGGCCAAGGCCTGCGGTGGTGACGTGCACGTGCTGGTCGCCGGTGAAGGCGCCGCTGCTGCAGCCGCTGCAGCCGCCCAGATCGCCGGTGTGTCCAAGGTCATCCACGCCGATGGCGCCAGCCTCAAGGACGGCCTGGCCGAGAACATCGCCGCCCAGGTGCTGGCCATTGCTGGCAACTACAGCCACATCCTGTTCCCCGCCACCGCCAGCGGCAAAAACGCCGCCCCTCGCGTGGCTGCCAAGCTGGACGTCGCCCAGATCAGCGACATCACCGCCGTGATAGCCGCTGACACCTTCGAGCGCCCCATCTACGCGGGCAACGCCATTGCCACCGTGCAAAGCGCTGACGCTACCAAGGTCATCACCGTGCGTGGCACCGGCTTTGACGCCGCAGCAGCCACCGGTGGTTCTGCGACGGTGGAAACAGCCGCCGCTGTGGCCGACGCTGGCAAGAGCGCCTTCGTGGGCCGTGAAGTGACCAAGAGCGACCGCCCCGAACTCACTGCCGCCAAGATCATCGTCTCCGGTGGCCGTGCCCTGGGCAGCGCCGAGAAGTTCAACGAAGTCATCACCCCCCTGGCCGACAAGCTGGGCGCCGCCATCGGTGCCAGCCGTGCGGCCGTCGATGCGGGCTACGCCCCCAACGACCTGCAGGTGGGCCAGACCGGCAAGATCGTGGCGCCCCAGCTGTACATTGCTGCCGGTATCTCCGGTGCCATCCAGCACCTGGCCGGCATGAAGGACTCCAAGGTGATCGTGGCGATCAACAAGGACCCCGAAGCGCCGATCTTCTCGGTGGCGGACTACGGTCTGGAAGCCGACCTGTTTGCGGCAGTGCCAGAAATGGTGGGCAAGCTGTAAAAAGCTTTTCAGCCCTAGCACAGAATGACAAAAGGAGCCGAATGGCTCCTTTTGTTTTTGTAACTACCAGCGCCCGCAGAACAAGCGGCAGCGCCTGTTTGAGGGTATATCGGCAGTATGTTGAAGGGGCAGAACCAGCGCTGCCCATGCCCGCCTATTTATTTGTTGAAACGGCTCATCTGTTCCATCGCCTGCTGCACATGCTCAAAGTTGGGCGAGTCTTTGAGTGGCCGGTAGCGCTTGTCGACCAGTTGGAACTGTCCTGCCGAGCCGACTTCCAGAATGCGGTCTTTGCCAACGATGGCGTATTGGCTGTAGCCAGAGGACAGCAGCCAGTCGCGATCGCTGGGTGTACCCAGCAGGTCAATCCCGGTAGAAAAATCCTGCGCCGGGTTTTGCACCCCGAGGTAGTTCTTCATCAGGGTCGGCACGATGTCTGCGTGGCTGGTGAAAAGGCCTTGCCAGCGCGCATCGGTTGCCAGCCCTTGGCCCACCATCACAAACGGCACTTTCACCTGTATGTCGGAGAAGTTGCTGTTGTGGCCCCAGTAGTTCAGGCCGTTGTCGTTGATTTCTTCGCCGTGGTCGCCGGTAATGATGACGATGGTGTTGTCCAGCGCACCCGAGGCTTGCAGGGTGTCGAGTACTTTTTTGGCCTGGCTGTCGACAAAATGCACGCTGGTCTTGTATGCGTTGATCCAGGGCTGTGTGTCGGCACCCGGGGTGCGCTGTGTGTAGTCCAGCCGCTGTGGCAGGGGTTCGTAGCGGTGCGGGTAGTCCTTGGGGTATTCGTAGCCGTGCGGCGCATCGTAGAACAGGAACGAGAAAGAGGGCTGGTTGGGGTTGCTGTGCTTGAACCAGTCGATCCATTCATTCGTGATGGCGATGTCGCGCTCGACGACGGTGGCGCCGGGGCTGGCGGTGCGCAGGTTGGGAACCTTGGAGAACACCGTCTGGTCAAACTCGGGATTGTTGAGCTGTGCGGAAGCAAAAATGCCGAGTTGGTAGTTCAGCGCCTGAAGGCGATCCATGAACAGCGGGCTGGTGCGGTTGTCCAGCATGCTGTGCCAGTAGGAGCCGGGTAGCCCGTAAAACATGCCGAAAATGCCTACGCGTGTGGCATTGCCCGTTGACATGTGCTGGTTCAGCATGCGGCCTGACTGCGCAAATTTCCACAAGTTGGGCGTGTTTTCCGCATTGAAGGTTTCTGCCCGCCAGGAGTCGATGACCAAGAAAACCAGGTTCACCGGCTTTTCCACGGCAGTCACTTGCAGCGGTTGGACGGGGTAGCGCAAATCGCTGTTTTGCTTTTGTGCGGTCAGTAGTTTCTGGCGCTCCAGCGCTTCTTCGTCCACCCAGCCATATTTGCGCATGGTGCTGTTGGAGGTGGCAGGATAGAACAGCGGCAGGTAGCGCTTGATCTGGGTGATGGGCTGGTAAGCGTGGGCTGCAGCCCAGACATGCATGGAGTTGCATGTCAGCAGCGACAGAATGGCCAGCATGCCGAATTTGCGCGTGGTCTTGAGGCTTTGCGCAGTGGGGCTGCGTTCCAGAAAATGCAGCAGCCCATATTCCAGTGCCCACAGCAAGATAATGCCAGCCCCCGCCATCAGCCACATGGAGATGGGGAACTCAATCACCTGGCCGGCCATGAACATCTCCAGCACCACCGCATTGATGTGGAAGCGGTACTGTGCAAACACATTTGTGTCTACAAAGAGTAGCGCAATCACCAGCGTTGCTGCGGCAGAAATGCTGAGTTTGCGGGCCAGCCCTGGCAAAAAGGCACAAGGCAGCGCCAGCAATGCCACGGCGGCGCCCAGCAGCGCCATCTGAGAGAACGTGCCTGTGATGATGAACAGCCAGTCGAGCAGGCTGTCTGGTATTTCAGGCAAAAAATGAAAATAACGGGTAGCGATCAGCGACGCTATCAAGATATTGATGGAAATGAATTTTCCGTAGTTTCTGATTTTCAGCATAGAAATCCGGGCACACGCACAAACTAAGGCACCGATTGTGCCGCTTTCTCCCTATCTGCCCTGAACGCACCAGCCAAAGCCGTGTGCAGATGGCGAATGGCGCAGTGCAGGCGCGTGCGGCCATGTCCGGAATGACACAAGAAAATAGCTTCCAGCCCTTGTGTTTCAAGCGCTGGAAGCTATCAATTCAGGTAGTGAAAAAGGAGCCCCGAAGGACTCCTTTCCCCACCAGGAAGTTCACACCTTAGAAGGAGTGGCGCAGACCCACTTGCACGGCATGCTGTTTGCCGCTGTCGCTCAGGGTGGCGCCCGAGTCAGCCACCAGGCTCATGGTGCCGCCGTCCTTGTTCTTCAGGTAGGAGTACGTGCCGTACAGCGCGGTGCGCTTGGACAGGTTGTGCTCATAGCCCAGTGAGAACTGGTCGGCCTTTTGCGCATCCAGGCTGGCCATGTTGTGGCGCTCGTAGCGGTTGTACGAAGCCTTCACCACACCTGCGGCGCCCACGGGGGCCGCTGCACCTAATGTGTAGGTCTTGTCCTTGTAGTCCGCCATGCCTTGGGGCTGGTTGTTGGTCTGGCGGTAAGCGCCCACCATTTTGACAACGCCAAAGTCATAGCCTGCGCCCAGTGCGTAAGAGCGTTGGCGCGTGTCCAGGCCACCCAGCAGGCTGTTGTTTTGCTGTTCCGCCGCAAAAGTGGCAGACCATGGGCCTTGTGCGTAAGACACGGCGGCGTCGTAGTAAGCCTTGGTCTTCCAGGTGCTGTTGGACTGCTCACCGAACGCATAGTTGGCCGCGAAGGTCAGGCCGCCAAAGTTGGGCGAGACGTAGCCAATCAGGTTGTCTTTGCGCTTGTCATCGTTGTTGCCCAGCCCCCAGGATTGCGTGCCGCCGATGCCGGCGTGGTTGAACACGTCATAGCGCTGCATCGCCTTGTAGGCGGCGGTTTCATCGCGGCCCAGGTGTACTTCACCGAAGTTGCCCAGCAGGCCCACGGTGGCGCGGCGCTTGAAGTCCAGACCGCTGCCGCTGTCCCCATTGCCGGTGTCTGCATTGATGCCCGACTCCAGTACAAACTGCGCTTTCAGGCCGTTGCCCAGATCTTCGGTGCCGCGCAGGCCAAAGTAGCTGTCTTTGTTGCCCCCAGAGTTCAGGCCAGACCATGTGTTTTGCCCATCGACCACAGTCACTGCCTGGTCGATGTTGCCGTACAACTGCACGGACGACTGCGCAAATGCAGCACCGGTGGTTGCCATGGCCAACAAAGGCAGAGAAGCGATGATTTTTTTCTTCATGTAGGAACTCCAATCAAACAAATGAACTTGCGTAGTGTTGGTGCTTGCTTCGCTGTAAAAGTTCGTCATGGCTACAAACTGTTGCGGGTGTTTGCAATTTCTTTACGTAGGTTTACATAGCCCGCAGGCAGCAGCAGCGGTTGCTACTGCGCGCTCAATGCAGGCGTAAAAAAAGCTGCACGAGGCAGCTTTTTGAAGGGGGAGACTGCGGATTTACATCAGCAGGTGTTCACCGGCGTTGTCGCCGCCCAAGATGACGTAGTTGACCTTGCGGATGTCCATCAGCTTGGTGCCGCCGGCATAGCTGATGGAGGACTGCACGTCTTGCTCCATCTCGATCAGCGTGTTCTTCAGCGGGCCTTTGATGGGCTCCAGAATGCGCTTGCCTTCCACGTGCTTGTACTCACCCTTGTTGTGGTCCGACGCCGAGCCGTAGTATTCCTTGTACAACTCGCCATCCACTTCCACGGTCTTGCCGGGCGACTCTTCATGGCCTGCAAACAGGGAGCCGATCATCACCATGGTGGCGCCAAAGCGAATGCTCTTGGCAATGTCACCATGGCTGCGGATACCGCCGTCGGCAATGATGGGCTTGGTGGCCACGCGCGCGCACCACTTCAGGGCCGACAACTGCCAGCCGCCCGTGCCAAAACCGGTCTTGAGCTTGGTGATACACACCTTGCCGGGGCCTACGCCCACCTTGGTCGCGTCGGCGCCCCAGGCTTCCAGGTCAATCACGGCTTCGGGGGTGGCCACGTTGCCGGCAATCACGAAGGCGTCAGGGATCTTGGCCTTCAGGTACTGGATCATGTTCTTCACGCTGTCGGCATGGCCATGGGCGATGTCGATGGTGATGTACTCTGGGCAGATTTCCTGCTCCACAAACTTGTCGACGGTGGCGTAGTCGGCGGGTTTGACACCCAGCGAGATCGAGGCGTACAGGCCTTGCGACTGCATGTCCTTGGTGAACTGGACGTTGTCGATGTCAAAACGGTGCATCACGTAGAAGTAACCGTGCTGCGCCAAATACTTACAGATCTTCTCGTCCAACACGGTCTTCATGTTGGCAGGCACGACAGGCAGTCGGAAAGTGCGGCCACCCAGCTCTACGCTGGCGTTGCACTCCGAGCGGCTTTCCACGCGGCACTTGCGGGGCAGCAGCAGGATGTTGTCGTAGTCGAAGATTTCCATGGTTCCAAGCTCCAGAAAAAGGTCATGGCGGGAGTCTCACCCACCTGCATTTCAAAAGAAAGGCGCTTGGCTTGGTGCCCGGTTTGGCTGGCCCCGACAAAAATTTGGGCCAAAAAAAACCGGACCACAAAAACTTGGGCCCGGTGATTGATTCTATACGTCGGGGCATGCACGCAGTACAGGCTGGGGTGAATGAACGCTATACGCCTAGGTGTATACCGCTGTGGGGGCAGGCTGCATGCACGGCTGCGCCCAAGGGGCGGCGGCACTTTCTACAATGGAGGGCTATGTTCCCCATCGACCTGCTTGACGGTGCCCATGACGGCACGCCCCCTTCCCAGAATTCGCCCTTGCTGCAAGGCTTGAACGACGAACAGCGTGCCGCCGTGACCCTGCCGCAAGGCCATGCACTGGTGCTGGCGGGCGCAGGTTCGGGCAAGACGCGGGTGCTGACCACACGCATTGCGTGGCTGCTACAGACCGGGCAGGTCTCGCCCGGCGGCATCATGGCCGTGACGTTCACGAACAAGGCCGCCAAGGAGATGAACACGCGCCTGTCGGCCATGCTGCCTTACAACGTGCGCGGCATGTGGATTGGCACTTTCCACGGCCTGTGCAACCGCTTGCTGCGGGCCCACCACCAGGCGGCGGGGCTGCCCGCCACATTTCAGATTCTGGACACGCAGGACCAGCTCTCGGCCATCAAACGCCTGTGCAAGCAGTACAACGTGGACGATGAGCGCTTTCCGCCCAAGCAGCTGGGCTGGTTCATTGCCGGCTGCAAGGAAGAGGGCATGCGCCCCAAAGACGTGGTGGCGGCCGATCCGGACACCAAAAAGAAGGTGGAGCTGTACCAGCTCTACGAAGAGCAATGCCAGCGCGAAGGCGTGGTGGACTTTGGCGAGCTGATGCTGCGCAGCTTTGAGCTGCTGCGTGACGATGTACACCTGCGCCAGCATTACCAGCGGCGCTTTCGCTACATCTTGGTGGACGAGTTTCAGGACACCAACAAGCTGCAGTACGCCTGGCTGAAACAGCTGGCCGGTGAGATGGTCAATGGCCAGCTGCAAGGCAGCTCCAGTGTGCTGGCCGTGGGGGACGATGACCAGAGCATCTACGCCTTCCGCGGCGCGCGCGTGGGCAATATGAGTGATTTTGTGCGCGAGTTTGGCGTGCAGCACCAGATCAAGCTGGAGCAAAACTACCGCAGCTACGGCAATATTTTGGACAGCGCCAACGCGCTGATCGAGCACAACAGCCAGCGCCTGGGCAAGAACCTGCGCACCGACCAAGGCGCCGGTGAGCCGGTGCGCGTGATGGAGTCGCCCACCGACTTGGATGAGGCCAGCTGGATCGTCGGTGAGATCAAAGACCTGGTGCGCAATGACGGTTACAGCCGCCAGGAAATCGCCATCCTCTACCGCAGCAACGCCCAAAGCCGGGTGATTGAAAGCAAGCTGTTCAACGCCGGCATTCCCTACCGCGTGTATGGCGGCATGCGCTTTTTTGAACGTGCTGAGGTCAAGCATGCGCTGGCCTATTTGCGCCTGATTGAGAACCCGCACGACGAAACCAGTTTTTTGCGGGTGGTGAACTTTCCCGCACGCGGCATTGGCGCGCGCAGCATTGAAACCCTGCAAGAAACCGCGCGTGCGGCGGGCTGCTCCTTGAGCGACGCCGTCACCGCCGTGGGCGGCGCTGCGGGCACCAAGCTGCAAGGTTTTGTGGCCAAGATCGATGTGCTGCGCGAGGAAACCGAAGGCAAAACCCTGCGCCAGACCATCGAGCGCATGCTGGAAGTCAGTGGTCTGATTGATTTTTACAGCACCGAAAAAGAAGGCGCTGACCGCATTGAAAACTTGAAGGAGTTGATCAACGCGGCCGAAAGCTTTGTCACCCAGGAAGGGTTTGGCAAGGATGCCGTGGCGCTGCCGGTGGATGAAACGGGCAAAGCACTGACGCAAAGCCCCGCCAGCCAAGGTATTGATAGCAGCTTGCCCATGCTGGACTTGCCTTTGGGCGGCGTGGGGGCCGCAGCGGGCACCGATGCCGAAACCGGTGAAACCCTCTCGCCCCTGCAAGCCTTCTTGGTGCATGCGGCGCTGGAGGCGGGCGACAACCAGGCCCAGGCCGGGCAAGACGCCGTACAGCTGATGACGGTGCACGCCAGCAAGGGGCTGGAGTTTGACGTGGTGTTCATCGGCGGGCTGGAAGAGGGCTTGTTTCCCCACGAAAACGCCATGAGCGACAAGGGTGGTCTGGAAGAAGAGCGCCGCCTGATGTACGTGGCCATCACCCGCGCGCGCAAGCGCCTGTACTTGAGCCATTCGCAAAGCCGCATGCTGCATGGCCGCACCACGTTCAACTTGCCCAGCCGTTTTCTGGATGAGCTGCCCGAAGGCGCACTCAAGTGGCTCAGTGCCAAGGCTGGATTTGGGAGTTTTGCACCTAAAAGTGCAGCTGCTGGCGCTTATGGGACGGGCGCTAGAGGCCAATTTGGCGCATATACGCCGAAAGGCCCGGAAATCTTTGCCAACCCGGTCGTGCCCGTGCAAAAAGCCGTGCCTGGCCACGGGATTGTCAAAGGCAAGTCCGTGTTCCACACCAAGTTTGGCGAAGGCAAAGTGCTGGCGGTGGAAGGCACGGGCGACGATGCCCGTGCGCAAATCAGCTTTCCGCGCCACGGCACCAAGTGGCTGGCGCTGGCGATTGCCAAGCTGACGGTGGTGGATTGAACGGGCGGGCGCCCGCGCCTGCCTGCAGGCACAAAAAAGGACGCTGGTGAGCGTCCTTTTTTGATGGTGATTGGCGGCGGATGCGGCTTATTTGTAGTCGTACGTCACATCGTCCACGTGCAGCGTGCGCTCATGGTCGGGGGGCGAGAAGCAGTCGCGGAAGGTGAACACTGCAGAAGTTAAAAACATGGTGACCAGGGCCATGCCCAGCATGATGGTCAAAATGCTGGCCGCCAGATTGACGGCAGAGCCCAGCAGTGCCGACAGCAGCAAGGTCACCAGCGACAGGGCCAAGCCCGCGCCAACTGCCAGACCAAACCAGCCCAGCGCATACATCAGGAAGGCGCGGAAATTGCGCACACAGGCAATCACGCTGAAGAAGATGGCTTTGACCGGGGAGACGCCGTGCCAGTGCACCAGTGCAGGGGCATGCCACATCAGCATGGCCAGCAGGTTGTACAGCGCAAAGCCGCCCCACAGCGCGATTTGAAAGCCAGGTTGCTGCACCAGCTCTTCGGCCAGCTCGGGCGTCATGGGTTCGTTGCCCAGCGACATTTTGGCCAGCGTGCCGTCGTCAAACAGCGAGGTCAGCAGCGTAATCAGCACAATGCCCACGCTGTAGAACACGCCCAAAATCAGCAGAGACTGGATGTGGGTTTTGCCCCCGCGAAAAGGCGCAAGCACCAGATTGGGGCGGGGTGCGCGGTCTTGCGAGACTTCGGCAGCGCCCAGCATCATGACCAAGAACACCGAGGGCATGAGAATGAGTGCGGCGTAAGGGCCGAGGATGGGGAACATGCCGATCAGGGACACGGCCGCCATGCTGATGAACAGCAGCGCAGTCAGCGCCATGGGCTGGCGCCAGAAGGTTTGCATGCCGAGTTTGACCCATTGCAGGCCGGTACTGGCAGGAACGATATGAAGTTTCATGTCTGTAAAGAGGCAAGCCTAAGGCTGCAAACGGCAGCACTTGCCACGCGGTGAACTGTACCCCACTGCCCTGGGGTGGAGCAGGGTGTAGGGCTGCTGCTGCCCAGGCTGTACAGCTGCAGCGCCCGCGCAGGGCGTGCGTGCCGTGCTTTAGGCCAGGACAACGGGGTAGGCCACGCGCTGGCGCAGCACGCGCTCAAAGTGCGTGGGGTCGTGGGGCACCAGCATGGCGGCTTCGCGCGGCAGGTAGTAATCCCACAGGCGCGAGATCCAAAAGCGCAGCGCCCCGGCACGCAGCATGGCGTTGAACAGCTGGCGCTCTGCGGCTTCCAGCGGGCGCACCGCCTGGTAGGCATCAATCATGGCCTGGGCCTTGGCCGCATCGTGCGCGCCCGTGGCGTGGTCAATGCACCAGTCATTGAGGCATACACACAGGTCGAACAGGAAGGTGTCGCAGCCCGCAAAGTAAAAGTCAAAGAACCCGGTGAGTGCTTCACCATCAAACATCACGTTGTCGCGGAACAGGTCTGCATGCACAGGGCCACGGGGCAGGGCCTGGTAGGCGCTGGAGGCGGCAGTGTGGTTCTGGAAAGCCAGCTCGGCCTGCAGCAGGTCTGCAGCGTCTTGTTCCAGGTGGGGCAAGACGGTGGGCACCGTGGCATTCCACCAGGGCAGGCCCCGCAGATTGGGTTGCTCGCGGTCGTAGTCTTGGCCTGCCAGGTGCATTTTGGCCAGCATGTCTCCCACGGCAGCGCAGTGCATAGGCGCTGGTTGCAGCTGGCTTTGGCCACGCAGTTTTTGCACGATGGCGGCAGGCTTGCCGCAGACCTTGTGCAGGATGTCGCCGCTTTTCTCGTCGGCCTGAGGGTCAGGCACGGGGATGCCCTTGTGGGCCAGGTGCTTCATCAGGTACAGATAAAACGGCAGTTGCTCGGCGCTCAGGCGCTCGAACAAAGTTAACACCCACTCTCCTTGATCCGTCGTCAGGAAGTAGTTGGTGTTTTCAATGCCACCTTGAATGCCACGCAGTGCGGTGAGTTGGCCCAGGGGAACGCGGCGCAGCAAATCGCGCGCGTCTTTGTCAGAGACTTCGGTAAAAACGGCCATGCTCAGGCTAAAAAAATGAAAAACCTGCTGTGGCTCAGGCGCGACAGCAGGCGTAGGGATGGGAGTGCTTAAAACTGGAGTGCGCGCCAGACGCGGCGGCCATTGGTGCCGTCGCTGCCCTCGGTGTTTTGCGGCTGCACCTCATACGAGGGCAAATTACCGACCTTGGGTTGCACGGTGATGTTCTTGGTTTCACCGCCCACGCGCAGCTCGTCCACGCGGCTGCCACCGTCTTCAACCCGAATGCGCTCAATGCGCTGGTTGCGCTTGTCACCTTTTTGCTCTGATTTGGTGAGCTGCTCAGGTGCCTGGGCATTGGGTTGGGGCGAATTTTCGCCCTTGTCCTGTGCCAGCACAGGTGCTGAGAGCAGGAGGGAGGTGAGGAGGAGGGTGGCTGCGCGCATGTCGCCATTGTATTTCTGTTGCGGCGCGCAGGCTATGTGGGATCGGTGTTGGGCTTTGGCGCAGGTGGTCAAAGCGTGCAACGGCAAAACCATTCCCATTCCAGCGGTGCCGCGCGGCAGGCACAATCGACCGCTATGAGCAAATCCAAGACTTTGGTGCTGGTAGACGGCTCCAGCTATCTGTACCGCGCCTACCATGCCATGCCCGACCTGCGTGCCGTGCCCGGCGACCCGAGCAGCCCGGCCACGGGTGCCATTCGCGGCATGATCAACATGATGCAGGCGCTGCGCAAAGACGTGGTGGCGGACTACGCGGTGTGCGTGTTCGATACGTCTGGCCCCACCTTCCGTGATGCCATGTACGACCAGTACAAGGCCACGCGCTCGCCCATGCCCGATGACCTGCGCACCCAGATCGAGCCCATCCACCAGGTGGTGGACCTGCTGGGCTGGAAAGTGCTGGCGGTGCCCGGCGTGGAAGCCGACGACGTGATTGCCACGCTGGCCCACATGGCCGCGGCCCAAGGTATGGAGGTGATAGTCTCCAGCGGCGACAAGGACTTGAGCCAGCTGGTCAACGAGCGCATCACCATCATAGACACCATGAACGGCAAGCGCCGCGATGTGGCAGGGGTTACGGCCGAGTTTGGTGTGCCCCCCGAGAAGATGATTGATTACCAGGCCTTGGTGGGCGACACCGTGGACAACGTGCCCGGCGTGACCAAGGTAGGCCCCAAGACGGCTGCCAAATGGCTGGAGGAATACGGCTCCCTGGACAACCTGATTGCCAACGCTGATGCCATCAAGGGCGTGGCGGGCAACAACCTGCGCGAAGCGATTGCCAACGGCCAGCTGGCGCTGAGCCGCCAGTTGGTGACCATGAAAACCGACTGCGAGTTGACCGACTACATTCCGGGTCTGCCCGCGTTGGACGACATCACGCTGGATGCGCCAGACAACGCCCAGCTGCTGCCGTTTTATGAGCAGTACGGCTTCAAAGGCCTGGCACGGGCCATTGCCAGTGTCGCCAGCGCAGCTAGTGCCGCCAGCGCCGCTGTCGATGAACCCGCCGCCCCATCCAAAGCAGAGAAAGCGGCCAAGCCTGCTGCCGCCTCGCCCCAGGGCGATATGTTTGACATGGACGACGCAGCCGCCACCGAAGTGGCCGTGGTTGCCCAGCAGCGCGATGTGGTTTACACCACCATCCTCACCGAAGATCAGTTCCACAGCTGGCTGGCCAAAATCAATGCTGCCGACTTGACGGCGATTGATACCGAAACCGATTCACTCGATGAAATGGTGGCGCAGATCGTCGGTATCAGCTTGAGCGTGCAGGTGGGTGAGGCGGCCTACATTCCGCTGCGCCACGAAGGCATGGAGGTGCCGCAACAACTGCGTATGGATTGGGTGTTGGCGCAGCTCAAGCCATGGCTGGAAGACGCCAGCAAGAAAAAGCTGGGCCAGCACGTGAAGTACGACCAGCATGTGTTTGCCAACCACGGCATCACCGTGCGCGGCTATGCGCACGACACCATGCTGCAGTCCTATGTGCTGGAAGTGCACCGCCCCCACAACCTGACCAGCCTGGCGCTGCGCCACGTGAACCGCACCGGCATCACCTATGAAGCACTGTGCGGCAAGGGCAAGGGCCAGATTCCGTTTGCGCAGGTGCCTGTAGACCAAGCGGCGGCTTACAGTTGCGAAGATTCCGATCAAACCCTGGACGTACATGGCGTGCTGTGGCCGCAAATTCAGGCCAACGCCGGCTTGCTGCAGATCTATGAATTGGAGATGCAGACCAGCGAAGCGCTGTTCCGCATTGAGCGCAACGGTGTACGCATTGACGCCGGAGAGCTGGCGCGCCAGAGCAATGACTTGGGCGCGCGCATTCTGCAGCTCGAAAACGAGGCGTATGAGATTGCGGGCCAGCCCTTCAATTTGGCATCTCCCAAGCAGCTGGGCGAAATCTTCTTTGACAAGCTGGGCATGCCCGTGGTGAAGAAAACCGCCACCGGCGCACGCAGCACGGACGAAGAGGTGCTGGAAAAACTGGCCGAATACTACCCGCTGCCCGCCAAGTTGCTGGAGCACCGCAGCCTGTCCAAACTCAAAGGCACGTACACCGACAAGCTGGCGCAAATGGCGCTGCCGCGCACCGGCCGTGTGCACACGCACTATGCGCAGGCCGTGGCCGTGACCGGGCGCCTGTCCAGCAACGATCCGAACCTGCAAAACATTCCCGTGCGCACCCCTGAAGGGCGCCGCGTGCGCGAAGCCTTTGTGGCCCCAGAAGGCAAGCTGATTGCCAGCGCCGACTACTCGCAAATTGAGCTGCGCATCATGGCTCACCTCAGTGGCGATGAGGCGCTGCTCAACGCCTTCAAGCACGGTCTGGACGTGCACAAGGCCACCGCAGCCGAAGTCTTTGGCGTGCGCGTGGATGAGGTGACCAGCGAGCAGCGCCGCTACGCCAAAGTGATTAACTTTGGCCTGATTTACGGCATGAGCAGCTTTGGCTTGGCCAAAAATCTGGGCATCGAGACCAAGGCCGCGGCCGCTTACATCGACAAATACTTCCAGCGTTATCCCGGCGTGAAGCGCTACATGGACGAAACCGTGGCCCTGGCCCATGCCCAAGGCTATGTGGAAACCGTGTTTGGCCGACGTTTGTACCTGCCTGAGATCAACGGTGGCAGCGGCCCGCGCAAGAAAGCCGCCGAGCGCGCGGCCATCAATGCGCCCATGCAGGGCACGGCCGCCGATTTGATCAAGAAAGCCATGGTGGCCGTGCAGGCCAAGCTGGATGCGGAGAAGCCCGGCATCATGGTCATCATGCAGGTGCACGACGAACTGGTGTTTGAGCTGCCCGCCAGCGAAGCCGACTGGCTGCGTGCACACATCCCCGCAGTGATGGCGGATGTGGCGCAGCTATCGGTGCCGTTGCTGGCCGAAGTGGGGGTGGGGCAGAACTGGGAGAAGGCGCATTAATGATCCATGTGCTCATCAAAATAAGAGCTGCTAGCGCTTGATACCAAAAGGGTTCAGATAGATTTGTATCTGAACCCTTTGTTTCGTAAGCGTAAGAAGCTATAAAAATTTCTTTACGGTGTTTCGATGCTTTCTTCTGTGTACTGTTTGGCGGCGTTGCGCAGCGCGGTGGTGAACGCATAGATATCGTCCAGTCCGTTGATGGGGTGGCGTTTTTCCACGCGGTGTTCGTCCATCAACCCAATGTATTTTTGGCTGCGGTTGAAGTGCAGGCGGCAGATAGGGCGACGGTTGTTGTCATCCACCAAGATGCCGAAATAGCTTTGTGTGTCTCTGTAGTGCACGCGCTTGACGTCGATCACCTTGCGCACGATGGCCCGCACAATGTGGAAGCCCTCCAGCTCCTCCACCGTGGTTTCCACAGCGTGGTCGTCGCCAGCATCGCCGCTGGCTTCGCTGGGCGCCAAGGTGGGGGCTTGCGCTGGCATATGCGCAGCCGCGGGCACTAGCAAAGCGGGTGATGTGCCGTGCAGTGCATTCTTGAGGCGGTCATTGATCTGGTCATTCAAAAACTGCACCATGGCTTTTCGGGTCAACGCCGTGAATTGGTCCCGTACTTTTTGCGTCACGATACCGTCGTACACGCGGGCGCAAATCAGTTTGACGAGGGCTTCTGAGGGGAGGGTGAATTCATTGGCCAGTTGCTTCTTGATTTGGCTGATGTACTTCAGCTCTTCGGCCGAGTTGATGATGGATTCCAGGTCAAAGGCGGTCTTGGTCAGCTTGGCGAGCTCGGGAATCACATGCTCATCAAGATCCAGCAGATCCAGTTCTAAAAATGGCTTTTCATCCATTTTGTTGACGGCATCCAAATCGGTGAAAAACTTATAGTGGCGACCATTCGTCAGTATGGAGATGCGAGCAGTCGTAACGTGAAAGTAGCGGAATAACTGCGAAGCATGGTTGACGTTCAAAGTTTCACCGAGCTTTTTGCACTCAATGAGAATTTGCACCTCGTCGTTCTTCAAAATGGCATAGTCAATTTTTTCCCCTTTTTTGGTGCCGACATCGCACGTGAACTCGGGGACAACTTCGTGCGGATCAAAAACGTCGTATCCAAGTACAGATTGGATGAAGGGCATGACCAACGCATTTTTGGTGGCTTCTTCGGTTTGAATCGTGGCTTGAATGCTTTGCAGCTTGGTGCTGAGAGCATTGAGTTTTTCAACAATTTCCATGGTTTTCTCACTCCTTTGTCGAACGAAGGTATGGAATACACACGCTTTGTGAGTGCAGTGAAAACCCCAGTGTTTGTTTTATGGGTTGAAATGTTTCTAAATCAAAAAAGTAGGTTTACCCCTGCGGTGCGCATGGGGCTGTCGATTTCCGTGGCCACCGGGCTGTACGGCATTTCCTTTGGTGCCCTGGCGGTGGCTGCCGGCTTGAGCGTATGGCAGGCCATGGCCTTGAGTGCGCTGATGTTTACGGGTGGTTCGCAATTTGCCTTCATCGGTGTGATTGCCGGGGGCGGGGCAGGCTCAGCCGCCTTGGGGGCGGCCAGCTTGCTGGGCGTGCGCAACGCGGTGTATGGCATGCAGATGAATCGCATGCTGCAGCCCTTGGGCTGGCGCAAATGGCTGGCCGCGCAGGTGACGATCGATGAATCTGCGGCCACAGCCTCGGGGCAGCGTGACCCTGCGGAGCAGCAGCGCGGTTTCTGGACAGCAGGCATTGGTGTGTTTGTGCTGTGGAATGCGTTTACCTTGCTCGGCGCCATGCTGGGCGATGCGTTAGGAGACCCTCGCCAGTGGGGGCTGGATGGTGCGGCCGTGGCGGCTTTTCTGGGGCTGCTGTGGCCGCGTTTGCAGCAGCGCGAGCCGGTGGCGCTGGCTGTGCTGTGCGGCGTGGTCACGGCTTTGGCGGTGCCGCTGTTGCCGCCGGGCTTGCCGATTTTGGTCGCTGCCGTGGTGGGTGCAGCCTGGGGGTGGTGGCGCAGTGCACGGCTGGCCCAGGATGCGGTGAAAGAGGCGGTGGCAGCATGAGTTTGTGGCACTGGATTGTGTTGGCCTGTGGCGTCGCGTTTGCGACCAAATGGCTGGGTTACGCCATCCCCGCACGGTTTTTGCAAAACCCGCGCATGACGCACATTGCCGCGTGCATGACCGTAGCGTTGTTGGCGGCATTGACGGTCATGAATACCTTTGCCCAGGGTGACAGCTTGGCGCTGGATGCACGATTGGCCGCCCTGCTGGTGGCGGCTGTGGCTTTATGGCTGCGCGCGCCATTTTTGCTGGTGGTGGTGCTGGGGGCTGCAAGTGCAGCGCTGCTGCGGTGGCTGGGGTATTGAAGCTGCTTGGTTGCGTGCAATTTGCAGGCTTGGCCTCTTGACAGCTTGTGTACGCTGTTCTGTGAAGTGGTTCACCAACGTGCGGAGCACCCACGTGAGCCACTCAGTCAGCCGCAGGCATCGCTGCACTGCTTGCGGGGATTAGAGAAAATGCTGCGCATTTGGGGACACCGTCCCGAGAGAAAACATCTATGACATTGGTCGCTATTATTTTGGCCACCCTGGCTTCCGGGATTGGAAGCGTGTGGGTGGCTAACTTGCTTTTGAAGGTGGGCTTTGGCAAAAACCAGAGTGACCGCGCGCAACAGGGTTTGTTGAGTTTGGCTGCCGGCGCTTTGCTGGCCACGGCGTTCATGCACTTGCTGCCGGAGGCCTTCAACAGCGAAGCCAGCGCGCACGATTTATTCATGACGCTGCTGATTGGCGTGGTGTTCTTTTTCTTGCTGACCAAGGCGGAGCTGTGGCACCACGGACATGAACACAATCATGGGCATGTCTACCACGACCATGATGAGGCGCACGCACATTCCCATGACCACGCACATGCACATGCACACGGTCACCAGCACGGCACGAAAAGCAGTGGCTGGTCGCTGCTCACCGGTGACAGCGTGCACTGTTTTGGCGATGGTATTTTGATTGCCTCTGCTTTTGTGGCTGATATTCGCTTGGGGCTGATTGCCGCAGTATCGGTGTTGGCCCACGAGGTGCCGCACCACATTGGCGACTTGGTGGTGCTGCGCAATAGCAAGCACCGTAATTTGGCCTTGCTCAAGGTGTCACTGGCTGGGGCTGTGACCGCACTGGGCGGTATTTGTGGCTATTTCTTGGTCGGCCATCTGGAAGAGTCGCTGCCGTATTTTTTGGTGGTGGCATCGAGCAGCTTTGTGTATGTGGCGCTGTCAGATTTGATTCCCCAGCTGCAAAAACGCCTGTCTGCCAAAGAAAGCCTGGTGCAAGTGGCGTGGCTGGTCACGGGCATTGTCTTGGTCACGCTGGTCAGTGGTCTGGCGCATGGCGGCCACGGGCACTGAAGGCTGGCACCATAAAAAATGGCACCTTGGGGTGCCATTTTTTATGCCGGTATGGTTGGATGGACTATGGTTTACGCAGGTTCTGTTTGTGGCGCATCAGTGCGGCGCCCCACGTTTTGAATGGCTGCCCGCACTGTGGATAGTTGGCGGCGCGAGACCTGCAAGATTTCAGGCACGCTGTGCAGGCGCATGGCCCAGCATTCCCCTTCTTCATCGTTGTAATGCTTGTCCAGCTTGAGCATCTGGGCAGGATTGACCAAGGCATTGCGGTGGATACGAAGAAACTGGTTCGGAAAACGGTGTTCCAGTTCACTCAATGAACTGTCCAAAATGTAGGTGCGTGCAGCAGTGCGCACGGTGACATATTTTTGCTCTGCTTTTAAATACACGATTTGGTGCAAAGGCACGCGCTCGGCACGGCCGCGATCACGAATTACCAGCGCGGGCGCCGCCTCGCTGTGGTCGGCAGCGCCTTCCAGGGTGCGCAGGCGGCGCACTTTGGCAATAGCTTGGTGCAGCCGCTCCAAGCGCACGGGCTTGGTGAGGTAATCCACCGCTTCTACCTCAAAAGCACTGGCGGCATACATGGAGTGCGCAGTGACAAACACCAAGGCTGGAGGCTGTGCCATGGTGCGCAGTGTTTGTGCCAGCACCATGCCGTCCTGGCCCGGCATTTGGATGTCGAGCAACAGCAAATCCACGGGGAGTTCAGTGCGCCGCAAAAATTCTTGGGCTTGCGCGACATTGGCGGCCTCTTCCACCACAAAAGGGGCGGCGGGGTCTTCACACTCACTGAGCAGAACGCGCAAACGATTGCGGGCCAACAGTTCATCATCAACAATCAGCACATGCATCTCTTATCTCCGATGGTTATGGTTGTGCATTTAACTGGACGGTAGAGAAATACGAACCTCAAAAACACCGTGTTTGGGTGCTGCACTGAATGTGGCATCGACATCGTGCAACAGGCGCAAACGTCGCTCTACGTTAGCAAGAGCAATCCCCTGACCTTTATGTATCAACGGCTTATCGCCGAGATGTTTGGACGAAGTCAGTGTATTGGTGACACGTAGCAAAAGAAATTTTTTTTGAGTGAGTTGCGCGGAGATTGTTACTTTTGCGCCAATCTGCGAGGGTTCCACCCCATGCTTGACGGCGTTCTCTACCAGGGGCTGCAGCAGCAGCGGAGGCAGCCGAACGTGCAGGGCGTGGGGGTCTAAATCCCATTGCACTTGCAGTCGTGGACCAAAGCGGGTTTGCTCAATATCCAAATAGCGTTGTGCCAACGCAATCTCTTCGCTCAGTGGAATGGTGCTGCGAGGGTCTTGCAGCGTGGCACGAAACAGATCGCTCAAATCTTCCAATAAACGCTCGGCTTTGGAGGGTTCGTCGCGCACCAGGGCAATCGCACTGTTGAGGGCGTTAAATAAAAAATGCGGGCGTATGTGCGCTTGCAGGGCCGTGAGTTGTGCCTTGGTGGCCGCAGGCGTTCGGCCTTCTGCGCGCAGCACCAAATAGCCCACCAATACTGCGGCCAAGATGCCGCCGGTGATGGCATTTGCGAGCCAGTGCATGCGCACTACCTCCCCAGAAATGGCCAGCATCGCGGTGGCGTAAAGCCCCGCTACGACCCCAAGCACAATGCCGATGGCGTACTGGTGTGGGCTGTCCATGCGGTGCAAAACGCGCTTGAGGCTGCAGGCCAACAGCAACCAAACAAGGGTGCCGGGTAGCCCGCCACTGGTGAGCCAGGCGGTATGCATCAGCCAATCCCATGCGTTGTGGCTGGTATAGAGCGCTGCAATCGCCAAGGTTAATTCCACCCCTAAAACGGCGCGCAGCACCACGCCCAGATGGCAGGCATCGAAGATCAAGACCGGCAGCGCTGCACTAGGCTGAGGGGTTGTCGCTTCTGAATATTCGTCGGTTGGCAATTGGCTCGATAAAATTTGCGGCTTGTGCATAGGGCATCCGGGTGTTCCGGGTGTCTGTCGTAATTGGAAATTCTGCCCGCCCATGTCTGATAACACCACCACCCAGCCCTCCCACAACCAGCTCGATACCAAGGCGCAGGCGTGGTCCGCGTTGTTTTCTGAGCCTATGAGCGATTTGGTCAAGCGCTACACCTCCAGCGTGTTCTTTGACCAGCGTATGTGGAAGGCGGACATCACCGGTTCTTTGGCCCACGCTGAAATGCTGGCAGCCCAAGGTGTGATTGGTCAAGATGACTATGCAGCCATTCAAAAGGGTATGACCCAGATCAAGCAAGAAATCGAATCTGGCGCGTTTGAGTGGAAGCTGGATCTGGAAGACGTGCACCTGAATATTGAAGCGCGCCTGACGGCATTGGTGGGTGATGCAGGCAAGCGATTGCACACCGGCCGCAGCCGCAATGACCAAGTGGCCACCGATGTGCGCCTGTGGTTGCGCGATGAAATCGATTTGATCGAAGGTCTGCTCAAGGAACTGCAACTGTCGCTGGTCGAAGTGGCAGAAAAGCATGTGGACGTGATTTTGCCCGGCTTTACCCACTTGCAAGTGGCGCAGCCCGTGAGTTTTGGTCACCACATGCTGGCCTATGTGGAAATGTTCAAGCGCGATGTTGAACGTATGTTGGACGTGCGCAAGCGCGTGAACGTGCTGCCCCTGGGTTCTGCCGCACTGGCTGGCACTACCTACCCGCTGGACCGCGAGCGCGTGGCCAAGACATTGGGAATGGAGGGTGTGTGCCAGAACTCCCTGGACGGCGTGTCCGACCGCGACTTCGCCATCGAATTCACGGCAGCCGCTTCGCTGTGCATGGTGCACATCTCACGCCTGTCGGAAGAGCTGATCGTGTGGATGAGCCAGAACTTTGGCTTCATCAAGATTGCCGACCGCTTCACCACTGGTTCGTCCATCATGCCTCAGAAGAAAAACCCCGATGTGCCCGAGCTGGCGCGTGGCAAGACCGGCCGTGTGGTGGGGCATCTGATGGGCCTGATCACCTTGATGAAGGGCCAGCCCCTGGCCTACAACAAGGACAACCAGGAAGACAAGGAGCCGTTGTTCGACACCGTCGATACGCTCAAGGACACGCTGCGCATCTTCGCGGAAATGATCGGCGGCCAGCTCAATCCTGCGACTGGCACCAAGGAAGGTGGCATCACCGTGAACGCGGCCAACATGCGTGCAGCGGCACTCAAGGGCTATGCCACAGCGACTGACCTGGCTGACTATTTGGTGAAAAAGGGCCTGCCTTTCCGTGACGCCCACGAAACCGTGGCACACGCCGTGAAACTGGCCACCCAAAAGGGTGTGGACCTGAGCGAATTGCCTTTGGCTGAGCTGCAGTCCTTCAACCCGAATGTGCAGGCCGACGTGTTTGACGTGCTGAGCCTGGAAGGCTCGCTGAACGCGCGCAACACCTTGGGTGGCACAGCCCCAGCGCAAGTGCGCATGCAACTGGCCAAGCACCGTGCACGGTTGGGCTAAATCACAGCGGTAGCTCACGCCTGGATCTGCCAGGCAGAGCGATAAGCAAACAAAAAGGGACGCAGTAGCGTCCCTTTTTGTTTGTGGCTGGTGGACAAGCCGGTGTTTGGTTGGCAAATAGTGATGTGATGCATCGCTATTTGCTATTAATTTTTCGTGATTTATTGAGTTTCTGCCTGCTAGGCTAGCAGATGGCCGTGTATGGCTTTTTCTGCTTTTCATTGTTGGAGAAATTTGTGACCCACGCATCTCGTCGTCGATTCCTGGCCCAAACTGCGCAACAAGCGGCAGTGCTGGCAGTTGCCAGTGGGGCCGGGTGGCGATGGTCGTGGGCTGCTGACAAGCCCATCCGCATCTTGGTCGGTTTTCCTCCCGGTGGCGGCACCGATGTAATTGCGCGTTTGCTGCAAGAGCCTTTGAGCCAGCGCCTGGGCCGTACCGTCATGATTGAGAACAAGCCCGGCGCGGGCGGTCAAATTGCCGCCCAGTTGCTCAAAACCTCGCCAGCGGATGGCAGCACCTTGTTTTTGACGCATGACCACACCATCTCTATCTTGCCGCAGGTGGTGCGCCATGCTGGTTTTGTGCCAGGGCTAGATTTTGAGCCCATGGGTGGCTTTGCCTCATTCGTGAATACCTTTGCCGTATCGGCCCTGCACCCTGCCAAAACCTTTGAAGAATATCTGGCTTGGGTGCGCAAGGATGCGGGCGGCCGCAGCGCGGTAGGTATTCCAGCGCCAGCTTCCACCCCCGAGTTTTTGGTGAAGCAATTGGCCAGCCGCTATCAGCTGGATCTGATCTCTGCACCTTACAAGGGCAGTGCACCCATGATTGCGGACTTGCTGGGCCGCCAGATTGAGGCAGGCATCGGGTCGGTGCAAGACTTTGTGCACTACCACAAGCAAGGCAAGTTGCGCGTGCTGGCGGTGCTGGGCGGCAAGCGCCAGCCTTTGTTGCCCGAGGTGCCCACATTCAGTGAACTGGGCATGCAAGGGCTGGAAGATATGCCGTATTACGGCATTTATGCCCCCAAAGGGGTGCCTGCACGCTTCACTCAGCGCTTTGCCCAAGCGCTGGCGGAGAGCGTGCAAGAGCCCGCCATTCGCAAACAGCTCGAAGAGATCGGCTTGGTTGTCGAGCCGATGACGCCCCAGCAGTTGCACCAGCGTGAGCAGGCCTACACCGGCGTTTGGCAACGCATCATCCAGAGCAGTGGTTTTCAGCCCCAGTGACCGCGCTTGTTTGGGTGCAAAGCCGCGCGCTATAGGCTGCGGCTTTTTTGAGAGGCAGGCAACTACCCCGTATCCGGGCTAGGAGTGGTGCTCGCTCAATGCTAGGCTATGGCCCATTTCCTAACAAAGATCAGTTGGCATCTGTGGGCGCGTACAAGCTGAGACCGCCTTTGCGCACACCGCAAGAGGGTGCAGTGATGGTGTTGGCTGCTTTCTCCAAAGAGGCATGGGCATGTATTTGACACGGTTATGGGGGCTGGTAGCGCTTGGTGCGGGCCTGAGTGGGGGCGCCCATGCGCTGTCTATCAGCCAGGTGACGCCCAGCGGTAGTGTCAATGAGGTCCAGCAAATTGTGGTGCAGACCTCTGCCGATGCGGTGCGGCCGGGCAACGCCCAAGCGCTAGCGCCGGTGCGGGTGCAGTGTGTGCCAGCACAGGCTGCCCAAGGCATGGGGCGTTGGAACCATGCGCGCGAGTGGGTGTGGCAATTCAACCAGCCCGTGCCTGCAGGCACGCGTTGCCAGATTCAGCCCGAAAAATCATTCAAATCGCCTTCCGGCGCAGTGTTGACGGGCGCTGCTAGCTATCAGTTTGAAGTTGCTGGGCCCACCATCATTCAGACATGGCCAGCCACGTATGAAGCCGTGGATGAGTCGCAGACCTTTGTACTCAAGCTCAACGGCGCAGCCACCGCCCCCAGCTTGCAGCAGCACGTGCATTGCCGGGCTGAAGGTGTGGGCGAGCGCATTCCGGTGCGCCTGCTGGATGCCAGCAAGACGCAAGCAGTGCTCAAAGCCTTGGACATCCAGGGCAAAGGCAGTTATGTGGCGCTGGAGTGCAACCGGCGTTTGACCGCAGGCAGCCGCATGCAGCTGGTGTATGGCGCCGGCGTACAAATGACCAGCGGGGTGAGCAACAAGCACCCTCAAACGCTGGATTACCAGGTGCGCCCAGCCTTTACGGCAGAGCTGCAGTGCCAGCGTGAACGCGCGAACGCCGGTTGCTTGCCGATTCGTGATCTGGTGCTGTCTTTTTCAGCACCGGTGCCGCAGGCGCAGGCTAAGCAGGTGCAACTGGTGCTCCATGGCAAAAAAATTCAGCCGGTGCTGGATAAAGAGACCCTAACCACCGTCAGCGAGGTGCGTTTTCCAGCGCCGCTGGAGCCTTTGGGCAAATACCAGTTGGTGTTGCCCGAAAATTTTCAAGACGATGCGGGGCGCAGTCTGGCGAATGCGGGGGCTTTCCCCATGGCCGTGACCATGGGCGATACCCCACCGCTGGTGAAGTTTGCGGTCGCGCCGTTTGGCGTGCTGGAGCGCTTTGCGGAAGGCGAGGATGGCACCGCCGTGTTACCGGTGACGGTGCGCAAGGTGGAGGCCATGGACGGCAGCGCAGGCGCCCCAGCCCGCACCGCGGGGGCACAAGTGCGGAATCTGCGGGTAGGCACTGATGCCGACATCATCCGCTGGTGGGACTTGGTGCAGCGCTATGACCGCAGCTGGATGCGTCGCAAGGATGCGCAGCGGGATCTGAAATCTCCCCTGCCTGCACCGCTGGATGCTGAAGATCGCGACTCCATCGCGCCGCGCACGGTGTCGCTGCTCCAAGGACAAGCGGGCGTGCAGACCTTGCATCTGCCCAAGTCCCAGGATGGCGATCCGCGCCCTTTTGAAGTGGTGGGCATACCCATTTCCACCCCGGGCTTTCATGTGCTGGAGGTGGAATCGCCCCGGCTGGGCGCCGCGTTGCTGGACGAGCGCATGGGGGCCCAGCGCAGCATGTTTGTGCGTACCTCAGCCTTGGTCACCAATTTGGCGGTGCACCTCAAACTCGGGCGTGAAGGCGCTGCAGTGTGGGTGACTTCGCTGGACAAGGGCAAACCTGTGGCGGGTGCTGATGTGCAAGTATCAGATTGCCGGGGCAAGCCCCACGCTGCAGGCAAGACCGATGCCCAAGGCCTGCTGATGCTGCAGGATTTGGACAAGGAGGCGCCGCGCTGTAACAACCACGAAGGCAGCGGCCAGTGGTTTGCCAGCGCACGCTACAGCGATAAAGGCGTGCCAGACATGGCGTTTGTCTGGAGCGATTGGCAGCGTGGTATTGAGCCATGGCGTTTCAATATGCCTACTTCTTGGGGGCGCGGGCCCGAATTGGTGGCGCATACGGTGCTGGATCGCAATCTGGTGCGCGCCGGTGAAACCGTGTCGATGAAGCACTTTGTGCGCCAGCAAACCTTGCAAGGGCTGGCGCTGCCGCAAGACTGGCCTGCAGAGTTGGTGATTACCCATGTCGGCAGCGGCCAGCAATACAAGCAGTCACTGCAGTGGGCGGCCACGCACAACGGTGGGCGCAATGCCATCAGCAGTTTTGTGGCCCCCGCAGCCGCCAAGCTGGGCCTGTATACGGTAGAGCTGCGCTGGTCAGAGCAGGCCCATGGCGGCCAGCGCGTGCTGCAGTCGGGTGAGTTCCGGGTGGAGGCATTTCGTCTGCCGGTCTTTCAAGGCAGCGTGCAGCCCGTGGACAAAGCGGCATTGGTGCAGCCCAAGGCAATTCCGGTGGCGGTCAGCCTGAACTTTATCAATGGCGGTGCCGCCAGCGGCCATCCCGTGCAAGTCAGCGCCCTGCTGCGTGAGCGTGGGGTGAGTTTTGAGCGCTGGGCAGGCTACAGCTTCCGTGCGCCGCGTTCCCAGCAGGAGGTGGATCGTGCGGCGGAAGACAGTGGTGGCGATGGCGCACGCTTGGTGGCTGATAAGCTGCCCCTGAGCTTGGATGAGCAGGGGCAGGGCCAGGTGACGCTGCCTGCTTTACCCCCTGTCCAAGCTGCACAAGATTTGGTGTTGGAGGCCAGCTTTGCCGACCCGAATGGCGAAATCCAGACCCTGCGCAGCAGCCGCAGCGTGTGGCCTTCGGCAGTGCTGGCTGGGATTCGCACCGAGGGGTGGATGTCGGTGGGCCGCAAGATGCGTTTGCAGGCGGTGGCGGTGGACACCCAAGGCAACCCGCAAGCCGGGGTGCCATTGAAGGTGCAGGCGGTGCAGCACACCACCACCACCACCCGCAAGCGTTTGGTGGGCGGCTTCTACACGTATGACAACCAGCGCAGCAGCAAGAGCTTGGGCGAGGTGTGCAGCGGCAAGAGCGACGCACGCGGTTTGCTGCTGTGCGAGGTGCAGGTGGTGGAAGCCGGGGAGGTGGAGCTGATTGCTTCTGCCCAAGACCAGCAAGGTCATACCGCGCAGGCGGCGGACACCGTATGGGTAACGGGGCAAGGCGAGCTGTGGTTTGGGGGGCAAGACCATGACCGTATGGATGTGCTGGCGGAAAAAACCAGCTACAGCCCCGGAGAAACCGCCAAGCTGCAAGTGCGCATGCCTTTCCGTGAAGCGACGGCCTTGGTGAGTGTGGAGCGTGAAGGCGTGCTGTACACCCAGGTCATGCAGCTGGAGGGCAAAGATCCAACGATTGCATTGCCCGTGCAAGCTGGCTGGGGCCCGAATGTCTTTGTGAGTGTGCTGGCCTTGCGTGGGCGCTTGTATGAAGTGCCGTGGTACAGCTTCTTCACCTGGGGCTACAAAGCACCGCGCCAGTGGTGGAACGCGTTTTGGTATGGCGGCAAAGAATATGTGGCACCCACCGCCATGGTGGATTTGAGCAAGCCCGCGTTCCGTTTGGGTGTGGCTGAGTTGCAGGTGCAAGACCGCTCGCAGCAGTTGCACGTGGTCGTGCAGGCCGATAAGAGTGGTTACCAAATCCGTGAAACGGCCAAAGTCACCATCCGTGCCACGCTGCCCGATGGCAAGCCTGCTGCGCATGCCGAAGTGGCTGTGGCCGCAGTAGACAAAGCACTGCTGGAGCTGTCGCCCAACCGCAGCTGGGATTTGCGCGCTGCCATGTGGCAGCGCCGTGGCTGGGTAGTGGATACCGCTACGGCACAGATGGAAGTGGTGGGGCGCCGCCACTATGGGCGCAAGGCCGCTGCACCGGGCGGTGGCGGCGGTCAGGGCGCACCCACGCGAGAGCTGCTCGACACGCTGCTGCTGTGGAACCCCAAGGTGCAGCTGAATGCACAAGGCCAAGCTGTGGTTGAGGTGCCGCTCAACGACGCACTCACCAGCTTCACCATCGTGGTGGTGGCGGACGACGGGGTGCAGCGCTTTGGCACGGGCAGTGTGGACATTCGCACCAGCCAAGACTTGCAAGTGATCAGCGGTCTGCCGCCGGTGGTGCGCGAGGGCGATCAGTTCCGCGCCATGCTGACCGTGCGCAACAGCACCGCCCAGTCCATGCAGGTCAAGTTGCAACCCCATGCAGGCGGTGTCGCGTTGAAAGCGCAAACGGTGGAGGTGCCCGCCCAAGCGGCACGGGAAGTGGCGTGGGAGGTGACGGTGCCCAACAGTTTGGCACAAGCCGCCCAGGGCGAGTGGCCGTGGCGCATTGATGCCCAGGATGCCCGAACCGGTGCCAAAGACAGTCTGGTGGTGCAACAGCGCTTGCTGCCCGCTGTGCCGCTGGCGGTGCAGCAGGCCACCATCACACAAATTGATGGTCGCTGGGAGGAAGCTTTGAGTTGGCCCGACAACGCCCTGCCCGGCAGGGGCGGGGTGCGCCTGTCGTTCAGTGACAAGCTGGCCGACAAGGACGAAGGGGTGCCCGGGCTGCGTGACTGGTGGGCAGCCTACCCGTATGCCTGTCTGGAGCAAACCGTGGGCAAGGCCATAGGCTTACGCGACCCAGCGCTGTGGCAGCAAACCATGGCGCAGTTGCCGACTTATCTGGACGACGATGGCCTGGCCATGTACTTCCCGCCGCAAGACAGCCGCCGCGCACAGGGCAGCGACACGCTGACGGCACATTTGCTGGCGGTGCACCACAGCCTCAAGGCCGTGGATGCACGCCTGCAATTGCCGGCCGCCGAGCAGGCGCGCATGGAGTCGGGCCTGATCGCCTGGGTAGAGGGGCGCATAGAGCGCAAGCACTGGAGCCCGCGCAAAGATCTGGATGTGCGCAAGCTGGCGGCCATTGCCGTGCTGGCGCGCAGTGGCAAAGCACGGCCTGCCATGTTGGAGAGCATTCGCCTTGCACCACAAGAGTGGCCAACGCATGCGCTGATCGACTGGCTCAGCATCTTGCAGCACATGCCGCAAGTGCCTGGCCATGCCGAACGCTTGGAAGAAGTGCAGCAGCTGCTCAAAACCCGCTTGTCCTACCAAGGCTCTCAAGTGGGCTTTAGCACCGATGCCAAAGACCAGTGGTGGTGGTTGATGCAAAGCGCGGATGTGAACGTGGCGCGCCTGCTGCTGACCACCATGGACGATCAGGCATGGGATGCCGAGCGCACACGGCTGGTGACGGGCTTGCTGGCCCGCCAAAAGCAGGGTTCCTGGGGGACGACCACGGCCAATACCTGGGCAGGGCTGGCGTTGCGCCAGTTCTCCCAGCGCTATGAGCGCGAAGCGGTCACGGGCAACACCACCGCCTTGCTGGGTACTGCCACCCAGACTGTGCACTGGAATGCTGCGCCTGCAGCGTCAGGGGGGGAGCCTGTGGCTGCCACTGCGGTGCCCGCCGGCAGCGCGCAAAGTGCCGACAGCACGGGCCGCAGCGTATTCCTGCCGTGGGGCGAGCGCCGCATGGGCCAGCTCAGCGTGCAACACCGTGGCACGGGCAAGCCGTGGGTGGGTTTCCAGTCGGTGGCTGCCGTGCCGCGCACCCAAGCCATGAATGCTGGTTACGTGCTTAAGAAAACCGTGACGGCAGTGCAGGGCGCCAACAGCCAAAACTGGAAGCGCGGGGATGTGGTGCGCATTCGGCTGGAGGTGAGCGCCAGTGCAGACATGACCTGGGTGGCGTTGAGCGATCCCATTCCTGCTGGTGCCACCATTTTGGGCAGTGGCCTGGGACGCGACTCGGACATTGCCCAGCAAGGCGAAGCTGCGGCTGACGGCGCGTGGCCTGATTTTGTGGAGCGCGGCGAAGACAGCTACCGGGTCTACTGGAGCTATCTGCCCAAAGGCAACGTCGCCGTGGAATACACCGTCCGCTTGAACAACGCGGGCGACTTTGCGCTGCCGCCAACGCGGGCGGAAGCCCTGTACGCGCCCGAAATGTTTGGCGAGTTGCCCAACGCGCGCTGGAAGGTGGCGCAGCCTTGAGCCGCACGCTTTGCGTCGGCCATGTGACGCTGCTGTGCACCTGCATCCGGCCGACAATCCCCGCTTTACCAATACCTGAAAGACGTTGTATGCACTATTTGCTGACCTACCACTACACCGATGATTACCTGGAGCGCCGTGGCCAATTTCGCAACGCCCACTTGCGCCAGGCGTGGGAGTGGCAAGCGCGCGGCGCATTGCTGCTGGGGGGCGCCGTGGGTGATCCGGCAGACAGCGCCGTGCTGGTGTTTGACTGCGACAACGCACAGGCGGTCGAGCAGTTTGTGCAAGCCGATGCGTATTTTCAAAATGGCCTGGTGCGCAGCTACCGCATTCAGCCGTGGACCACGGTGGTGGGTGATCAGGCGCATACGCCGATTCGGCCGGAATAATTAAAAAAGTAGCTGCCAGCGCTTGTTTTTAAAGGGATTTAATGTGATTGAACCTTGAAAACAAGGTACGACAAGCGTTGGCTGTTACTTTTTTGGAAGCAAGTAGCCAGACTGCGTGCTTTGTCTGACGTGCTGCTTGGCGGCGGGGTGCACATACTCCGACTCTCAGTCCTCTCACCGCGTGACGACCATGAACACTCCAGTCAATGAACCGGGTGCACGCACTGCACCCAAGACGACCTTCTCAGCCCCGGTGGTGGTGCCCGCTTTGCTGGTGTTGTTAGCGCTGCTGGTGCTGTGTGGCGCTTTTCCCGCGCTGGCCGACAGCATGTTCTCCCGCGCCCAGACCTGGGTGGTGGGGCATTTTGACTGGTTCTACACCGTCATCGTCACGCTGTTTTTGCTGTTTCTGGTGCTGCTTGCGGTCAGCCGCTATGGCGATATCCGCCTTGGCCCGGACGATGCCAAGCCTGAGTTCAGCTTTGTGTCGTGGACGGCCATGCTGTTTGCTGCGGGCATGGGCATTGGCCTGATGTACTTTGGCGTTGGTGAGCCGCTGCAGCATTACCTGAATCCACCCACCCAGATGGCAGGCACGGCAGGCGCGGCCAAGGAGGCGCTGGCGTCCACCTTCTTTCACTGGGGCTTTCACGCCTGGGCCATTTACGGTGTGATGGGCTTGACGCTGGCCTACTTTGGCTTCCGCTACAACCTGCCGCTGACCATGCGCTCTGGCCTGTACCCCTTGCTGCAGCACCGCATCAACGGCCCGATTGGCCACGGGGTGGATGCGTTTGCCTTGGTGGGTACGATTGCGGGCCTGGCAACCACGCTGGGCTATGGGGCCATGCAACTGGCCGCGGGCTTGAATCTGGTGACGGGGTTGGACACCAGCACCTCGGCATTTCGCATCGGCGTGATTGTGGGCGTGGTGGGATTGGCAGCCCTGTCAGCCGCTTCCGGGCTGGACAAAGGGGTGCGTCGCCTGTCTGAGTTGAATCTGATTCTGACGTTTGTGCTGCTGGGCTTTGTGCTGGTGTGCGGCCCCACGGTGTTTTTGCTGCAAGCCTTCAGTGAAAACATTGGCCACTATGCCTCTGAGTTGGTCAGCATGTCGCTGCGCACCTTTGCCTATGAACCTGCCCAAGACCCGCAGTGGTTTGGTGGCTGGACCATTCTGTACTGGGCATGGTGGATCTCCTGGTCACCTTTTGTGGGCATGTTCATCGCCCGTATTTCGCGCGGCCGCACCGTGCGCGAGTTCATCATCGGTGTGCTGCTGATTCCCACGGCCTTCAATCTGCTGTGGATGACGGCATTTGGCAATGGCGCCATCTGGATCGACACCCATGTGGCCCAGGGCGCGCTGGCGCAATCCGCTGGCAATGTGGATGCCTTGCTGTTTCGCTTTTTTGAATACCTGCCGCTGACCCGGGCCGTGTCATGGCTGGCGATTGTGTTGATTGCGCTGTTTTTTGTGACCTCGGCCGACTCTGGCGCCTATGTGGTGGATGCCATTGCTTCGCGCGGTGATCCGCAGTCGCCCATCTGGCAGCGGCTGTTCTGGGCAGCGGTGCTGGGTGTGACCGCCGTGGTGCTGCTGCTGGCAGGGGGGCTCAAGGCCTTGCAGGCCATGACGCTGGTCGCCGCCATGCCGGTGGCGGCCATCATGGGGGTGCTGTGTATTGGCTTGTGGCGCGGCATGAAGGCCGACGTGACGCATGCCCGGCAAGACCTGTCGCCTGCCACCAATTTCTGGACGGGCCAGCACTGGCGCAAGCGCTTGGAGCTGATCGTGCGCCAACCCTCCGCCGGCGATGTGAAAAGCTTTTTGCAAAAAACGGTGCTGCCTGCCATGCGTGAGGTGGCGGCCGAGCTGCAGCGCCAAGGCGTGCAGGTCCAGGTGCATGACGATAGTGCCAGCACCGAAGGCGCGGAGGCGGGCACGGTGCGCCTGGTGATACCCGCGCCGCAGCTGCGTGACTTTGTCTACGGCGTGCGGCCTCTTGCACGCAAGTTGCCTGGTTTTATGCTGACCGAGGTGACCGATGAAGCGGTCAACCAGCGGCGCCATGTGGTGGAGCCGGTGACCTTCTTTGCCGATGGCCGCGAGGGGTATGACATTCAATACCTGCGCCATGAAGAATTGATTGCAGACATTTTGCGCAACTATGAGCGTTACCTGTCAGTCAGCGCCGACCAGCGCGCGGTACTGCTCAACCGGGCGCCTGGGCATACCGAGCCCTGAGCAGTGGTGTGGAGCGATGGGTTGATGAAGTATTTGTGACGATGCGTGATTTTTAGAGGGTTATCACCGACGAAGTCGTCATGACATAGACATATAGCCTGCATAAACTGGTTCGCTATGTCGACCATCGAACTCGAACAAGTCGCCAAGTCGTGGGGAGACACCACGGCCTTGCGCGCCATGAATTTGCAGATTCCCGCAGGCTCTTTCTGTGTGCTCCTCGGCCCCTCGGGCTGCGGTAAATCCACCACGTTGCGCATAATTGCTGGGCTGGAAAGCGCCACTTCCGGCCGCGTGCGGATTGGTGGCAAAGATGTCACGCACCTGCCGCCTGCCGAGCGCGGCATTGCCATGGTGTTTCAAAACTACGCCCTTTTCCCGCACCTGAGCGTGCGCGAAAACATTGGCTTTGGCTTGTCAGTGCGCAAAGTGCCCAAGGCCCAAGCGCAGCAGCGCTTGGCAGAAGCGGCGGATTTGCTGGGACTGTCGCATTTGCTGGATCGCAAACCGGGGCAGCTGTCCGGCGGTCAACAGCAGCGTGTGGCGCTGGGGCGTGCCCTGGTGGCCCAGGCCCATGTGTGCCTGATGGACGAGCCGTTGTCCAACCTTGATGCCCAGCTACGCCAGGAAATGCGCTCCGAGCTGCGTGAGCTGCAACAGCGCCTGGGGCTGACCGTGGTGTACGTCACGCACGACCAGGCCGAAGCCATGAGTATGGCCGACCAAGTGGTGTTGCTGCACCAGGGAAAGGTAGAGCAATACGCCGCACCGCGCGCCATGTATGCGCAGCCTGCTACAACTTTTGCTGCACGCTTTATTGGCACTCCCGCCATGAATTTGCTGCGTTTGCAAGACGGCTGCATTGTAGGCAGCCCGTTGCAAACGGGCAGCGTGGCCGCCGCCAGCATGGGGCTGCGGCCCGAAGCCGTGCACTGGGGCGAAGCCCCCACCGCAGACAGCGTGGCGGTGCAGGCGCAAGTGACCGGGCAAGAGTATCTGGGCCCTGATGTGGTGCTGCGTTGCCAGGTTGGACACGAAACCCTGACGGTGCGCGCGCCCGGCAGCCTGCTGCCGGAAATAGGGCAGCAGGTGCCGCTGCACTGGCGCCGTGCGGATATGCACTTCTTTGACACCCACGGCCAGCGCATGGCCGCCTGAATCCATTTTTTTCTACCCGCGAGGAGCAATCACTATGCAACGCAAGACCTTCCTGAAGGCTTCGGCCGCAGCCGCAGTGCTGGGCATGACCGCCGCAGCCTGGGCGCAAACGCCTGTGGAAGTGCCGTTTTATTACCCGGTTGCCGTAGGTGGCCCCATCACCAAAACGATTGACGGCTATGCGGCAGACTTCAACAAGGCCCACCCGGAATACAAAATCGTGCCGATTTATGCGGGCACCTACCAAGAAACCATTGTGAAGGCGCTGACCGCACACAAGTCGGGCAAGGCGCCGGCCACTTCGGTGCTGCTGTCCACCGACATGTTCACGCTGATCGATGAAGATGCCATCGTGCCCATTGACGATTTTGTGAAGACCGATGCCGACAAGGCGTGGCTCAAGGGCTTTTACCCGGCGTTCATGGCCAACAGCCAGACGGGTGGCAAGACCTGGGGGGTGCCGTTTCAGCGTTCCACGGTGGTGATGTACTACAACAAGGAAGCCTTCAAGGAAGCGGGGCTGGATCCCAGCAAGGCGCCCCAGACCTGGGCGGAGTTGAAGGACGCCGCCAAAAAGCTGACCAAGAAAGACGCCAACGGCAACGTCACGCAGTACGGCATTCAAATTCCGTCCACAGGCTTTGCCTACTGGATGCTGCAAACCTTCACCACCCCCAACGATGTGCTGCTGGCCAACGAAGCGGGCACGAAGGTGACCTTTGACCACCCCAAGGTCATCGAAGCGCTGGAGATGTGGGTCAACCTGGCCAAGGATGGCGTACACCCCAAAGGCGTGGTCGAGTGGGGCACCACACCCAAGGACTTCATGGAAAAGAAGGCCGCCATCATCGTAACCACGACCGGCAACCTCACCAACATCAAAGCCAATGCCAAGTTTGACTTTGGCGTGGGCCAGATTGCGGGCCATGTGCGCAAGGGCTCGCCCACCGGCGGTGGCAACTTCTACATCTTCAAGAGCGCACCCAAGGCGCAGCAAGAAGCGGCTTTCAAGTTTGCGCAGTGGATCACCCAGCCCGAGCGCGCGGCGCAGTGGAGCATGGACAGCGGCTACGTGGCCGTGTCGCAAGCAGCGTATGACACCCCGGTGCTAAAAAAGTACGGCCAAGAATTTCCGCAGGCATTGGTGGCGCGTGACCAGCTGCCTGTCTCGGTAGCGGAGTTTTCGACCCACGAAAACCAGCGCGTGACCAAGGTGCTCAACGATGCCGTGCAAGCCGCGCTCAACGGCACCAAGACCTCTGCCCAAGCCATGAAAGATGCGCAAAAAGAAGCCGATCGCATCTTGCGCAACTACCGCTGATGCCGCGCGGACAAAGCGGGTGCAGCCCTGTGCTGCGGCTTTGTCTGCATCACGCCTTGCCGGATGCGGTGTATAAGACCGCGCATTCGGGCAAGGCGCTTGTTGTTTGATGTGAGAAGTTGGGAACGCATGTCAGGTTCTGTTTCATCACCTATGGCTGGTGCCAGCCAGCGCAGCATGCATGCGTGGCTGCTGCTGTTGCCAGCCCTGGTGCTGTTGGTGACGTTTACGCACTGGCCCACCGTGGCCACGCTGATCGATAGTTTTTTCTCCACGCCCAAGGGCGCGCGGCCGGCACAGTGGGTGGGGCTGGAGAATTACGCCGTCATGGCCGATGACCCCGTGTTTTGGCAGGCGGTGCGCAACAACCTGTGGTTTGCGGCGGCCACCATTCCGGCATCGATCGGGCTGGCACTGCTGATGGCCGTGTGGGTGAATGAGCGTATTGCCGGGCGCACATTTTTGCGCATGGCGTATTTCACCCCCACGGTGTTGCCCATGATTGCCGTGGCCAATATCTGGCTGTTTTTCTACACCCCGCAATATGGGCTGCTGGAGCAGTTCACGGGCGCGCTGGGCTTTGCGTCACACAACTGGCTGGGTGATCCGGCCACAGCCCTGGCCTGCGTGACACTGGTGGCGGTGTGGAAAGAGGCCGGTTTTTTCATGATTTTTTATCTGG
This sequence comes from Comamonas sp. UBA7840, assembly GCF_002501455.1. Taxonomy (NCBI): domain Bacteria; kingdom Pseudomonadati; phylum Pseudomonadota; class Betaproteobacteria; order Burkholderiales; family Comamonadaceae; genus Comamonas; species Comamonas sp. UBA7840. Next base: position 19,863 of record NZ_DLTI01000039.1, on the reverse strand, counting down.
CGGCACTGCAAACCTTGAACCCCAGTTTGAAAGAAGCAGCGGCCATTGAGGGTGCCTCGCGCTGGTACTTCTTTCGCCGCGTGCAGTGGCCGCTGCTCATGCCGACCACGCTGTTTGTGCTGATCAATGCGGTGATCAATGCCTTCCGCCTGGTGGACCATGTGTTCATCCTCACGCGCGGCGGCCCCGACAATGCCACCACGCTGCTGCTGTACCACCTGTATGAGGTGGGCTTCAAGTTCTGGGACACGGCCTACGCGGCGGCCATCACGGTGGTGTTGGTGGCGGTGCTGGCGGGCGTGGCGCTGTTTCAGTTTTTCGTGCTGGATAAAAAGGTGCATTACCAATGAACGCACCCGCTGTGATTTACCGCCACACCTGGCTCGATACCCTGGCTGCGTGGACGCTGGCGCTGTTGTGGATCTTGCCGCTGGCCTATGCGTTTTGGACCGCCTTTCACCCCAGTGATTACGCGATTCGTTTTGACCTGAGCGCGCCTTGGACGTTGCAAAACTTTCGCAACGCCTGGGAAGCGGCCCCCTTTGCCCGTTATTTTTTCAACACCACGGTGCTGGTGCTGCTGATTTTGGCGGTGCAGCTGGTGCTGTCCACCTTGGCGGCTTTTGCGTTTGCGCGCTATGAGTTCCGCGGCAAGCATGTGGCGTTTGCGCTGGTGCTGGTGCAGCTGATGATCATGCCGGACATCTTGCTGGTGGAGAACTACCAGACCATGGCCAAGCTGGGGCTGGTGGACACTTTGCTGGCCATCGGCCTGCCGTACTTCGCCTCGGCCTTTGCGATCTTCTTGCTGCGCCAAACCTTCATGGGCATTCCCAAAGAACTGGATGAGGCTGCCCGCGTGGAAGGTGCCAGCACGCTGCAAATTTTGTGGCGCGTGTATGTGCCGCTGGCCAAACCGGTGTACACCGCGTTTGCGCTGGTGTCGGTGAGTTTTCACTGGAACAATTTTCTGTGGCCGCTCATCATCACCAACAGCGTGGAGTCGCGCCCGCTCACCGTGGGGTTGCAGGTGTTTTCCAGCGTGGAGCAGGGGGTGGATTGGTCCACCATCACGGCCGCCACGTTGATGACTTCGGCGCCGCTGCTGATTGCCTTCATCCTGTTCCAGCGCCAGTTTGTGCAAAGTTTTATGCGTGCGGGGATCAAGTAACTCCACCCTGTCATCACATAAAAAGAGAGCTGGTTGCGCTGATGAAAAAAGGGTTTCAGATACTTTTCTATCTGAAACCCTTGTCTTTCAGGCGCTACAAGCTACTTTTTTGTTGATGTAGCGAGCATGCAGGCTCAGCCTGTGCGTTCAGCAGGGCCACACCGCCATGTGGTAAGCGCTGTCCCAGAACATCCATTCCAGTCGCGCTGCATCGGTATAGGCTTGGTGCATCTCCGCCACAGTTTTGGCGTCTGCCTGCGCGGCCACGGCATCGACGGTCTCGCGCACGGCACGCACGTGGGCGTGGAACTCCTCGCCGCCGTAGGTGTCGATCCAGCCTTGGTAAGGGTTGCCCGGCACGCTGCGTTTTTGCAGCTCGACCCCGACCTCGGCATAAATCCAAAAGCAGGGCAGCAGCGCCGCCAGTGCTACCGCGTAGGGGCGGCTCCACGCCGTGGACTGCAAAAAGTGGCAGTAGTGGTGGCAGGCGGGCGACAGCGGTGTGCGCTGGAATATCTCTGGCGTGACATCGTAGGCACGCATAAAGCTGTCGTGCAGCAGGCGCTCGGTTACCACGGCTTCTTTGGCGGCTTGCGAAAACTGCACCACACCTTCGGCATCATCGGCCTTGCCGCCCGCAATCGCCAAGGCGCGGCCAAACGCCACCAGATAGTGGGCGTCTTGGATCATGTAATGCTGGAAAGCGTCACGCGTCAGACTGCCGTTGGCCAGTGCCTGGTTGAAAGGCAGGGCCACGGTGGCGTTAAACAGTGGCAGATTGCGCTGCCATGCTTGTTCACAAAAAGTCATGGTTGTAAAGGTGATGAAATAGCAGAAAAAAATCTCAAATTCGGATGAAATGCACTGTAGGGCGACAAGAACAGGTATGTTTCAGCCAGTGTGAGCGTGTCGTCACGGTTCGTCTCACCATGCTTAATGAGAGTGTGTCATGCATTTAGTCACTTGGAATACCCAATGGTGCTGTGGTCTGGACGGTGAGGTGCGCCCCGAGCGCATTGTCCAGACCGTGCAAGCCATGGGCGAATGCGATGTGTTGTGCCTGCAGGAAATTGCCATCAACTACCCCCAGCTGCAGGGTGGTGCCGCCCATCAGGTGCAGCAGTTGCAAGCCCTGCTGCCCGGCTGGTCGGTTTTTTTTGGCGCTGCCGTGCACGAATGGACCGAGACTGGTGAGCAACAGTTTGGCAATCTGATTGCCACGCGGCTGCCGGTGTTGCAGGTGCAGCACTATCCGCTGCCCTACCCGGGCGATCAGCACGTGCGCACCATGCAGCGCATGTGTACCGTGGTGACGGTGCAAGACCCGCTGCTGGGCACGGTGCACGTGCTGACGACGCACTTGGAGTACTACTCCAAACGCCAGCGCATGGCGCAAGCGCGGTATTTGCGTCGCATGCACTTTGAAGCGTTGTCGCAGGTGTTTGCACCACCGCCGCTCGCGGACGACGGCTCGCCTTTCCAGCGCAAACCGCGCACAGAGCATGCCGTGTTGTGTGGCGACTTCAACTTCGAGTCGCACGAGTTGGAGTACGCGGCGCTGAGTTCTCCCGCGGCAGTGATTGAGTGCCTCGAGGCGGGCTGGCCTGAAGGGGTGGTGGGCGCGGCCTGGAATGATGCATGGCGCGTGTTGCGCACCCATCAGCCCCAGCCCGATACCTTCCGATTGTTTGACCGCCAGTTTGGCCCTGAGCCAGGCGCTTGCGATTTTGTCTGGGTCAGCGACAGCCTGTACGACAAGGTGCGCAGCTTTGAAGTGAACCAGCAAACGCAGGCCTCAGACCACCAGCCTGTGCGCGTTGTGCTGGGTTAAGCGTTTGCCAGTCTCTCTTGCAGGCTGGCGGTGGCTGGCGGCGCTGGGCGTGCTGTGCCTGCCCGCGTGGGCTTGGGCCCTGCCCACGCCGCACGAAGTGCGCAGCAGCTTTCAGTCTTCAGAAACGTACATCCTCTCGCGCGAAGGTGAGGTGCTGCAGCGCCTGCGCACCAACAGTCAGGTGCGTCGAGGAGCCTGGGTGGCCTTGAGTGAGGTATCGCCTTCTTTGCGCCTGGCCTTGCTGGTGAGCGAAGACCAGCGTTTTTATGCCCACAGCGGGGTGGACTGGCGCGCTGTTTCTGCTGCGGCCTGGGGCAATCTGTGGAACAGCAAAACACGCGGTGCCAGCACCATCACCATGCAATTGGCGGGGCTGCTGGACGAGGACTGGCGCGCCAGTGCCAGCGGGCGCAGCATGGGGCAAAAGCTGGGTCAGGCCCTGGCTGCGACGCAGCTGGAGCGGCGCTGGCGCAAAGACCAAATTCTGGAGGCCTACCTGAACCTGCTGCCTTTCAAGGGGGAGCTGGTGGGTATTGATGCCCTCAGCCGCACCTTGTTTGGCAAAGCTGCGCATGGCCTTGATGAGATGGAGTCTGCGATTGCCGCAGCCTTGGTGCGCGGCCCCAATGCCAGTGCGGCCGTGGTGGCGCAGCGTGCCTGTGCAGTGTGGCAAGACTTGCAGCAGCATGCGATCTCCACGAACGGTGCACCCAATGCCGCCTCACATGTAGCCCCCCGAGCGGGGTGCACCACGGTGCAATGGCGCACCGAACAGGCCTTGCGGGCACGCCTTTGGCCCGCGACAGAAGGTGACGCTGCGCACTGGGCGCAGCGTGTGTGGGCAGGCTATGACCATGCACAAGCCATTCCCCAGCAAGGTATCGTCACCACGCTCAGCGCACTGGTGCAGCGTGCGGCGCAAGAGAGTTTGCAGCGCCATTTGCGAGAGCTGCAAGGGCGCAATGTGCAAGACGGCGCGGCCGTGGTGCTGGACAACCGCAGCGGTGAGGTGCTGGCGTGGGTGGGCTCATCGGGCACGCTCAGCCAGGCCAGCGAGGTGGATGGTGTGCTGGCGTGGCGCCAGCCGGGCTCTACCCTCAAGCCTTTTCTGTATGCGCAGGCGCTGGATGAGCGCCGCCTGACAGCTGCCTCGCTGCTGGAGGATTCTGCGGCCGAGATCGCTACGCCATCGGGCCTGTACATTCCGCAAAACTACGACCGGCGCTTTAAAGGCTGGGTGTCGGTGCGCATGGCACTGGCAGCATCGCTGAATGTGCCCGCCGTGCGCACGCTGGTGATGGTGACGCCGGATGCGTTTTTTAACCAACTGCGCCAGCTGGGGCTGCCGCTGCGTGAAAACGCTGGGTATTACGGCTACAGCTTGGCGCTGGGCAGTGCAGAAGTGCCGCTGCTGCATCTGACGAATGCCTACCGGGCCTTGGCCAACGGCGGCCAGTTTGCGCCCGTGGCACCTGCGGTTTTGGGAGCAGCGCAGCGCGCCAAGCCGGTGCAGGTGCTGTCGCCGCAGGCCGCATTTGTGGTGGGCGATATATTGTCGGATGCCCAAGCCCGCGCCAGCACCTTCGGGCTGGATAGTGTGCTGGCCACACGGTTTTGGACGGCGGTGAAAACCGGCACTAGCAAAGACATGCGTGACAACTGGGCGGTGGGCTGGTCGCAGCGCTACACCGTGGGCGTGTGGGTGGGCAATGCCTCGGGCGAGGCCATGCATGGCGTCAGTGGCAGCAGCGGTGCAGCGCCCATCTGGGCCGACATCATGACCGCGCTGCATGCGCGGCTGCCCAGCCGTGCGCCGTCAGCGCCCCCAGGCTTGCGCACGCAGGCGGTGCAATTTGTGGCGGCTGCGGGTGCCGCGGCGCTAGAGCCGGGACGCAAAGAGTGGTTTCTGGAGGGAACGCAGCAGCCCGTGTTTGCTATAGAAGGTGAAGCTGCTGGCGCTCGATATTCAAGCACTCCAGGTATGAAAGTATCTGAAAAGACTATGAATAAAGCGCAAGCAGCTATCAAAAATGTGTTGCCTGCCGTGCATGCCCAGATTGCACAGCCGGTCAGCGGCACCATCTTGGCGCTGGACCCCGACATTCCACCCCAGCACCAGCGGGTGCAGCTGCAGGCCCGGCCGGTGGGGGCGGGCAGTGCAGGTTGGCAGCCGCAGGGGCTGCGCTGGCAGTTGGTCACGCGCCAGCCGCAGGGTGAAGCCGTGCGCCAAGAGCTGGGGCGTGGCAGCCCTGTGGCGTGGTTGCCTTGGCCGGGGCGCCACCGGCTGGAGCTGCGGGATGCCGCAGGCCAGTTGCAAGACAGTGTGGAGCTGGAAGTGCGCGGTGCAGGGGCCCGTCAGCCACAGGCGGCATCTTCATCTGTGCCTTCAGCACGTTCGCGCTGAAGGCGTGGGGCGGCCCAATCGGGCGAAGAGAATCAGCGCTCGCGCACCAGCAAGTCGCCGGTGATTTCGGCCACGTTTTTCACGCTGGTCAGCGTCATGGCCACGCGCATTTCTTTTTCCAGCAGGTTCAGCAGGTTGGTCACGCCTGCGCCGCCTTCGGCGGCCAGTGCGTAGATGAAAGCGCGGCCAATCATGGTGCAGTCTGCGCCCAGCGCCAGCATGCGCACAATGTCCAGGCCGTTGCGAATGCCTGAGTCGGCCAAAATCTTGATCTGGCCTTTGACCGCGTCAGCAATCGCGGGCAGGGCGCTGGCCGAAGACAGCACACCATCGAGCTGGCGGCCGCCGTGGTTGGAGACGATGATGCCGTCGGCACCGAAGCGCACGGCATCCTTGGCATCTTCCGCGTCCAGAATGCCCTTGATGACCATGGGGCCCTTCCAGGAATCGCGAATCCATTCCAGGTCTTTCCACGAGATGGAGGGGTCAAAGTTGGCACCCAGATAGCCCATGTAGTCTTCCAGGCTGACGTTTTTGCCCATGTAGGTGGAGATATTGCCCAGGGTGTGGGGGCGGCCCAGCAGGCCCACATCCAGCGCCCACTGTGGGTGCAGCACCGACTGCACATAGCGGCGCATGGCCGCGTTGGGGCCGCTCATGCCGGAGTGTGCGTCGCGGTAGCGCGCTCCCGGCACGGGCATGTCGACAGTGAATACCAGGGTGGAAACACCGGCCGCCTGCGCGCGCTCCAGTGCGTTTTTCATGAAGCCACGGTCTTTGAGCACGTACAGCTGGAACCACATGGGGCGGTTGAGCTTGGGGGCAACTTCCTCGATCGGGCAGACCGAGACGCTGGACATGGTGAAGGGAATGCCTTTTTGGTCAGCGGCCATGGCGGCCTGCACTTCACCGCGGCGCGCGAACATGCCCGTCAGGCCGACGGGGGCCAGCGTCACGGGCAGCGATAGCTTTTCGCCAAACAGCTCAATGCTGGTGTCCAGCTGGCTCATGTCTTTGAGCACGCGCTGGCGCAAGGCCACGTTGGCCAAGTCATCCACGTTGCGGGCCAGCGTTTTTTCTGCATAAGCACCACCGTCAATGTAGTGAAACAGAAACGGAGGCAAACGCTTTTGTGCTGCAGCACGGTAGTCGGTGGTGGAGGAAATAATCATGACGAGGTCGCAACAGAAGGTGAAAGGCGGCCCAGGCGCTGAAGCCGGGCCGTGTCTGCATCGGCTTGGGTGAGTTTGTCGTGGACAAAATTCAGGTGATCGCTGATCACGCTGCGGGCTTGCTCCGGCTCGCCATTCAAAATGGCTTGCATGAGCTGGTAGTGCTGTTGCGTCAGTTGCTCCAGTACTTTGGTGTTGTCATGCACAAACATCAGGCGGCGGTTTTCGGCCACGGTGTTGAGCATCAACTCAAACAGGCTGCGCATGACTTGCACGATAACGGCATTGTGGGAAGCCTCCGCAATCGCCAGATGGAACTGCGCATCGGCGTGGGCAGAGGCTTCGGTATCTTGCAGGTGCTGGTAGTGCAGCAAGGCGTCAAAGCTGCGCTGAATGCGCGTCTTGTCCTGGGCGGTTGCGCGTTGGGCCGCATGCCAGGCGGTGCTGACTTCCAGACTTTGGCGGGTTTCCAGTACGTCGTAGCGGTACTGGGGGTCATCGCGCATCAGTGGGACCAGCGGGGAGATGACCTGCTCATGCCAGTTGGGCTGGCTGGGTGGGGTTTGCACAAAGGTGCCAGCCCCGACACGACTCTCCAGCAAGCCGCGGCTGGAGAGTTTTTGAATGGCTTCGCGCAGTGCGGTGCGCGACACACCCAGTTCTTCGGCCAGCTGTCGCTCGGCGGGCAGACGCTGGCCGGGCTGCAGCTGGCGCTGCTGAATGAGGGTGTGGAGCTGCTCGGCTATCTGATCGGAAATTCGCATGTTGGTGACTCGGTCCATAACGCCCACAGCGAATTCGTTGATCCCGTCGAGATAGCCGAGGCAGCTGCTTTAGCGTGCAGCGGCCAGGTTTTGGCCTTGGTGCCTGCCAGCTGCCAAAGGCTTGCCCTTGGTCATCGACAGGGCCACCAGCACCACCACCAGCCATACGGCAGCAGCCATCCACCAACCCAGGCTACCGGTGATGAGCGCTTGGCCAATCAAGCCCGCTTGAATGCAGTAGTAGGCCATAGGAACCAAGGTCTTGCGGATGACTTCACCTTCACGGTTCATCATGCCAACCACAGCGCCCGCAGCGACCACGTTGTGCACGCAGATCATGTTGCCTGCAGCACCGCCCACCGCTTGCAATGCCACCACAATGGCCGATTGATCCAGATTCAGCGCAATTTGCTGTGCGGTAGAGAACTGGAAGTAGGCAAACATCATGTTGCTGACGGTGTTGGAGCCTGCAATGAATGCACCCAGGCTACCCACCCAAGGCGACACGTTGGGCCATGCATTGCCTGCCAGGGCGGCGGCACCCTGTGCCAGCACCAAAGGCATGCTCAGCATCGAGCCGTCAGCCGATGCGGAATTGATGAACACCTGCACCATCGGCACGGCCAGCAGCAAAGCGGGAGCCGCCTCCACCATGGTGTGTGCGGAAGACTTCACAGCGCGACCATATTGGCCTTGCTTCATGCTGAAGATCAAGATGCAGGCCAGCGATGCCAGGATCAGGATGAAACCGGGCGAGTACAGGAACTGTGCCGAGGGCGAGATATTGGTGCCAAACAGCGCAGGAATCTTCAGCGTGGTCATCGGGCCGGTCAAAAAGGCCTTCAGCGGTGCCACGGTGCGGGTGAGGATCAGCAGTGCAACTACCAGCACATAGGGCGAAAACGCACGCAGTACCGAGAACTTGGCAGCGGTGGTTGCAGAGCTGTCGGCATCGTTAGAGACAGTGCCCAGCCACTTTTGCTCCCAGGCTGCACGGGGAGGGAAGTCAAAGCTTTGTTTGGGAACCAAGAAGCCTTTTTTGGCAGCGCTGATCACGATGACCAGACCCACCAGTGCACCGACCATCGAGGGGAACTCAGGGCCTAATACGCGGGCAATCAGGTAGTAGGGCAGGGTGAAGGCCACGCCGGCGAACAGTGCAAATTTCCAAGCCTTGAGGCCTTCGGTGAAGGATTGTTGGGCACCGAAGAAGCGGGTGAGCATGCCGCACAGAATCAGCGGAATCACGAAACCCACCAGCGCGTGAATCATGGCCACGTTTTCCACTATTTGCTGCAGGTACTCCAGCGGCTGCATGGGGGCCAGCAATTGCGCCACATCGGTCTTGTTGTCAATGCCCGAGCGCACGCCCACCAGCATGGGTGTGCCTACCGCGCCAAAGGACACAGGGGTGGACTGGATGACCAGCACCGCCATAACCGCTGCCATGGCTGGGAAGCCCAGGGCCAGCAGCAAAGGAGCGCCCACGGCGGAAGGTGTGCCAAAGCCCGACGAGCCTTCAATCAGCGAACCAAACAGCCACGCCACGATGATGACTTGCACGCGACGGTCTGGAGAGACATCCATGAAGCCTTGGCGGATGGCCAGCAGTGCACCGCTTTCTTTGAGGGTGTTGAGCAGCAACACGGCGCCGAAAACGATAAACAGCAAGGTGATTGCCGTTACCACTCCGTTGATGGTGGCAGCAGCGATTACCGCACCGGGCGCCTGCCACACAAACATTGCCAGCAGCGCTGTGACCAAGTATGCCGAACTCATGGAGAGTTTGGCCGACCGCCCTAAAACCACCATCAAAAGAAACACCACCGCAATCGGGGTGAGGGCTAAAAGCGTGTGTCCAATATTCATGTGTGATGTCTCCAAGGGTGGCTGCGCACGGGCGCGTGGCTTATGAATGCCACGTCACCTTTGCATGGTTTTAATTGGTCGTACCAATATTATTTAATGTTGAGCCGAAGATTTTAAAAGTCATTGGATTGACTCTGTTTCTTGTTTTTTGCCTGTTTATTCGTGGTTTACCCTTGTTTTTTGCCAATTGGTAATACCAGTTGATGCAGGGGATAAATGTACTGCCACCCCCCATATGGGTGCTGCTCCATAGCCGCGCTTTGGCACCCCATCGATGGCATTCGGTAATGCAGTGTTTTAAAAATGCAGCACAGGGATTGCGCTGCATCTAAGCGCAACGTGATGGGCCTTCCTAGAATGTGCAAGTCCATGATGAAGTCCATGCTGCTCCGTTTTCTTTCACACCGCGTCGCTTGGCTGGCGGTGGTTGTGTCGCTGGGCATTGGTGCCCTGTTCGCGCACACCATGTGGGCCATGCACCAAGAGCATTGGGACTACCAGCTGCGCACCAACACCAACTTGAGCAGTACCTTGGCCAAGGGGCTGGAGTGGTCCCTGGATGCCGTGGATTTGTCGCTCCAGAAAACCGCGATTGCACTCAATGAAGTGCGGGCGCTGGAAGGTCAAGAGGACAGCGAATCACACCGCGCATTGCTGGATTCTTTATGGCGCGATATTCATAACAGTGATTTACTGGTGCTGGATGACCAGGGGCGGGTCGTACACCGTGCGTTGGGCGTGAAAAGTGTGGGCAAGCAGTTTGTGTCCCATGATTTCTTTCAGGCGTTTCGGGTTCACCAGTTTCCGGGTGTTTTTATTGGCCAGCCCACCAAAGAATTGCGCATGGGCGAATATGTATTGCCGATTGCCCGTGCTATACGCGGTAAATATGGTGTGCTCAATGGCGTGGTGGTGGGCATGCTGCGCATGCAAGAGATCAACGCCTGGCTCTCCACCATGGATTTGGGAGCGCACAGCGGGGTGAATGTCATTCGGGAAGATGGCCTGGTGCTGACGCGTTTTCCCTATCAAGAAACTACCGCGCCGCACAGCTTGGCGGGCTCGGGTAATTTGGCGCAGTTTGTGGCGGCCCCCCAAGGCAGCTTTGTGGGCACGGCGGTGATTGATGGCGTGGAGCGCTTGTACACCCACAACCGCGTGGGCCATTTCCCGGTGGTGGTGAATGTGGCGCAGTCCACGCATTCCATCTTTCAGTCCTGGCGCCGCAATGCGTGGCAGCTTGCCGGTTTTGCCGCTTTGCTGATGGTCAGCTGCCTGGGCTTGGCGGTGCTGTTTGTGCGCGAGTTGACGCGCAGAGAAGCCACAGAGGCAGATCTGTTCACAGAAAAAGAGCGCATGCGCTTGACGCTGCAGTCCATTGGTGATGCCGTGGTGTGTACCGACGCGCAAGGCCATATCACCTACCTGAACCCGGTGGCGCGGCAAATTACCGGTCTGGAGATGCGGGAGGTGGAGAACCACCCCATCGAAGTTTTGCATGCCTTGCCCTATGCCGTGGCCGGGGGCGCGCAGGCATCGGCGCTGCGCCGAGCACTGGAAAGCGGCAAAACCGTAGATCGCTCCCGCACGACCTTGCTGCACCGAGGCAGTGGCGAGTTGCTGGAGATGGATGAGTCGGCCAGCTTGGTCAAATCCTTTGACGGCCATGTGCTGGGGGCTGTGGCGGTGCTGCGTGATGTAACGGTGGCGGCCGCCCATGAGGCACGCATGCAGCGCCTGGCGTTCCATGATGTGCTCACCGGTTTGCCCAATCGCACACTACTGCAGGATCGGGCACAGCAAGCCATGGCGCACAGCAAGCGCACGGGCGACATGCTTGCTGTGCTGTATCTGGATCTGGATGGCTTCAAACAAATCAATGACAGCCTGGGGCACCAGGCGGGGGATGCTGCGCTGGTGCATGCTGCCAAAGCGCTGCAAGCCAGTGTGCGCGAAAGCGATACCGTATGCCGCTTGGGCGGCGATGAGTTTGTGATTTTGCTGTGCGAGCTGGCTTCTAAAACGCACCTGCAAAACATTGCGCACAAAGTGCAGCAAGCGTGCGCCACACCGTTTGTGTGGCAGGGTGCAAGCTATGTGCTGCACGCCAGCGGTGGTGTGGCGCTGTACCCCGACCATGCCCTGCAGTGGGATGCGCTGCTGCACTGTGCCGATACGGCGATGTACGCGTCCAAGCAGGCCGGGCGCCACCAGATTCGCTTGTACCAGGTCCACGCAGAGGCTGCGTTGCTGGCGCGCGCTGAAGTCGCCGGCCAAGCGGTCGTCGGCCCCAAGGCGTAAGCCACACTTTTCGGCATCTTCGCCATCTTGCTTGCGCGCGATGTGCATGCCCAGGCTGGGTGGTGGCAGCGCGTGGAGTGCATGACGACGCACTACGATATGCGCCATGACTGCAATGACTGAATGAAGAAGGGCTGACCTGTGGCTGACCTGTCCAAAATAACCTGTATTGAAGACTTGCGCGTGATTGCCCAGCGCCGCGTGCCGCGCATGTTTTATGACTATGCCGATTCGGGCTCGTACACCCAGGGCACCTACCGCGCCAACGAAGATGATTTCCAAAAAATCAAGCTGCGCCAGCGCGTGGCCGTGAACATGGAAGGGCGCAGCACGCGCACCACCATGGTGGGGCAAGATGTGGCCATGCCCGTGGCGATTGCGCCCACGGGCCTGACGGGCATGCAGCACGCAGATGGTGAAATTCTGGCCGCCCAGGCGGCCAAGGCGTTTGGCATTCCTTTCACGCTGTCGACGATGAGCATTTGTTCGCTGGAGGACATTGCACAGCACACTGAGCGCCACCCGTTTTGGTTTCAGCTGTATGTAATGCGCGATAAAGCCTTCATGGAGCGCCTGATTGACCGCGCCAAAGCGGCCAACTGCTCGGCCTTGCAAGTCACGCTGGATTTGCAGATCCTGGGCCAGCGCCATAAGGACATCAAGAACGGTCTTTCCACACCGCCCAAACCCACGCTCAAGAATCTGCTCAATCTGGCCACCAAGCCGCGCTGGTGTCTGGGCATGCTGGGCACCCAGCGGCGCTTCATGGGCAACATCGTGGGCCATGTCCAAGGCGTGTCCGATATGAGCTCGCTGGCTTCGTGGACGGCCGATCAGTTTGACCCCACTTTGAATTGGAGCGATGTGGAGTGGATCAAAAAGCGCTGGGGTGGCAAGCTGATCTTGAAGGGTTTGATGGACGCCGAAGATGCGCGGCTGGCAGCGCAAACTGGTGCCGATGCCTTGGTGGTGAGCAACCACGGCGGGCGCCAGCTGGACGGTGCGCCTTCGTCCATCGAAGCCCTGCCCAGCATGGTGGAGGCCGCTGGCAAAGACATCGAAGTGTGGATGGATGGGGGCATTCGCAGCGGGCAAGACGTGCTGAAAGCCCGTGCGCTGGGCGCGCAAGGCACCTTGATTGGGCGCAGCTTTTTGTACGGCCTGGGGGCCTTTGGGCAAGCGGGCGTTGCCAAGGCCTTGAGCATCATTCACAAAGAGCTGGACACCACGATGGCTTTTTGCGGGCATACCAATATCAACCAGGTGGGCACAGAAATTTTGGTGCCCGGCACCTACCCCAAGCCTTTTCCTGCTGCCTAACGCAGCGCTTGCCTGCGGTGTGCAGGGCTTGCAGGGTGGGTTGATGCGCCCGATGTGTACGCCATGAGCACGCCATAGGCATGCCATGGCAGTGCCTGTGTAGCTATAAAACAGTAGCTGCTAGCGTTTGTAAATAAAGACTTTCCAATACTTTTGTCTGGGAAAGCTTGGTTTATCAAGCGCTAGTAGCTACTTTTTTTATGCATGCGGTGCGGCACATCGCTGACGACAGCGCCCACCCTCGCCAATGTGTGGGGCGCAATCGCAAGGCGGTGGCTATGCTGCAGGCACAGCGCGGGTGCTGCTTGGTGATTGTGGGTATGTCATTGTCTTTGGAAGAAATCGCTTGGTTGTGGGTGCCGTTTACGCTGTTTGCTGCAGTGGCTCAAACGGTGCGCAACACCGCACAGCGCGCGCTGACGCAGCAGCTGGGTACGCTGTCTGCTACCTTGGTGCGCTTTTTTTATGGCCTGCCGTTTGCTGCAGTGTTTGTGGCGCTGCTGTATATGTTGCCTGCGCAAGCACCGGCCGTGCCGCAATGGAGCGCCGCCTATTTCGGCTGGATTGGGCTGGGTGCATTTTTTCAGGTGGCAGCGACCGTGGCGCTGCTGCTGGCGATGAAAGAGCGCAACTTTGCGGTCGCCGTCACGCTGTCGAAAACCGAAATTTTGCAGGTCGCCCTGTTTGGCGCGGTGTTCTTGCATGAGCTGCCCACCGCATGGGCGCTGGTGGCCATGGTGGTGGCCACCACAGGGGTGCTGCTGTTGACGCTGCCGCCGCGGGGGCAGATTTTTTCTTTGCAAGCATGGATGAGCAAATCGGCTTTGTATGGGCTGCTGTGCGGGGCGTGCTTTGCGATTGCGGTGATTGGTTTTCGCGGCGGCGCGTTGGCGCTGAATGCAGCCACGCCGTGGCTGTCAGGCGGCTGGGGGGTGCTGGTGGCGCAAACGCTGCAAAGTATTTTTCTGGGTGCCTGGGTGGCGCTGAAAACGCCGCAAGGCATCATGCCCATCTTCCGCGCGTGGCGGGTTTCACTGTTGGCGGGCTCTATGGGGGCAGCGGCATCTCTGGCGTGGTTTACGGCCTATGCCATGCAAAGCGCGGCAGCGGTGCGCACGCTGGGCATGGTGGAGGTGGTGTTCAGCTACCTGGTCTCGCGCCGGCTGTTCAGTGAAAACTTCAGCGCAGTGGAAAAAGTTGGAATGGCGCTGATGGTGCTGGGCCTTGTGCTGATTTGTCTGCAAGGGCTGTAAAGCTTCTTTCACAATAGCGGGGTGACCGCGCCTGCTGTGCCCCGCCGTATTGCCCACCTCGATATGGATGCATTTTTTGCATCTGTGGAGTTGTTGCGCTACCCGCAGCTCAAAGGCTTGCCCGTCGTCATCGGTGGCAGTCGCCACAGCGCCGAGCATGAAGCGCAACTGCTGGCGCAATGGGGCGCGCTGGAGCAAATCCCTGTAGATGCATTCCCGCGACTGGGCCGGTATGTGGGCCGGGGGGTGATTACCACGGCGACCTACGCAGCGCGCCAGTTTGGGGTGGGGTCGGCCATGGGCATGATGAAAGCCGCCCGGCTGTGCCCACAGGCCATCTTGCTGCCGATTGATTTTGTGCGTTATCGCCAGTACTCACGCGCTTTCAAAGAAGTGATTGTTGCCACGGCCCCGGTGATGGAGGACCGCGGTATTGATGAGGTGTACATCGACTTTACCCACGTGCCCGGCGGCCAGGCCGAAGGAGGGCGCGTGCTGGCCCTGCAGCTGCAGCAAGCTATTTTTGCGGCCACGGGGCTGACCTGCTCGGTGGGTGTGGCACCCAACAAGCTGTTGGCCAAGATGGCCAGCGAGTTCAACAAGCCGCAAGGCGTTTCTGTGCTGCAGCCGCAGGACTTGGAAGCACAGATCTGGCCGCTGCCCTGTCGCAAAATCAATGGCATCGGGCCTAAAGCTGGTGCGAAATTAGAGGCGCTGGGCATCGTGAGCATTGGCGATTTGGCACGACAGCCTTTGCCCTGGCTGGTGCAGCACTTTGGCAAGGCATATGGGGCATGGCTGCATGCGGCTTCTCATGGTCTGGATGATCGCCCCGTGGTCACAGAAAGCGAGCCAGTCAGCATGAGCCGCGAGACGACTTTTGCACGCGATTTGCACGCCCGCTATGACAGGGCGGAACTCACCGCCATCTTCACCCAGTTGTGTGAGCGCGTGGCGGACGATTTACAGCGCAAAGGCTATGCGGGGCGCACGATTGGGGTGAAGCTGCGCTATGCCAATTTCAAAAGTGTGACCCGTGAAATTACGGTGGATACCTTCACCCAAGAAGCGTCAGCCATTCGGCGTGTGGCTGGTCAATGCTTAAAGCGCGTGCCGCTGGAGCAGAGCATTCGATTGCTGGGGGTGCGGGTGGGGGGACTGGTGCATTGGGATGCCGCCAAGCAACAAGCGCAGGGAGAGGTACTGGGCAGTGGGCGAAAGGCTGGTGCGAAGGGGGACTTGTGGTCACTGCCGCTGTTTGACTAATTCGTGGCCTGCAAGCTTTGTGGTGCGTCAAAAAAATGTCACAAAAGCGACGAACGGTTTGAGGGGTGAGCGTTTGCTTTGTGGGTAATGCATTCGCAGCATGGGAAGCTGGAATAGTCAATTGTCAGCAAATGCAAGCTGGTTATGGGATGATGTTTGGATTCCCTGATGGTGTGTTTTTAATGCCGTCAGGCTTGTCAGTCTGGAGATCCTAGTGCGAGCCAACTTCCCCGTTACACAAAATAATTACGATTTCCCGGGTGATGAATTGTTGGTCTCTGTGACCAACACCAAGGGCGAAATTACCCATTGCAACCCCGCGTTTGCGCGTGTCAGCGGGTTTGAATACGAAGACTTGATCGGGCAGCCCCACAACCTGATTCGTCACCCCGATATGCCTTCTGCCGCCTTCAAAGATATGTGGCGAACGATTGCCCACGGTTATCCGTGGACGGGCATTGTGAAAAACCGTCGGCGCAATGGCGACCACTATTGGGTGCGGGCTAACGTGACCCCCATCATGGAAGGGGGCAAGCCCCAGGGCTATTTGTCGGTACGCACCAAGCCCAGCGTGCAGGACATAGAAACTGCCGAAGCGCTGTATGCAGACATGAATGCGCAAGCACAATCCGGCCAAGAAACCTTGCGTTTGCGTGGCGGAGAGGTACGCCGGCTGGGTGTGCGCGGTTTGTGGGCGCAGCGCAGCGATGTAGGCTTGCTGGCGCGCATGGTCATCATGCTGACGTTGGTGGTGGCGGTCACCATGCTTCCCGATATGTTGGGCTGGCAAGGTGTGGCGGCGTGGGGGCTGCGCTTGGCGGCATTGCTGCTGGGCAGTGCATGGATTGCCTGGCGCTTTCAGGCGCGCTGTGTCAGCGGTATTGAAGAGGCCAATATGTGGGCCGCGCAAATGGCCAGCTGTAATTTGACCAGCACCCATGCACACAACTACACGGGTGCGGTAGGTACTTTGATGGCCCGTTTGCAGCAAATCCAAATCAACCTGCGCGCCGTGGTGGGCGATGTGCTGACCGAGGTGCAAGGCTTCAACACCATGTCCAAGGAAATCTCGCTCGGCAGTTTGGATTTGGCCAAACGCACGGAATCACAGGCCACGGACCTGGAGCAGACAGCGGCTTCCATAGAAGAAATTACCGGCACGGTGCTGCAAACCGCCGATACCGCCCAGCAGATGGAGCAAGAAAGCAACCAGAGCAAGGCGGTGGTGAGTCGTAGTGGAGAGGCGATTCAAGAGGTGGGCGAAGCGATGGAGCGTATCCGCCAATCGTCCACCCGCATGCGGGAGATCATCGGCGTGATTGAAAGCATTGCCTTTCAGACGAATTTGCTGGCGTTGAATGCCGCTGTAGAAGCAGCCCGGGCTGGTGAGCAAGGGCGTGGCTTTGCCGTGGTGGCGGGCGAAGTGCGCGCACTTGCGCAGCGCAGTGCGACTGCGGCCAAGGAAATTGGGGGTCTGATCAACAACACAGTGGCAGGCATCAATGACGGTAATGCACGCATGCAGGCAGCAGGCAAAACCATTGATGGCATGGTCGATGCCGTGCAGCGCGTGAGCGAATTGGTGCACCAAATCAGCTTGGCGACCCGTGAGCAATCGATTGGTATTGCGCAGGTCAATGAAGCCGTTGCTTCGTTGGATGCCATGACACAGCAAAACGCAGCCATGGTTGAGCAGTCGTCCAGCTCAGCGGATGCGCTGCACACTCATGCATCGCGTTTGCAGCGTTCGGTGGCATTTTTCAATGTGTGATCGCAAGACATGCCGCGCAAAAGCAGCCTTATGGCTGCTTTTTTTATGCCCCTGTGCGCAAAAAATCAGCGCGATAAAGCAGCAAGCTTAGTTAGCATGCAGGGATGCAAGTCTTGTTCATCGTTTTGGCGATCATTGCGCTACTGTTGTTGGGTCTTCGAAGTTCTCGTCCTAAGAAACAGATTGCCCCTCGCGCAAAGGGCCGCGTTGCGGCTGCGGCGTCGAAACCGGAGCCAGAGCCAGAGGTTTCGCCCACCATCAATAGCGAAGTGAAGTTTCGCATGCGGGGAGAACGTGGCGTCGGGGGCCCTATCTATGGTGATGTGCTGTGCAGTGATGGCGTTTACCTGCCGCATGTATGGGAGTCTGATTTCCACACTTCATTTGATGGTCGCTGGATTCGCACCGGCTCTTACGGAGACTCCGCCCCTCGATTGATTGACAGAAAAAATCTCTGCGCATGGGTGTTGAGTGTGTCGGAGGCAGGGCAGGTCGATGACTTGCACTGGCGACTGCCCCATTGGAGTGGTGAAGGCGCAGGCGGCAACGGCGTCGCTGCAGAAGGCAACCATGTGCTGACAGAGACCGCTTTTGAAGCGTGGCTCCATAAAAACGTGGGGGCCAAAGCGCATGCTCTGGTGGGTGTCTGTGACTTGTGGATACCGGCAGATTGCGTGCCTGCGGAGGCGCAAGCCATGCCCCCGGAGATTCCTGCGCAAGACAATGCCGTGGTGCAAGTGAGTGTGCAGCGCCATTGGCCACAGTCACTCCGGGCGCTGGAAAATCCCTTAGAGCCTTTGCTCCATCCGTACTGGCAACTGCAGCTCAATGGCGAGGCGCATTCCTGGATCATTGATGGCAAAAGTCCTTTGGTGTGGCGCCCTGATGGACAGGCCTTTGCCTGCTATGGCTATCCGGTAGCGGATGATGTGCGCAAAATGGGCTTGCGACTGGGCGTGTGGAGCGTGACGTTTGGGGGGCAGCAATGGTCAGAGTGGTTGCCACCAGATCGCAAGCCTTGGTCGGTTGCGCTGTATTTGCCAGATGAGCAAGGCTCTGCGTTGCCACCGCTGAGCTGGGATGACATGGATCTGCTGCAACGCATGGAAATGGACACGCCAGCGCTGGAGCGTTTGCACGATGGCCGCAGCCTGAGCTGTGTCATGAGCGAGCTGTATGCGCCATCCAAGCACCGTGATGACGGGCGCTTGCTGCTCAAAAAAATACCGGTGCGCCAATTTTTGTGGCGCCGCAATTTGCACCATCCAGCACGCTGGACGGCACTAAGTGTGCCTGTGGCCGGTCAGTTTTTAACCTGGAATCTGGTGCATGACGCCCAGGATCAGTCGGGTGCGACGGCTGCTTATTCGGTGCAATGCGGCGAGCAACAGCTGCCCGGGCTGTGGGAGTTAGAGCACGTGGTGGTGGATGGGCGTTGGGCGATTTTGTGCCCTTGGGGCGTCTCTCCCTTGCAGGGCGGCAAGCCTGTGCCGTGGGTGTGGGATGGGAAGCAGCTGTATGCCATCGCAATGAACCTGCCAGTACTGCGTATGCGCCCTCATGTCTTGGAAGGACATGCGCAGCTTCTGGTCATGGTGGGATGTGGGCCCGATAACAGCAATTTGGCCAGCAGCGGTTTGTGGCGCTGGCCTTTGCAAGTGGCGGATGAAACCAACCTGACCAAAAATGGCTGGACGCCGGCCTATGAGTGGCGTGACATTGCGGTGAATGCGCAGGGTGTGTGGCAACTGCTGCCGCGTTGGCGCGAGGTGCACCAGGTACAGCATCCCTGCGCAGATGGCGACTATGTCTGGCGCCAGCCTGCTGCGCGAGAAGCCCTGTGGTGGTGGGGCGGTTTGCATAATCAGATGAGCAACAACTGGCGCCCCCAGGCAGCACGTTGCGAAGGCGTACTCGTGACACAGTCTGGTGCAGTGCTATGTGGTGTGGGGCCCAGTGCTTGTCCGCACCATGCGGGGGATGGTTGGCTATCGCTGGAGTGGCTGGCGCGAGGCGCTGAAGGCGAGCCGCACCATTGGAAGCTGCATTGGTTGCGTCCCCATAAGCACGAAGTGTGGACGCTGGAGCTGCGGGCATATATGCCTGTGTTGCAGGTTTGGGATGCACAGCAAGGCGTGCAGTGGTCAGACGCAGAAATGCCCGCGCTGGAAGACGGGGGGGCTGTGCAGACCGCGGAGCATGTGATCGCTCCTATGCGCTGGGAAGGTGCGCAGTTGGATGTGCTCAAGCAAAGCCCTGTGGGACTGTGGGTGCGCAAACAAGATGCAGTCTATGCGGATGCGATTGCGCTGCGTGATGATTGGCCTTGGGAAAGACCCGTGCCGACATCACCGCAGCGCACATAAAAAAAACGGCTCTCAGGAGCCGGTTTTTTATTGGCCGCTCACCAAGGTGTGTATACCTTGGTGGTGTGCAGTGCTTAGGGCTTGTTGCCTGTAGGGAAGGGCCATGCGGCTTGCGGTGCCAACACGGTCTTTGCCACTGCCGCTGTGGTTTCTGCTGCAGGCGCAGCGGCCTTCTTAGCAGGAGCGGCAGCCTTGGGAGCAGCAGCCTTCTTGGCAGGAGCGGCAGCCTTAGGCGCAGCAGCCTTCTTGGCAGGAGCGGCAGCCTTAGGCGCAGCAGCCTTCTTGGCGGGAGCGGCTGTCTTGGGCGCAGCAGCCTTTTTGGCGGGAGCGGCGGCCTTGGGCGCAGCAGCCTTTTTGGCAGGCGCGGCAGCCTTG
>NZ_DLTI01000034.1:0-162315 GCF_002501455.1 Comamonas sp. UBA7840 | reverse complement strand
TGACGCCAGTCATAGACCGTATCTAAAGCGTTTCGGGCGGGCCTGATCAACCCGCTTGAATTGATTTCTCATATGACTTCACTTTGGTATCTGTTCATTTTCGCCTGGGGCATTGTTTGTGCTTGGGCGCTCATAAAGGGCCTGGAATGACGATCTTCAAGCAGCTGCTCCTTCTAATAGCTTTTGTTCTGTTTGGTCTGCCTATGTTTGCTTGGTCGCAGGCGCTGCCATCTCCTCAACCGGACAATGTCAATCGTGCTATCTCTGGAACTATGGCCGATGTCATGGCAAAACGTGGTTTTGCAGCTAATGATCCAAGAGTTGCAAATACCTTAGCTCGAATGTCTCCTGCATTACAAGGAATAGCAGGAAGTGCAGCCGTTATCACCGTTGGCGCAGTTACGGCCCCGGGCTGGGTTACTGGAGCAATAGCTATCGGTGTTGGTGCGGTTATTTCCTATGCAGTTGGCCTTGCTGTAGACGCCGCTGTGAATTGGCTGTTTCGCACGGATGGAAAGATTGACCAATCAGGCAATGAATTAGATAAAGACACATCTGCTGGAATTCTTCCAGGCGTTCCAGCATGGCGTGCAAAGCAATGGGTAACGAAATCAACAACTGAAGAGATTTGGGGTGGCGATGGATTTGCCGTCGCGCGCCAGGCAGAGGCTAGCTATCGTTCTGTGAATGGATTCACGCCCAATACCCCTTCTTGCTCTTTTGCTGCAGGTGGCAAGTCAGCAATTTGCGGAAATTCTATTTCCACATTGATTGCAGATGGCCCACCAGGAGCATGTCCCAAAGGATCATTTTGGGTAGCTGGCCTTTGTTCACCATATGGATTCACTGCACCAACTGGAGCACCAACCGTCATTGGGCAAACACCGCAACAGGCTGTGAATGCGCTTCCAAGCAGTGAACTAGGAAAAGGGTTGAACCCCCAAATCATTGCTGCATTAACAGATCGTGCTTGGCAGGAGGCTGCAAGTCAGCCTGGGTATGACGGACTTCCCTACCAAGTGTCAAACCCTGTGACTGCAGTAGATGTGCAACCCTGGTTGCAAGCTAATCCAGAACTTGCACCTACGGTTCAGGACTTTGTTGCTCCTAATCCACCATCGACCACGAATCCAAACCCTTGGGCAATTCCTTCGAATCCTAAAGCTCCTGTCATCCAGCCGGTTATACCGAATGCAGGAACTACAAACCCTGCTGCATCTAGCCCTGAAACGAATTTGGGCGCAGACCCTGGGATTGGTGCTCCTGTTTTAGAAGCAACACCTACTGCTCAGCAGATCATTGATCCCATCTTGCAACTAGCTCCTGACCTGCGAGGTTTCCAGGCTAGCGGCCAAGCTGGAGTCTGTCCAAGGGCCACTATCGAGCTGTATGGCACCCATGTGCTCGATGCCCATTGCATGCTGATCGAGGACAACAAGCAGGTGCTACAGCTGGCCATGGCCTTTGCCTGGGCGGCGATGGCTTTGTTCATCGTGTTGTCAGCGTGAAGGGCGAGCTATGTTTGGCATCCTGCTTTCAGCCCTCAATTCCGTCCTGGCCTGGGTATTTCGTTCGCTGCTAGTCAAGTTCGCGCTTTTTTTTGGACTGTACTTCGTTACCAGCGAGTTCGTGGGCTTTATCGCCGCCTTGCTGCCGAATGCCAGCTCTATGAATGGTGCGCTGTCTAGCATCACGACAGGCACCTGGTTTTTTCTTGATGCTTTCCAGCTGCCCATGGGCATCTCTGCTCTGGTGTCGGCCTACGCCACACGCTTCATCATCCGTCGCATGCCAGTGATTGGGTAAGCCATGCCCATCAACACCTACACCGGCCTGATGGGTTCGGGAAAATCCTATGAATGCGTGTCCTCGGTGATTGTCCCTGCCGTCAAAGCAGGGCGTCGCGTGGTCACCAATGTGGATGGCATCGATAGCGATGCCATACGGGCTTACTGCCAAGACAAATTCAGTGTGCCTATGGAACAGCTTGGCGAGGTCGTGCATTGCACCAACGACGATGTGCCCAAAGCCAGCTTTTTGCCACATGGCCAGGACGTGGATACCTTCTGCAAGCCAGGCGACATCATCTGCATTGACGAGGCTTGGCGCTTCTGGGGCACCGACTGCAAGCTGTTGCAGGAGCACAAGGTGTTCTTCCGTGAGCACAGGCACTTTGTGCACCCCGATACCAAGGTTTGCTGTGACCTGGTGCTGATGGTGCAGGACATCACCGACCTGCACCGCACATTGCGCGTGGTCGTCGAGGTCACGTTTCGCACCACCAAGATCAAGACGTTGGGCTGGCAAAAGACCTACCGCGTCGAGATGTGGGAAGGCTACAAGCTCACTGCCAAAGGGCGGGTGTCGGTCGAGAACAAGCGCTACGACACCGAGATATTTCCGCTGTACAGCAGCTACACCGGAGGCACGGGTAAAGAGCTTCAGGTGGACAGCCGCCAGAACGTACTGCGCAACCCCAAGCTGTGGTTGCTGGCCGTGGGTGTGGTGGTGCTGTTCGGCTGGGGCGTTTACACCATTCTGGGATTTTTCAATGGTACGCGGGCCAAGGCGGGAGATGGAAAAAGCGAACCCAGCAAGATAGTTTCAGCGCTCCCACAGGCTGCTCCGGACAGCAGCCTCAAGACAAATTCAGCGCAACCAAATGGAGCTCAAGTTTCCAACGTCTGGCGTTTGGTTGGCACATTTCAGGCCCAGGGCAAGCATTTCGTGGTTATCGAAAGCCAAGGCGGTCGCATTCGTCTGGAACATCCATCGGCCTTCGTGAATACCGGCGCGGTGATGGTGGGCGAGGTGGACGGGCAGAGAGTGACAGCGTGGAGCGGTAGCGCTCCTTCAAGTCGGAAGAGGCAGGAATGATTAGCAACAAATTGAACCTGGCCAGGCTGGTGAACTGTCACCATTCAGGACGCGGTAATAGTCGTAGTGCTATTACTACGCGAGAGCTGCAGGGGCTTGCTGCCGGAAGGCGCATGCGCCAATACCTTGCAGCTGCATGCCTCGCTATATCACTGACCCTGCCTGCACAGGCCGCGCCCATGGCTGCCAGCTTCGATCTACAGGGTGCGAATGTGTCCGAGGTGCTGCAGCTGCTCTATGGAGAGGTCATGAGCACGCCCTATGTGCTTGATCCCGAGGTGTTGGGCGATACCCGATTGGTGTCCTTCCGCTACAAGCATGGGCAAGGTGATCTGCAAACCTTTGTGAGTGGCTTTCTTGAAAGCTTGGGCTACACCGTGGAGCGCAAGGGAGGCGTGGATTTTGTGCGAAAGCGCAAGACCGAAGAGGCTCCGATGCCAGAAGCACGTTTGCACCTCTATCGGCCGCAATACCGCGATGTGGCCTACCTGGCGCGTGTGCTGGCTCCGTTGTTCAAAGGTGCGTTTTCTGTCAATCGCAGCATTCGGGCCTCGGGTCAGTCCATGCCTGAGGGGGATGTGCCCAACGGTTCGGCCGCCGCATTGATCGACCAGGATGCTGACGTGCTGCTGTTCTCTGGGAACCAGCCCGAGATAGAGAAGTTACAAGAGCTGCTGCCACAGATCTATGTGGCTACCGGTGAAGTGCTTGTGCGTGGACTGGTCTACGAGGTCAGTCGTACCGACAAATCTGGCTCGGCTTTTGGACTGTTAGCGAACCTTTTAGGTGGCAAGCTCAATCTAGGTATCGGCTCGGCTGCAGGTAACCTGGGCAACTTCATTCAGCTCAAAAATACAGCGCTCGATGCTGTGTATTCCATGTTGGAGACGGATAGCCGCTTCAAAGTGATTTCGTCACCATCGCTGCGTATCCAGTCGGGTGCGCGTGGCATTTTTTCTGTCGGCCAGGAGGTGCCTGTGCTGGGGGCGCTGTCGTTTCCACAAGGAGCCGGCCAGGCCGTGCAGTCAGTCGAATACCGTAGCTCAGGCGTGATCTTCGATATTAGGCCCACGGTGCGCGATTGCGTGATTGAAATGGCGATCAGTCAGCAGCTTTCAGACTTCATTAAGACCACCACTGGAGTGAACAATAGTCCGACGTTGACCAAGCGAGAGCTGAAGACCACGGTGGGTTTACAGGATGGCGATGTGATAGTGCTGGGAGGCCTTGCTGAAGACAAGACCTCTACCAGTCGCGATGGGTTTTCATTCTTGCCCGACTTCTTGCACACCCGAGGCCATGAAGCGTCTGGTGCTGAGATCTTGCTTGTACTGCAGGCGCAGCGTGTGAAATAGTCGGCCTAGTCGAGTTTGCTCAGATACGCAAGACAGATTTAGCGTACCCTAACTAAAGAACCTCTCGTACCACCATTGATGGTGGCTTGATCAGCCGCCGAACCTGGGGGCGGGGCATCGCCTCTGATATCAGCACCTGATGCATCCAGTGCCCGGATTCCTGGGAATTGTGGCTTTCCGCAGCTCTTGCAAAGCATGGGGCTTGTCCGCGTGATGCCTAGCTTGCGCAGAGCTGTTGCATGTTGCGCGTCCAGGAAGACAGATACTTTAGAAAAGGCAACTGGTTGTTCATCGGTTGACGGTAAGCATCTCGTTTGCGATCCGGCGCACGAGTTGGAATGCGGCTGTTGGCGTATTCACCTGCGCTGGGTGTTCGAGATCTGCGTGGACCTGATCCTGCAGGCTGTCCAAGTCACGGCTACCGTCAGCGAAAGCTTGCATAAAAGCGCGAATTAGGGCTGTGCCGCTGCATCCATGTTCATGCGCGGTCGCAAAAAAGCACTGCTTTAGATCGCTATCGACTATCACCGAAATACTGCTCATCTGTGCCATGTTTGCTTTACTCCGTTATATGCTAAGTACGAAGCCTTTTGAGCCGATATTCCAATACTTATACGGCTGGAAGCAATTCGATCTATCGGAAAACTGCTTCTTGGATCAAATTTCTTAATAAAAATGGTGCAATCGCTGATATCAGGCCATTTTTTGTTAAATATATTTTGGTGACTGGGGGTTCAGTGAGTCAGGGAATTTTGGATAGAAGGTTGCGATGAACATTGCTGACTATTCCGTGACACGAAAAGTGGGTTAGGGGGCCTACAAGGATCTGTGTTCACGATTCTTAGTTGATGAAACGTGGCAACCAACTGTCAACATGGATGCGGGATAGAGCTGGGATAGAGCTGCTTTTACTCCTTCTAACTGCTTGATTTGATGGGGGAAGTGGATCTAATGCTGCCTATTGGCTGAGACTCATAATCCTTTGGTCGACAGTTCAAGTCTGTCACGCCCTACCAGTCAAATAAAGGAAAGCCTGCTTCGTTTTGCGTAGCAGGCTTTTTTTGTCGGGTAGCTTGGGCTTCGGGGCTTCGGGGCTTCGGGGCTTCGGGGCTTCGGGGCTTCGGGGCTTCCGGTGCTTGATGGAGGTGCTGCAGGGTATATGGAACATTTTTCCATGCGGGCAGTATTGGTACATCAGCAGCACGGGGGAGGCGGGGAACTTCGGCAGTAGTGTGTGACTCCTCATGAAGATGGCGCAAAACTTTTAGGCGCACCTGATTCAAGGACCTCAATATGTTGATTCAAACTGGCGCATCGGGTTTTATCCATCCCCACAGCAGCGAAATCACCCCAGAAGCCGCGTATTTGCAGCGGCGTGAATTTTTGCGATGGGGGGCTGCCAGTGGCGTGGCTTTGGCATCGGGTGCAGCATGGGCAGAAAACAGTGCCTTTGCGGGGCTCAAGCCGGTGTCGGCAGTGGCATCGACGGTGTCAGGTGCGCGAGCAACGGACAAGCTCACACCGTTTGCAGATGCTTCAAGCTACAACAATTTCTACGAATTTGGACTGGGCAAAGAAGACCCAGCGCGCAATGCGCAGGTCATGCCGGTGCGGCCTTGGACGGTACGTGTGGAAGGGTTGGTGAACAAACCCCAAACCTTGGATCTGGACGCGCTGCAAAAGCTCAGTGCGCAAGAGGAGCGTATTTACCGGCTGCGTTGTGTGGAAGGCTGGTCGATGGTGATTCCTTGGGTCGGTTACTCGCTCTCCAAACTGCTGGCTCAGGTGGAGCCCCAGGGTAGTGCGAAGTATGTGGAGTTCGTCACGCTGGCCGATCCGCAGTCCATGCCAGGGTTGCGCCGTGCGGTGTTGAGTTGGCCTTATACAGAAGGTCTACGCTTGGACGAGGCGATGCATCCGTTGACACTGCTCACTTTTGGCATGTACGGCCATGAGCTGCCCAAACAAAATGGTGCTCCGGTGCGTGTCATGGTGCCTTGGAAATACGGCTTTAAAAGTCCCAAGAGCATTGTTGCGATTCGCTTGGTGGAAAGTGAGCCACGCACGGCCTGGAACAAGGCCGCACGCAATGAATATGGCTTTTATTCCAACGTGAATCCAGAGGTGCCGCACCCTCGCTGGAGCCAGGCCAACGAGCGCCGTATTGGTGAGGGTGGCTTGCTGGCACCCAAGCGCAAAACCCAGCTGTTCAACGGGTACGAGGAACAGGTGGCGCAGCTGTATGCGGGCATGGATTTGCGCAAGAACTTCTGAATGATAGGTATGCCGTTTTCTGGAAAAAGCCTGCAACGCATAGCACTGCACGGCTTGTGCCTGCTGCCTGCGCTCTGGTTGGGGTATTTGGTAGGCACGGATGGTTTGGGGGCCAATCCTGCGGAGGCTTTGCTGCGCGCGCTGGGTTTGTGGGCTATGCGTTTTGTGTGCCTGGTGTTGGCGGTTACGCCGCTGCGCGTGTGGTTGCGCTGGCGCTGGTTGGCAGGATACCGCCGCATGCTGGGCCTGTATGCGTTTGCCTACGCCAGCTTGCACTGGGTGTGCTATGTGCTGCTGGATATGGGCTTGGACTGGGCAGCGGTGCTGGATGATTTGGCCCAGCGGCCTTTCATCTTGGTGGGCACACTGGCCTGGCTGATTTTGCTGGTGCTGGCCATTACCTCGATCCCCACGCTGATCAGGCGGCTGGGGGGCAAGCGCTGGCAGGCGCTGCACCGCGCGGTGTACGCTGCAGCTGCGTTGGCTGTGCTGCACTTTTGGTGGATGCGCGCAGGCAAAAACAATCTGGCGGAGGTAGGTGTTTACCTGGCGATAGTGGCAGCGCTGCTGCTGGCACGGGTGGTCTTCCGCTATCAAAAAGCGCAGCAAAATAAACCCAGCGCGTAGCCTTGTGGGTGCTGCAGGCACGGGCCCCACCTGTGCAGGTGAGGCCCGGCTGCTACAGCATGGCTTAGCCTTGGATGGCAACTTCACCGCGCAGGGTGTAGGTCATGGCTTCGGTGATCTTGACATCCACCAGCTGACCAATCAGGCGCTCGTTGCCGGGGAAGTTGACCACGCGGTTGCACTCGGTGCGGCCCATCAACTCACCGTTGTCGCGTTTGCTCAAGCCTTCGACCAAGATTTTTTGCACGGTGCCCACGCGCTCCAAGCTGATGTCCTTGATGTTCTGGTTGATCACGGCTTGCAGCTCTTGCAGGCGGCGCAGCTTCACCTCGTGCGGCGTGTCGTCATGCAGGTTGGCAGCCGGTGTCCCGGGGCGGGGGCTGAAGATAAAGCTGAAGCTGTTGTCAAAGCGCACATCGTGGATGAGCTTCATCATTTTCTGGAAGTCTTCCTCGGTCTCACCAGGGAAGCCCACGATGAAGTCCGAGCTCATCGCCATATCAGGGCGGATGGCGCGCAGCTTGCGCACCGTGCTCTTATATTCCATAGCGGTATACCCGCGCTTCATGGCCATCAAGATCTTGTCGCTGCCATGCTGCACGGGCAGGTGCAGGTGGCTGACCAGCTTAGGAATCTTGGCGTAGGCCTCGATCAGGCGCGGCGTGAACTCGTTGGGGTGGCTGGTGGTGTAGCGGATGCGCTCTATGCCGGGGATTTCGGCCACGTATTCCAGCAGCAGGGCAAAGTCGCAAATTTCGGCGGTGTCGCCCATCTTGCCCTGGTAGGCGTTCACGTTCTGGCCCAGCAGTGTGACTTCCTTCACACCCTGGTCGGCCAGGCCGGCCACTTCCACCAGCACGTCTTCAAACGGGCGGCTGACTTCCTCGCCGCGCGTGTAGGGCACCACGCAGTAGCTGCAGTATTTGGAGCAGCCTTCCATGATGGAGACAAAGGCCGAGGCGCCTTCCACGCGCGCGGGCGGCAGGTGGTCAAACTTCTCGATCTCGGGGAAGGAGATGTCCACCTGGGGCTTGGCCTTGGCAGCGCGGGCATTCAGCAGCTCGGGCAGGCGGTGCAGGGTCTGGGGGCCAAACACCACGTCCACATAGGGTGCGCGCTTGATGATTTCATCGCCCTCCTGGCTGGCCACACAGCCGCCCACGCCAATCAGCACGCCTTTTTCTTTGAGGTGCTTGATGCGGCCCAGGTCACTGAACACCTTCTCTTGCGCTTTCTCGCGCACCGAGCAGGTGTTGAACAAAATCAGGTCGGCTTCTTCCATGTTTTGCGTGGCTTCATAGCCTTGGGCGGCGCCCAGCACGTCGGCCATCTTGTCCGAGTCGTACTCGTTCATCTGGCAGCCGAAGGTTTTGATAAATACTTTTTTGCTCATGGTAGTCACCGCACAGCAGCGCGGAATGCGGCTGTGCTTTCAAGTAAAAACGGCCGCCCAGGCAAGCAGGGCGGGCGGTATGGGGGTAAAAATAAGAGCGCCTTGGCGGGGCGCGTGTCAACGTACGCGGCGCAATGCTTTAGCGCTTGGCTTTGAAAGAGGCCAGTTCCTCGGGGGTGAGGATCCAGGCCGTCAGCAGCCATTGGGTGCTGGCTTCGAGCACGTAGGCCACCTTCAGTTCCTGGCTTTGCACCGTGTGGGCAAAAATCAATTTGTTGTCAGGGCTGAAGAGACGAAAACCGGGGGCTGTGCGAATGGCTTGCCCATTGATCTGGGCGTTGGGCACTTGGTCGATACGCAAAATGCCAAACTGCGCATGGCTGGGAAAGGGGCGTTGACCGACTTTGGGGGCGGTCACGGCCGTTTGCACTTGCGGCAAGGTGGTTTGGGCGGCGCAGGTCATCGCTGCGGCGAGCAGGGGCGCGGCGACCAAAGAAGAAAGCAAGCAGCGATTCATGGTGTTCATCCAGGGGCTGACAGAGCGCCGTATTCTACGCAAGACGGGGTGACGGGGCGGGCTGCTCGGGTTCCGGCGCTGTCAAGTCAGCGTCAGGCCTGCCCCTGCTGCATACAGCGTGGCTTGGGGTGGGCGGCATAGGCCCCAAAAGCGCAAACCGGTGAGTTCGGCCATGCGCACGCCCATGGCGGTGGGGGCCGAAATGGTGGCCAGCGCGCCAATGCCCAGCTTGGCGCATTTGCGCACCAGCTCATGGCTGCCGCGGCTGGAGAGCACCACAAAACCGGGATCGGCCAGGCGGCCCGTGCGGGCCAGGCGGCCCAGCAATTTATCCAGGGCGTTGTGGCGGCCCACGTCTTCCACCACGTCGTGGACTTGCCCGTCCAGCGTGGCCCAGCCTGCGGCGTGGATGGCCCCGGCCTGGGCGTTGAGCCGTTGCAGAGGGGGTAGGTTGTTGATGACCTGGAGCACGGTAGGCAAATCCACCCGGGCCAGCCAATCGCGTGCGGGCAGGGCATCAAACGACAAATCCAGTGCGGCAAAGCTTTCCACGCCGCACACGCCGCAGCCGGTGCGCCCGCTCATGCTGCGGCGGTGGTCTTTCAGGCGGGCAAAGCAGCGTGACGCAATCTCCAGCTGCACTTCCATGCCATCCATGCCGGTGGGCAGGCCTGCGGCGGCAGCGGCCACGGGCGTTACTTCCACGCCATAACAGTCGGCGGCGCTGTCAATAATGCCTTCGCTCAGCGCAAAGCCGACGGCGAAATCTTCCAAATCCAGCGGTGTGCCCATCATCACGGCGTGAGCGATGCCGTTGAACACCAGGGCAATCGGCACCTCGCTGGCCAGCACGCGCTCTTGCATCTGTACGCCGCGCTCGGCGTGGTGCCACTGCACTGACTGCGTGTGCAGCGCAGCGATGCGGGGGGCGGCAGAGAGCGCGCAGGTGTCGGCAGCAGAAGACGTCATGAGGCGATTATCCCCGCAGTGCAGCAGCCACCGCGTGCGTGCGGGTAGTACAGGTGCTTGCCAGGAAAGAGGAGCTGCCAGCGCAGGTCAATGCTTGGCTTCAACATCTTTTGTTGTGCAAGCCCCCTTGATCCAAGCGCTAGCAGCTCCTTTTTTAGCAAAGGTGTGTGAGGGCGTGGTGGGTAGCGATGGCTCTGCTGTCCCCCTGCAGAGAGACGGCCATGCCGATGCCTAGCCAGGCTGCGGGTGGTGGGTGTCGGTCAATCTAGCAGCGCCACACTTTTGACCTGGATAAAAACCGGCTGCTGCGCCTGAATGTTCAGCTGCTGCGCAGAGTGCTGGCTGATGCGCGCCAGCAGCGTGGCGCTGCCCGTGCGCAGGGCCACCATGGCGTAGCCGGGGCTGTCTGCACGCACGGACTGCACCGTGACCGGCAGGCTGTTGAGGATGCTGCTGTGCTGCGGGGGCTGCAGGCTCAGGCTGACATCGCGTGCCTGAATGCGCAGGCGGCGTTGGCTGCCCAAGGCGGGCGGCTGGGCGTTGATGAGGTGCAGCACGCCGCCATCAAAAGCGAGGGTGCTCAGGTGGGTGGCGGCGTCGTGCGCGGTGACCGTGGCGGTGAGGATGGTGGTCGCCGTATCGCCCTCCGTCAGCGGCAAATCCAGGCGCGCCAGCATGCTGGCCGTCGCTCCATGGGCCAGCACGTGCCCTTCGCGCAGTAGCACCAGGTGGCTGGCCAGACGTGCCACCTCGTCCAGCGCGTGGCTGACGTAAAGCACGGGAATGTCCAGGTGGGCCTGCAGCTTGTCCAGGTACGGCAGCACTTCGGCTTTGCGCTGGGCATCCAGCGCGGACAGCGGCTCGTCCATCAACAGCACGCGGGGGCTGGTAGCAAGGGCGCGGGCGATGGCCACACGCTGGCGTTCGCCGCCGGACAGGGTGGCGGGCTGGCGATCGAGCAACGCGGTGATGCCCAGCAGCTCCAGCAGCGGCTCCAGTGCAACTATGCGGCGCGCGCTGGGGGTGCGGCGCAGACCGTAGTGGATGTTGTCGTGCACGCTCAGGTGCGGGAACAGGCTGGCTTCCTGGAACACATAACCCAGGCCGCGCTGGTGCGTGGGCACCCAATGCTGCTGGGCATCGTCTTGCCAGACGTGGCCGTTGACGGTGACGTTGCCGCGCGCACGCTCCAGCCCGGCAATGCTGCGCAGGCAGGTGGTCTTGCCGCAGCCCGAAGGCCCGAACAGCGCGGTAATGCCTTGGCCGGGGAACTGCAAATCCACGTCCAGCGTGAAGTCGGCACGTTGCAGTTGCAGGCGGGCGGAGATGGTGCGTGGGTGCATGGCGGGCGCTTACAAAGGAGAGCTGTTGCGGTGCGCGCGGGGTTGCAGCCAGTGCAGCAGCACCAGCACCCCAAAGGCAAAGGCCACCATGCCACCTGCCAGCCAGTGGGCCTGGGCGTATTCCAAGGCCTCCACGTGGTCGTAAATTTGCACGGACACCACGCGGGTCACGCCCGGGATGTTGCCGCCAATCATAAGCACCACGCCAAACTCGCCCACGGTGTGCGCAAAGCTGAGCACGGCGGCAGTGATGAAGCCGGGGCGCGCCAGGGGCAGCACCACGCTGAAGAAGGTGTCCAGCTTGCTGGCACCCAGGGTGGCGGCCACTTCCAGCGGGCGCTGGCCCAAGTTTTCAAATGCCCGTTGCAGCGGCTGCACGGCAAACGGCAGCGAGTAGATCAGCGATCCGACCACCAGGCCGGCGAAGGTGAAGGGCAGCCGCCCCAGCCCCAGCCATTGCGTGAACTGACCGATGGGGCCGTGGGGCCCCATGGTGACCAGCAGGTAAAAGCCGATCACCGTGGGCGGCAGCACCAGGGGCAGTGCCACGACGGCGCCGATCGGTCCCTTCCAGCGCGAAGGCGTGTGGGCCAGCCACCAGGCCAGCGGGGTGCACAGCACGAGCAGCAGCACCGTGGTGACGCTGGCCAGCTTCAGCGTGAGGCTAATAGCGACCCAGTCTTCAGCGGAAAGCATGCTCAAGGTATGGCCTTTAATCTTAAAAAGTGAGCTGCTTGCGAAGGTAAAACAGACGCTTCAGCATCAAAACATGCTGAAGTGCTTACCAGTCAAGCGCAAAGCGCTTCAAAAAGCGTAGCCGTACGCGCTGATGATGGCGCGCGCCTTGTCGCCTTGGAGGTAATCCATCAGCGCCTTGGCGGCGGCGTTGTCTTTGGCATTGTTCAAAATAATCGCATCCTGGCGGATGGGGTCATGCATGGCTTCAGGCACCAGCCAGGCCGAGCCGGACTTGATTTTGCCGTCTTCCATCACCTGCGACAGGGCCACGAAGCCCAGCTCGGCGTTGCCGGTGGCGGCGAACTGATAAGTCTGGCCGATGTTTTCACCCTGCACGAACTTGGGCTTGATCTGCTCCAGCAGGCCCAGCTGGGTCAGCGTCTGCTCCGCAGCCAGGCCGTAGGGTGCCAGCTTAGGGTTGGCAATCGCCACGTGCTGGAATTTACCGGTCTTGAGCACCGCGCCCTGGGCGTCGACGTAGCCGTCCTGCTTGCTCCACAGCACCAGCTTGCCCACGGCATAGGTGAAGCGCGAGGCGGCCACGCCCTTGCCCTCGCTGGCGATCTTGGCGGGCGTGGTGTCGTCGGCGGCCAGCAGCACGCCAAACGGTGCGCCGTGGTTGATTTGCGCATAGAACTTGCCAGTGGCGCCGAACGACAGCACGGCCTTATGGCCCGTGTCCTTGGCGAATTCGGCCGCAATCTTTTGCATCGGAGCGGTGAAGTTGGAGGCCACGGCCACCGAGATGGTGTCGGCATGTGCAGCACCGGCCCAAAAGGCTGCAGTGATCAAAGAGACACGGAAGTAAGACGGTATGCACATATTCGCTATTCCTTTTGTGAATAGCGAAGTATAGCCACAGCGCTACCCCTTGGGTGAATAGCGGCATGATGTAGGCATGGCTCAAGCACATCCTGATTCTTTATCGCCCGTCACTGGCCCCTCCGCCGCCGCACCCGCGCAACCCGCTTTGATGCAGGCCTTGGGCAACAGTCTGTCCGACCGGCGTCTGCAGGTGCTGCGTGCGCTGGGTGAATGTGGCTCCATCTCGCAAGCTGCGCGCGCGGTGGGCGTGAGCTACAAGGCCGCGTGGCAGGCAATTGACACCTTGAGCAATTTGGCGGGCGTGCCGGTGGTGGTCAAATCGGTGGGTGGCGCTGGCGGCGGCGGGGCCACATTGACAGCGGCAGGGCAGGAATTGCTGCGCGCCGCGCAGGCCATGGCGCTGGCGCGTGGTGCCATCATGCAGCAGCTGCAAGCACACAGCCCCGCAGCGGCCGTGCAGCGGCTGGGTATTCAAACCAGCATGCGCAACCAGTGGCCTTGTGTGGTGCAGCAGGTTGAAGTGGCGGGGCCGCTGGCCTTGGTGCAGGTGCAAAGCCTGCATGGTGATGTGCTGCTGACGGCCCGCATCACCGCAGAAAGTGCGCAGTTGCTCGGTTTGCAAGCGGGCATGGCGGTGCTGGCCATGTGCAAAGCCACCGCGGTGCAGGTGGTGGCCGAAAATGCGGCGTCATCGATTGCAGGCCATGCTGGCAACACCTTGCCGGGCAAGGCTACACGCGTCACCCAGGGTGCGATTGGCGACGAGGTGGCGGTACACATGGCGGCCGGCGTGCAGTGGGTGGGCTTTGCGGTGCCAGGCAGTGGTTTGCGTGCTGGGCGCAAAGTGCGGGTGCACATGCCGGAATCTGCGGTGGTGCTGGCCCTGGCGCCGTAGGCGGTGGACGTTGATCAATATCAAGCCTCTAAGTCATATTGGCGGTGATAGTGTCCAATTGCAAAAAGAAGGGTAGCAAGGTCAAGGTTATCGCGGCCTTGAAAAAGCCAAAGACGCTGGCTTTTTGCCACAATAAGTACTTTGATGGAGTGGTGAGTGCCTGTACTTCACAGGCTGATCTGAAAGAAAAAACGCAGTGAGCATTTTTGATCGGTTGATTTCGACATTGACAGGCAACGAAGAGGCTGCGGCCCCTGCGCCTGCCAAAACACCCAGCCCAGAGCCAGAGGGCGACGGCAAGCGTTCACGCTTTATGGGCCGTGAAGGCGCGGAATCTGCATCTGAACCTGTGGTGGTGGAAAAGGGGCTGGAAGGCCCGTCCATGATCTGGTTGCACGTACAGCCTGCCACCCAGCGTTTGCTGCTGGTGCCAGATCTGGGGGTGGCCGAGGGCGAAGAGCTGACCGGCAAGATGACCGAAGATTTGCGCCGCGCGGGCTTGTGCGAAGCCGTGGCCTACCACGCGGGCTACGACCAATACTGGAAGATGCCTTCCCAGGAAGCCATCTTGCGCACCCCATCGCTGTATGAAATTCCAACGCCGCTGCTCAATCGCATCAAACTGGAAACGCGGTTGGTCAAACAAGGGGAGCCCCGCGGGTTTTGGATGCATGTGCGCATCCGCAGCGCGCAGGAGTTGCAAGGCGGTGCGGCATAAGCCAGCTCCCAAAGGCTGCAGACGCAAGCGTGCTACTTTCCCCGGATTCTTATTAAAAAGCGCCTCTACCGAGGCGCTTTTTTGTGCCTGCAAGCCTTTGCATGGGCTTTATCGCAAGCTGCCTGTCACCGGCAAACCGTCCAGCAAGGACCAGCGTGTGCGCTGCACAAAACTGGCATAGTCCATGGGGCGGGTGATCTGGGCATCGGCCCGGTTGGGCAAGACGTAGGCCCAGGCGCGTTGCCCGGCTTCGTCGTAGACCAGCTTGAACAAGTGGCTGGGTATCCACACTGCGTTGCTTCCCACGGTTTGGGTGCTGCCTTCGTGCAGGGGGCCGGAAAATACATACACATTGCCAGCAGCGCGCAGCGCGTACTTGCGGGTGTCTGCCTCCAGTTTGGACCACAGCTTGCGGTTGTGCGTCGGGTCTTGGGGCACCATATTGCTCAGGGCAAACGATTGCGCCATGGCAGCCTGCGAAGGCTGGTTGGCGGCGGCGGACAGGTGTCCCCGGTCAAAGCCGCTACTTTGGTAGTCACTCAAAGTGGCGCGCCATGCCTGCGGAATGCGGCTGTCGGCGTAGAACTGGTCGCTGCGCGCAATGCTGGCCGCCTGGAGCAGGCGCGAACGGCTGAGCTTTTCGACCACTACCATGGGGGTTTTGGTAAGCCCGGAGTACAGCACGGCAAAAGCATCGGAGCACAGGGCCAGCGGTGCCCATTGCATGCTGATGGCGGAGACTTGCAGCGGGCGCTGCGCGGGGAACTGGTCGGCACAGGCTGCGAATTCGCCTTGGGGGGCGGTGGTAGGGGGCGTGGC
Organism: Comamonas sp. UBA7840; assembly: GCF_002501455.1. Classification (NCBI taxonomy): domain Bacteria; kingdom Pseudomonadati; phylum Pseudomonadota; class Betaproteobacteria; order Burkholderiales; family Comamonadaceae; genus Comamonas; species Comamonas sp. UBA7840. The sequence goes on along the minus strand of NZ_DLTI01000034.1, from coordinate 146,965 downwards.
CGGTGGTGCGGCAGCAGGCATGAGCTCGGTCGCTTGCTCGCGCAGCACTTGCACGGCGGTGCCGGTGAAGGTGGTGCTGAGTGAGCGAATCCCCGCTCGCAGCGCATCCAGCCACTGGCGAGATGCCGCGCTGAGCATGTTTTCTGGCGGCTCCAGAATCAGATTCAGCGGCTGGATGGGCTGACTCAAAATGGCATTGCCAAAAATCGCACCACAGACAAAGCAAGCCATACGGCTGGTCAGGCGCTGGCGCAGTCGGCGCAGCCAAGTCACAGGAGGGGGAGATTTCTTCTTACGCGTAGCCATGGAACATGCAATGGGGCCGCTGTCTGCTAGTAGGCCGATAGCATGCAACGCTCGAATTCTAAGGCTTGGGAGTGCTTTTGATGGCTAAAAACTGTATGGGAGTACAGTGGTATTCGCCATGCCGCTCAAGAATTCAAGGAATTTCATGGTTTTGGAAAAAGCATTCCAAAAACGTGCCTATAATCATGGCTTACGCGGCTGTAGCTCAGCTGGATAGAGTACTTGGCTACGAACCAAGGGGTCGTGGGTTCGATTCCTGCCAGCCGCACCAAAACGACAAGCCTCAGAACTGCAAAGTTCTGAGGCTTTTTCGTTGGTGCCGCCCTTATCAGCCCGGTGCGAGGCTGAGCGCTGGGTATCAGGCCGCAGTGCTGGCCTGGGGCAGGCGCAGCGTAAAGCTGGTGCCGTGGCCTACTGTGCTGTGCACGTGAATGCTGCCGCCGTGCTGCACGGCCACGGTATGTACATAGGCTAAACCCAAGCCGATACCAGGAGTGCTGCTGCTTTCATGCTGGGCTTGGCGGGTGAAAGGCGCAAACAGCCGCTCTTGCTCGCTGGGGCTGATGCCTTCGCCTTGATCGCGCACGGTGATGCACCAGTCACTGCCTTCCAGCGCCAAGCTGCAAGATACCGTGCCTTCGATGGGGCCGTATTTGATGGCATTGCTCAGCAGGTTCACACACGCGCGGCGCAGCATGCTGGCATCGCCCAGCACCCAGGCTTCTTCTTCCTGGGGCATCCAGTCCAGCTCTATCAAGCGTTCATGTGCCGCCGCCCAGGTGTCATCCAGCGCTTGGTCAATGATGGCGCCCAGCTCCACAGGGGCACGCTGTGCGGTGGTGTTTTGGGCGCGTGCAAGGTGCACAAAGTCGTCGGCCAGTGCTAGGCCGCTGCGGGCGTAGCGCTGGATGCGCTCCAGCAAGGGGGGGGATAGGGTGTCACTGCGTTGTTCGCCAAAGTGCTGCTCCATCTCGATGACCGTCAGGATGGCGCTGATAGGGGCGCGGATGTCGTGCGAGATAAAGTGCATGGCCTGGTCGCGCTGTGCCATGGCCTGGCGCAAAGCGCTGATGTCGACCAAGCTGACAAGCCAGCCCCTCTCCCCTGTCACGGTAAAGGGCTGCGCCAGCATGAGCAGGCTGTTTTGGCGCACATCCATGCCTTCGCGCTGGATGGTTTGTGTCAGCGGTGGTGGTGCATTGCGGTCCCACAGGGGCAGCAGGCTGCCGCGCTCCATGGCGCCCTCCAGCAAGTCTGCAATCGGCTGCTGCACTTGCAGCGTGCGGCCCAGGCTGTGCGCATAGCGGTGCGCGGCGCTGTTGGCCAGCACAATGGCTCCCTGCGGGTTGCAGGCCAGGGTGGGCGATGGCAGTTGCAGCAAGGTCTCGGTCACAAACTGGTGCAGCTGGCGCAATTGCTGGGAGGCTTGTTCCACTGCCGCAATGCGGTGCTGCAAAAAGTCACCGCTGATGGCGGCCGGGCTGGGGGTGCCCAGGCCCTGCAGGCGCAGCCCTTGCATCTCCTGGTTCAAAAAGCGGGCGGCCGCGTTCAGGCGGCGCCAGCTCCACAGCGGGTAGGCCAGCGTCAGCGCAAGCAGTGCGGCGGCGGGGCTAAAGCTGGTGTGCCACAGCGCAGGCGCGGCCATGTGAACCAGCAAGGTCAGCAGCGCCAGCCCTGCACAGGTGAGCAAGGCTGCCGAGGGGCCCAGCACCCACAGTGCCACCAAACCCAGGGCGACAGGCACCATGTTCAACCAGCGGTTGGCCCATAGGCTGGCGCTGGTGGTGTGCTGGTTTTGCTGTGCACCGCTGAGGATGTGGCCCAGCAGCTGCGCGTGGTAGGCGGATGCGGTGTCGGGGCCGCTTGGCGTAGCCAGCGCCGTGCCCATGCCTGCGGCGGCCGTGCCAATGACCACATGTTTGTTGCGAAAGGCCGAGGCAGGAATCTGGCCGCGCAACACATCGATGTAGGCGTACATGGCAAATGGCGGCTGGCCTTGGGCCAAAGCAATGTGCGTCAGTCCCTGGCGTTGCCAGGGTGCGGGTTCGGCGGGGGCTTTGTGCTGCGTGGCCTGGCAATCTGGCCGCTCAGGCGCCGTCACGCAGAGCATGGACAGCCCCAGATACAACCACGGCTGGGGGCCCAGGCCTTCGCGGGCATAAAAGCGGCGCACACCGCCATCTTCGTCCAGTGGCACATGCACATGGCCCAGGCGCGCAGCGGCTTGGGTAAAGAGTGGCAGTGGCAAGGTGGCGCTGTGCTCGTCCAGGCCGCGTACCACGGGAAGTACCACGCGGCCGCTGTGGGCCATGCTTTCGGCCAGCACCAGATCGTCTTCGGGGTAGTCGAGATCAGGCTCTGCCAGCAAAAAATCCAGCCCGATGGATTGGGGCTGCCCCGCGTTGATGTGCTGGATCACATGGGCATGCAAAGCACGGCGCCAGGGCCAGCGGCCAATGCTGGCCAGGCTGCGCTCATCCACCAGAACTAGCACCACGTCGGGGGAGGCTGGAGGCTGGTGCAGGCGCAGTGACAGGTCTTGCAACCACAGGTTGGCACGCACGAGCTGCTGCGGCCCAGACAGCCACAGTGTCAGTGCCAGCAAGGCGGAGGCCATGCAGAGCCACTCCAGAGACAGTGAACGTTGCATGCGCAGGGGGTGTTGCTAAGAAAAAGAGAGCTGCTGGCGCTCGATAAATAAAGCTTTCCATATAAAATGCATAGAAAAGCCTTTCTGCATGCGCGCTACATGCTCTCTTTTAAGAATAATCACTGGTGCGTAATCCCCAGCCCTGTGCCAGAGCTGACGGGTGCGCCGAAGCCAGCGCGCACCAGCGGCAGCACTTGCACGCTGCGCAGGGGCGAGAAGGCGCTGCGCAAGCCCGATGGGTCTTGCACCTGGATGCGGATATGCCATGTACCTGCGGGCAGGTCGGCAGCGGTCCAGTGGGGTTGCTCCAGCACGGTGTCCAGGGCAGGCAGGCTGTTGCTGTCGGTGCTGGCAAAAGCCTGCAGGCGGAAACGCTGACCTGGTTCGGCAGGCCAGTGGATGGTGGAAATACCCGCTTGCGTCTGCACCTGCAGCGCTTGCAAGGAAGGCGCCTGGGGCCTGGCTGCAATCTGAAAGGTGTGGGCCGCTGCCCAAGGGCCTTGGTCTTCGCGGCCCTTGACCATGCGCACGCTGGCGGCGCGCCAAGCGTAGTTGCCTGCGGGCAGGTTGCGCAAATCCATCGCGCACTCGGCGTCGCTCTGGCCGCGCAGCAACGGCTGGGCAAATGCGGCGGCAGGCGCGGCAGATTGCACGCTGTCAATTGCAATGACTTGGTGGCGGTATTGCACGGCCCCATCTACGGGTGTGCATTGCAGCTGGGCTTCGCCTTGTGCCAGCACACCTGCGGGCGCGGGTGTTTGCACCAAAGGCGGTACCGGGTGTGCCTTGACGCGCAACGGCACCGTGGCGGGAATGCCGCTGATGCCCTGCGCATCGATGGCGCGCACATGCAAGAAATAATCGCCATCTTCCAGCGCCGCAAAACGCGCCAGCGGGCCGCTAAATTGCCCGCTGCGCAGCACATGCTGGCCTAGGGCGTCCTGGCTGACGCTGACACGCCAGCCCTTGGCGGGTGCCCATGCCGGCATGGGAAGGTGGAGCCATTGCGCATCTTCATTCAGCGTTGGCAAGTCTTGGGCAGAAGGCGCAGGCAGCAGCGTGGTGACACTGCCTGCTTGGCCATTGGCCGACACCGCAATGCCGCTGTGCTTGTGCAGCGTAGTCGGTGTGGGGTGCCCGGCATCGGCCAGCGCCTGCACCGCTACGCGCCCTTGCAGCACGGCTGCCGTCGTGCGGCCCTCCGTCGACAGCTGCACATCAAACACCGTGCCGCGCACGCTGGTGGCGGCCACGGGGGTGATGACTTCAAGCTGCCGCTGTGCGTCAGGCTTGCCGGGAACCTGGATTTCAACGCCCCCGCTTTGTACCTCCAGCACCGATTGCAGGCTGCCCGCACGGCCACGGCGGCGCAGCTGGCTCAGTGCCAGCTGCGAGGCAGACTGCACGCGCACGGTGCTGCCATCGGCCAGCTTGACTGCAACAAACGCATTCGGCGCCAGCGTAATGCGGTCGCCTTCTTGCAGGGCCATACCGCGTGTCACAGAGGCCGTGGCGCCGCTGCGCTGCACGTGGGCATCGCCATGCACATAGTCCACCGACGCTGTGGCCGCGCGCAGCAACTGACGGGGAATTTCCAGTATCGAGCCGGGCTGCAGCCGGTAGGGGCTGACAACGCGATTGTGGCTTTGCAAAGCAGGCCATAAGGAGGCATCACCCAAGTAGCGCAGCGCCAGATGTTCCAGCGTGTCCCCCTGCAGCACCTTGTGCTGGATGGTGCTGCTGCGCAGTAATGGGGTGTTGTTTTGTGCAGCGGCAGCAAATACGGCGGCTGTGCATGCCAAGGCAACGAGACTGGCCGGTCGGACAAATAGGGTTGCGAAGGCGTGCATGGGGCAATCGGTGTGAGGGCGAAGCTAGATCTCGTGGCTGTCCAAGCGGTAGCCCAAGCCGTAGACGGCTGCAATCGAATAGCGGTTGCCCGGGCGCAGTTGCAGCACCTGGCGCAGACGCGATACATGCGTGTCCAGCGTGCGCGACAGGACCTCGGAGTTCTGCCCCCAAACGACTTCGCGCAAATGATCGCGTGACATCAGGCGGCCAGCGTTTTGAAACAGCAGCAACGCCAGGGCAAATTCACGGTAGGTCAGCACCACCTCTTTGCCACCAAAAGTCACGCTCAACGAAGAGCGTGTGAAGGTGTAGGGGCCAAAGGTTTGCACATCATCGGTGCATTCCGGGTACGCCCGGCGCAGCAGCGCATGCATGCGGGCTTTGAGTTCTGCCACCCGCACGGGTTTGGTCATGAAGTCATCCGCCCCGCATTGCAGGCCTTCAACAATGTCGCGCTCCTCGCTGCGGTGCGTGATGAACAGGATAGGCAGGGAGGCATCCAGGTGTTGCCGTGCCCAGCGAATGACTTCGGGGCCGCTGGTGTCGGGCAGCTCCCAGTCCACGATCAGCATGTCAAACGTTTCCCGGCGCAGGTCCTGCAAACAGGCTTGCCCTGTCTCATAGAGCTGGTAGGTGTTGCCCATTTCTTGGATCACACGCTCCATCATCTCGAGCAGCAGACGATCATCATCCAAAACAGCAATACGCATGCAGATGCTCCCCTCTGTGTCTGTGTTGGTCGGCGCCGGTGTTTTAAGCCTTTGCCGCCTCTTGCAGTTTGTGCAGCGCTTGCGCTACGTCGCTGTGCGTCACGCCGTCAGCCCATTTCAGCATGGGCGCCAGCACCGTCAAGGCGTCAGCACCTTGCTGCTGCAACTGCGCGATGCTTTGTCCCGCCTGCTTGGGCTGTTCAAAACCTGTGCTTTGCAGCAGCAATTGACCATCTGCCGCCATGAACTTGAAGTAGAACTTGCCGTCAGATTCGCGGTATTGCTTGAAGCTGGGCAGGGCAACTTTAGCCGCTTTGGCTTTGTGAGAGCCGCCGTCTTGGCTGGCCAGGCTGCGCAGGCCGACGGCGGCACGCAGCTTGGCAATAAAAGGACGGCTCAGTGCGCGGGCACGCTCGGCACCGATTTGCAACGCGGCTTCCACTTTCTCGGGGTGGGCCATCAGGTCTTCATAGCGCTCGCGCATGGGGCTCAGCTCGGCATCAATGCGCTCAAACAGCATGGTCTTGGCCTCACCCCAAGCAATGCCGTTGGCAAAAGCCTGGCGCATGGTTTCGGTTTCTTCAGGGGTGGCAAAAGCCTGGTAGAGCTGGAACAGTGCCGAGCCTTCGGTCTCCTTGGGCTCACCGGGCGCGCGCGAGTCGGTGACGATGCTGCTGATCAGCTTCTTGAGTTCATTGCGGGGCGCAAACAACGGGATGGTGTTGTCGTAGCTTTTGCTCATCTTGCGACCATCGAGGCCAGGCAAGGTGGCCACGCTTTCTTCGATAGCCGCCTCGGGCAGTACGAAGTGCTCGCCATACAGGTGGTTGAAGCTGGACGCCATGTCGCGTGCCATTTCAATGTGCTGGATTTGGTCACGGCCCACGGGGACTCTGTGGGCGTTGAACATCAAGATGTCGGCGGCCATCAGCACGGGGTACATGAACAGCCCTGCCGTGACGCCGTCGTCCAGATCCTTGCCCGCTTCGGCATTTTTATCCTGGGATGCCTTGTAGGCGTGGGCGCGATTGAGTACCCCCTTGCCTGTCACACAGGTGAGAAACCAGTTCAGCTCTGGAATTTCTGGCACATCGGATTGGCGGTAAAAAACCACGTGCTCCGGGTTGAGGCCGCAAGCGAGCCAGCTGGCGGCAATTTCCAAGGTAGAGCGGTGGATACGGGCCGGGTCTTGGCACTTGATCAGCGCATGGTAGTCCGCCAGAAAATAAAAATTGTCTGCGCCGGGCTGTCTGCTGGCGGTCACGGCGGGGCGTATAGCACCCGCGTAGTTGCCCAGGTGCGGGGTGCCGGAAGGGGTAATGCCAGTCAGGAAACGGGTGGTGCTCATAGCTCTATCAAGTTCAAAGTCAGGGCTTGCAGTGCCATCACTGCCAGCCAAAAGGGTTAGCGCAGCAGGGCCAGCAGGGGGGTGATGAGCAAGTCAATCACCTCGTAGCCCACATTCATGAGCGGGCGCAGCCAGTAGGTGCCCACCACCCCGAGCAACACCAGGCCCAGCACGATGAAAAAGCCGTAAGGCTCAATGCGCGAGACCGCGATGGCTTGCTTGGTGGGCAGCAGGCCGACCAGGATGCGGCCACCATCCAGCGGTGGCAGCGGAAACAGATTGAAGGCCCACATCACCAGGTTGACCAAGATGCCTGCGCGGGCCATTTCCATGAAAAAGCGCTCTTGCACGCCCATCGCCACCAAGATGACCAGTGCCACCGCCCAGCCAATCGCCTGGATGAAGTTGGACGCTGGACCTGCCAAGGCCACCCAGATCATGTCGCGCTTGGGGTGGCGCAGATTGCCAAAGTTCACAGGTACCGGTTTGGCATAACCAAACAGGAAGGCACCGGAGGTGGAGAAGTACAGCAGCAAAGGCATCAAGACGGTGCCAATAGGGTCGATGTGCTTGATGGGGTTGAGTGTGATGCGCCCGAGCATGGACGCTGTGTGGTCGCCAAAGTAACGAGCGGCATAGCCGTGGGCTGCCTCGTGCACCGTGATGGCAAACAGCACGGGCAGGGCATAGATGAGGACGGTTTGGATGAGTTCTTGCACGCAGCGATTGTCGCAAACATCGCTGAGGCTGTCTTGCGCCGGGGCGACGCTACAAGCCAATCGCTTGCAAGCTCCCTGCACCTTGGCGCATGACCACCGGGTCTCCACCGCCAGCCATGGGAGTTAAATCCAAAACGGTGGTGGGCTCTAAGGGACAGGCGCCCGCATCGACCACGGCATCCACGGCATGTTCGAAACGCTCGCGAATGGCCTGCGGGTCATTCATGGGCTCGGTTTCTCCGGGGGCAATCAAGGTGGTGGCCAGCAAAGGTGCTCCCATCAATTCCAGCAGCATCTGGGTGCCTTTGCGATCAGGCACGCGCAAGCCAATGGTTTTGCGTGAGGGGTGGCTGACACGCCGGGGAACCTCTTTGGTGGCGTCCAAAATGAAGGTGTAGGGTCCTGGTGTGCCCAGCTTCATCAGCCGGTATTGGCGGTTGTCCACCACCGCGTAATTGGCCAGCTCTGACAGATCGCGGCAGAGCAAGGTCAGGAGGTGCTTGTCATTGACCTGGCGAATGCGGCGCAGACGATCCACGGCGTTTTTGTCGTCCAGCTGGCAGACCAGTGTGTAGCTGGAGTCAGTAGGCAGAGCCAGCACCCCACCTTTTTGCAAAATGGCCACCGCCTGTTTGAGCAAGCGGGGCTGTGGGTTGTCGGGGTGAATCTCAAAGTACTGTGCCATGGGGAGTGTCCTTTGTCTTGCGCAAGATGGGATTGTGCGCGCATGCGAGTGTGGCTAGGGGGCGGTGGTGCCGGCCCTGTGTATGCGGTCTGCCAGCAACTCCCAAACGCCTGCAACCCCCGCCGGGTCAGAGGGCAGCGTGCCCAGGTCGATTTTCGATTCTTGCGGGCTGTGAAAATCGCTGCCCCGTGAAATGGCAAAGCCAAATTCTTTGGCCCAATGGGCGTAACGCGAGAACTCGTGTGCTGCATGACTGCCTGTGACGGCCTCTAGCGCCTGGCCGCCATAGTTTTTGAAACTGCTGAAAAAAGCGTATTCCTCAGCGTGACTGAAACCATAACGCGCAGGGTGGGCAATGACGGCCACTCCGTGTGCATGGGTGATCCAGCCCACTGCCTCCTCCAAGGAGGCCCAGCGTTGTGGCGCATAGCCCGGCTTGCCTTCGACCAGGTAGTGCTTAAAGACTTCGTAGGTGTCTCGGCAAACACCGGCTTCCACCAGGTAGCGCGCAAAGTGGGTGCGTGAAATCAGTGCAGGATTTCCCACGTACTTGAGTGCGCCTTCATACGCGTTGGGAATGCCGGCCGCAGCCAGTTGCAAGCCCATCTCCTGGGCGCGTGGTCCCCGGCTGTTGCGCAAGGCATGCAGGCCTTGTTGCAAGCTTGGGTTGTCTGGCTCAAACCCCAGTCCGACGATGTGCACCGTGGTGTTGGCAAAGCTGACCGAGATTTCAACACCCGTTAAAAAATCCAGCCCGCACGCGTGCGCTGCAGATTGCGCTTGAGGCAATCCCGCCACTTCGTCATGGTCGGTCAATGCCCACAGCGTCACCCCGTTGGCTTGGGCACGCTGTGCCAAGGCGGAGGGCGAGAGCGTGCCGTCCGAAAAAGTGGAGTGGCAGTGCAGATCAGCATGGAAAGGACGTTGCATAAAAAAGTAGGGGTGCAAGCACTGTGGCATGCAGCACAAAAAATCAAAGCGGTGGTGTATAGATTGTTAACGGTGTTTGAGATTCCGCAAGGAGCATCAGGTCTGTACACGCATTTTTTTAGCACTTACCCATACTCCGTGAGGTGCTGAAGTGGTTGTAGTGGGTTGTTGTGATGGGCGCCGTATGGCGCTGAAAAAATGAAAGGGGAGGGTATGGAATTAAAAAACTTATCGGTGGCTAAAAAAATCTGGGGCTTGCTGCTGGGGGTGATGGCGCTGACTTTGGTGGCAGGTCTCGCCATGACCGCCTACCTCAGCCGTTTGGAGGCGGTAGAGCGTGTCGAGGTGCAAGACTATGACAACCGCATTCGCCAAGCCGTGCAGTGGCGCGGTGTGACAGATGTTGCGGTATCCCATGTGGTGGTGGGCGCAATGTCGAGTGAGGAAGCGCTAAGTACGTATGCGCAGGGCAAGACCCAGGAAGGGATCGCTGCCGCCACTGCACTGCAGCAAACGATGGAGCGCGAGCTGACCAACCCGCAAGGCCGACAGCAGCTCGAAAAAATTGCCCAAGCGCGAGCACAAGTGCTGGAGGCGACGGCAGCCATCGGCAAATTGCGTGCTGCCGGCGATATGGCGCAGGCACGCAGTTTCTTAGAGGCGCAGTTGTTGCCTGCCGTATCGGTCTACAACCAAACCCAGACGGATCTGGTGAGCTTGCAAGAGCGCATGCGCGATCAGTCTTTGGCTGAAGGGCAGCAGGCCCGTGACATGGCAATGTGGCTGGGCGGTGGAGCGGTGGCGCTGGTGGTGGTGATGGGGTTGCTGCTGTCAATGGTGGTGGTGCGGCAGATCACGGCGCCGCTGGATCGGGCGGTGGCACTGGCAGACACCATCGCTGCTGGGGATCTGACGGTAGATGTGCATGATGACCGCCGCGATGAGCTGGGTAAATTGCTGCGCAGCTTGCATACGATGACCCAGCGCTTGCGCTCCGTGGTGTCCGAAGTGCGCAATGGCGTTGACTCGGTTTCTTCCGCAGCGTCACAGATCGCCACAGGCAACCAAGATCTATCTGGGCGCACGGAGCAAACCGCCGCCAACCTGGAAGAAACCGCTGCCAGCATTGAAGAGCTGACGGCCACGGTGTCGCAGTCTGCAGATACCGCACGCCAAGCCAATCAACTGGCCAGCACGGCCGTGCAAGCGGCCGAACGTGGCGGCCATGTGGTGGAGCAGGTGGTGAGCAGCATGCAGCAAATCACCAGCAGCAGCCACAAAATCGCCGACATCATCGGTGTGATCGATGGCATTGCGTTTCAAACCAATATCTTGGCGCTCAATGCAGCGGTGGAAGCCGCCCGTGCCGGTGAGCAAGGCCGTGGCTTTGCCGTGGTGGCGGGCGAGGTGCGTTCGCTGGCCCAGCGCAGCGCAGAGGCGGCCAAAGAGATCAAAGCGCTGATATCCGCCAGTGTGAGCAATGTAGACACCGGATCGGCGCAGGTGGCGCAAGCGGGCGAGAGCATGCAAGCGATTGTCTCCAGCGTACGCCGCGTGACGGACTTGATTGGTGAGATCAGTGCCGCCGCCAATGAGCAGCACGATGGCTTCGCGCAGGTGAATCAGGCAGTGAGCAACCTCGATCAAATGACCCAGCAAAACGCGGCCTTGGTGGAAGAGTCCAGCGCTGCCGCACTGGCCATGAACGAACAGGCGCAGCGTTTGGCACAGGTGGTATCGGTGTTCAACGTAGGGCAACAAGAGGGAATGTTAGTAGCCAAGTCCTTGGCTGCGCCGGGTGCGAGGGTGAAAACGGGGGCAGCCTCAGCCAAGGCCTTACCGCCTGCCGCCAAGCCTTCTGCACGCGCACCGAAGCAAAGATCAGCAGCAGTGGCCGCAGCAGAGGAGCGAGAGGCGCCTGCAGCAAAGCAGCCAGTGACTGCAGCGGAAGATGACTGGGAGCGCTTTTAGGCCGCCATCGCCTGCTGACTGCGTGGTTGCGTTGTCTGCGCGACCACGCTGCCGGTCCGGCGGGTGCTTGCCACGCCTTATGCCGCATACGCAATCCGCATCAGGGTTAGCGAGCACTGTCTCCGACGACCGGCAGTGAAAAAATAAAACACCCTTTTGGTGTATCTCACCCAAAGGGTGTTTTGCATGGTGGAACCTCCACGGCAAGACGGTGCTATGCAATCACATAGCTTGCTGCACACAGCAAGCACAATAAGTTCGAGGGAGCCATCATGCGTTTGAATAATCTGCCTGTCGCGTACAAGCTGTGGGGGGTGGTGCTGGGGTCCATGGTGTCGATGCTGTCGCTGGCATTCGTGCTGACATGGGTGGCAGAGCAGCGGGCCATTGCCATGAACGCCAAAACGGAGCAGGCAGATCAGCGTATTGCTGCCACCATGCGCTGGATGGGCATGACGCAGATTACGGTCGAGCGCGTGGTGGTCAGTGCCATGTCTTCAGAAGCACCGCTGGTGCAAGAGATGAAGACGCTGGCAAGCCAGGGAATTGCGCAGATCACCGAGCTGCAAAAACAGGTTGAAGCCCTGGTGGAGACAGAGGCCGAGAAAACACAGCTGCGCACCGTCGCCGCGAATCGCGCCAAATCGTTGGAAGCCGTGGCCAAAATCAACCAGGCCCGCGAAGCCGGGGATGTGTTGCAAGCCACGCAAGCCGCTACCAACGAGCTGCGCCCTGCCATCGCGGTGTATGTGAAGTCGCAGGCCGATTTGCTGCGCATGCAAGAGCAGATGCGCACGGAAATGCGTGAGCAGGCCATAGCGCAGCGCCACCAATCCTACTGGTGGGTAGGCGCCATTTGTTTGGCCGTGGTGCTGGTTGGCATGGCCTTGGCGGGCATGATCGTGCGCTCCATCACACGTCCTCTGGACCGAGCGGTGCATTTGGCAGACACCATCGCCTCCGGTGATTTGACCGTGGATGTGCATGACGATCGCAAAGATGAGCTGGGCCATTTGCTGCGCAGCCTGAACGAAATGACAGAGAAGCTGCGTGCTGTGGTGGGCCAGGTGCGCAGCGGCGTGGAGTCTGTCTCTGCGGCGGCGGGCCAGATTGCAACCGGCAACCAGGACTTGTCATCGCGCACCGAGCAAACGGCCGCCAACCTGGAAGAGACTGCTGCCAGCCTGGAGGAGTTGACCGCCACGGTGACGCAATCTACCGACACTTCACGCCAGGCCAATCAACTGGCCAGCACCGCAGTGCAAGCGGCCGAGCGTGGCGGTGCCGTGGTGCAGCAGGTGGTGCAAAGCATGGAGCAGATCAACAGCTCCAGCCGCAAGATCAGCGACATCATCGGGGTGATTGATGGTATTGCTTTCCAGACCAATATCTTGGCGCTCAATGCCGCTGTAGAAGCGGCGCGGGCGGGTGAGCAAGGCCGTGGCTTTGCGGTGGTGGCCGGAGAGGTGCGCAGCCTGGCGGGCCGCAGTGCAGAGGCTGCCAAAGAAATCAAGGCCTTGATTACCGCCAGTGTGCACAACGTGGACATCGGCACAGGCCAGGTAGCGCAGGCCGGCGAGAGCATGCAGGAAATTGTGGCCAGCGTGCGCCGCGTGACGGACTTGATTGGCGAGCTGAGCGCCGCAGCCAACGAACAGCACGATGGTTTTGCACAGGTCAACCAAGCGGTGAGCAATCTTGACCAGATGACCCAGCAAAACGCGGCCTTGGTGGAAGAGTCCAGCGCTGCAGCCCTGTCCATGAATGAGCAAGCCCAGCGCTTGGCCGAGGTGGTGGCGGTGTTCAATGTGGGCACTGGCGCATCCCAAACCATGCCAGCGCCTTTGGGTGCTGCAACGCGCGCAGCGCAGGCCAGCGTGCCTGCGGCCGCTGCGCGGACCGCTCAAAAACCGCAAACGCCTGCTGCGCAGGCTGCCAAGCGCCCGCCTTCTGTGCGAGCGTCGGCACCTGCTGCATCAACACCTGTGGCTGCCTCTGCGCCCAAGGCTACGGTCACACCCAAATTGACGGCTGCGTCCAAGACCGCACCTGCAGTAGCAGCAGGTGCGGAAGATGACTGGGAAAGCTTCTGAGGTTTTCGCCAGCCAGCGGCAGTAGCCACCCCAACAACAAGGCCTGCAATGCAGGCCTTGTTGTTTTTCTAACTCTTTATTTTGATAGCTGCCAGCGTTTGTCAAGCAAGGATTCGCGTATAAAAACGCCTTGAAGTGGATTATTCAAAAGCGCTGCCAGCTATGGTTTTGATGCAAAGGGCTTTTCAGCCCTCGGTGCCTTCCACCAAAAACTGCACCTTGCGCTCGCCCCGGAACTCGTTGATGTCGAGGCGAAATGCCATGTGTACCCAGTCGGGCAGCGGGGCGGTGCGGCCAAACCAGATGCCGTCGACCACATCCCCCCGGTGGCGCAGCTGCAGCTTCAGGTGCTTTTCCGCGACCAAGCGCTGGGAGATGACCTCCACATCTTCGCTGAACGTGGGGGCGGCAAAGCCCTGGCCCCACACTTCCAGATTCAGCCGCTCCACCACATCGGCCTGGCGGAAAGCGGGGTCCAGCGGGCCATCGGTTTCCACGCAGCGCGTGAGGGTTTTGGCGTCCAGCCACTCCTGGGCGACTTGTGCAAAGGCGCGCTCAAAGGTGTGAAACTGGTCTTCCACCAGCGTGCAGCCTGCAGCCATTGCGTGGCCGCCAAAACGCAGCAGCACGCCGGGGTGGCGTTTGGCCACCAGGTCCAGCGCATCGCGCAGGTGAAAGCCGGGTATGGAGCGGCCCGAGCCTTTGAGCTCGTGCGCCTTGCCCTCGGCCTGGCTGGCCGCAAACACAAAGGTGGGGCGGTGCAGCCGGTCTTTGACGCGCGAGGCCACGATGCCCACCACGCCTTCGTGAAAATCGGGGTCAAACACGCTGATGGCGGCAGGCGGTGTGCTGCCGTCTTCCCACAATTCATCGGCCAGCGCAAAGGCTTGCATGCGCATGCCGGACTCCATCTCCTGCCTATCGCGGTTGATGCGGGTGAGGACGTGGGCCAGCTCCAGGGCTCTGGAGTCGTCGTCGGTCAGCAGGCATTCAATGCCAATCGTCATGTCAGCCAAGCGCCCGGCGGCGTTGATGCGCGGGCCCAGGGCAAAACCAAAGTCTGACGTGGTGGCCTGTGCGTAGGTTTTGCCCGCCGCTTCGTACAAGCCGCGTATGCCCGCTTGCATATGGCCTTTGCGTATGCGCTGCAGGCCCTGGGCCACCAGGCGGCGGTTGTTGGCATCGAGCTTGACCACATCGGCCACCGTGCCCAGTGCCACCAGCGGCAGCAGGGTGTCGAGCTTGGGCTGGTTTTGTGCGTTGAAAATGCCCCGTGTGCGCAACTCGGCGCGCAGCACCAGCAGCACGTAAAACATCACGCCCACACCTGCCAGGTGCTTGCTGGCAAAGGTGCAGCCGGGCTGGTTGGGGTTGACCATGGCGTGGGGCGTGGGCAGTGTCTCGCCGGGCAGGTGGTGGTCGGTGACCACCACGGTCAGGCCCAGCTGCATGGCTTCGGCCACCCCCTCCACGCTGCCAATGCCGTTGTCCACCGTGAGCAGCAACTCATGCCCTTTGGCGTGCACGCGGCGGGCGATGGGCGCTGACAGGCCATAGCCATCGTTGATGCGGTCGGGCACCTCGTATGTGACATGCTGGGCGCCCAGCATGCGCAGGCCGCGCACGCCCACGGCGCAGGCGGTGGCGCCGTCGCAGTCATAGTCGGCCACGATGCAGATGCGCCGCTGCTGGGCAATCGCATCGGCCAAGACGCAGGCCGCCTCTTGAATGCCCCGCAGTCCTGAGGGCGGCAACAACTTGCCCAGCCCGGTGTCCAGCTCATCCATGGACTGCACGCCGCGCGCCACATACAGGCGGGCCAGCAAAGGGTTGATGCCCGATTGCACCAGCGTTTGGACGGTGGCGTCAGGAATCTCGCGTTCAATAATCTTCATAGCGCTTGGTGAAAGCCAGCAAAGCGCTGGGGGCTGAAATTGTTCTTGATTTTGCCCAGCCAGTTACGGTGGGTGCTGGTATAGCTGCGGGCATGGCGCTCGCCACAGAACGTGACGGTGGCCGTGCCACCCAGCTGCACATGGGCCAGCACCTGGCCGATGGGGCCCGCTTCAGCGGCCAGCCAGGCCGCCTTCCAGGCGGGCCAGTCTTGGCGCAGTGCGGCTTGGCGCAGGCTGTCTACCAGCAAGATCGGGGTGACTTTTTGCAAGGTGTGCGCAGCCTGCAGGCTGTCAGGGCTGAGCGGCCCCGCACCGTGCAGCCAAAATGCATTGATGGGCGGCAGCCCGCGCTGGGCCCGCTGGGCGTTGAAAGCGTGGTTGTACAGCAGCATTTGCACTTCGCTGTGCAGGCGGTGCAGCATGCGGCTGTGGCTGCTGTGCGGCAGCCAGGTGCTGACGTCACGCAGCAGCACGCGGTCCAGCGATGCGGTGGGCAAATCTTGCAGGGGCGCGCCCGTAACCAGCCAGCGGCCGGGGTCGACGACCTGCAGTTGCATGCCATCTTCGGCAAACCACGGCTGCAGCACTGCGTGCAGGGCGTGGGCATCTTCCTGCGTGATGGGCAGGCTGGCGGGGTCATCCATGCGCACCTGGTCGGCACCAGCGCTCCAGTGACACAGCGTCATCCATGCGCTGGCCGCGGGCAAGGCCTGGGGCTGTGCCACGGCGGCCCAAGCAGGGGCATCAGGGTTCAGCCCCCAGGCGCGTGCGACGGCGCGTTCATGCGGGGGGATGGGGTGGTCTTCTGTACCTTCGTCAGCGTGGGCAGGGTCCAGCATGGCCAGCAACTGATCGAGCTGCGGCAGTGCCAAATTTTGGAGGACGTGCTGACAGCTGTCCGAGGGCATGGCCGCATACGGCAAGATCAGGTGCATATGGCGGGCACGTGTCTGCAGGGGCGGAGCAGCAAACGGCAGTGGCAAAACAGGCAAGGCAGAAGGCGACATAGCAGCCTATTGTCCCTAAACCACGGCCGCTGCGTCAGACCCGTATGACACGCCAGCTTTTATGGCAATGCCACAATGCTGCCCACGTATGCAAATTCCCTACGAACTCGCTTTAGGCTGGCGCTACACGCGTGCAGGCCGCGCCACGCGGCGCAACGGTTTTATTTCTTTTATTTCTGGGGTGTCCATGCTGGGCATTGCGCTGGGTGTGGCCGCGCTCATCATCGTGCTCAGTGTGATGAATGGCTTTCAGAAGGAAGTGCGTGACCGCATGCTCAGCGTGGTGTCGCATGTGGAGATTTTTGCGCCCAACGGGCAGGCCATGCAGGATGTGGACACCACCATGCGGCAGGCCAAGCAGCACCCCGAGGTAATAGGCGCCGCGCCTTTTGTGGCGGCCCAAGGCTTAATTGCCCGTGGTGAAGACATGAAAGGCGTCATCGTGCGTGGGATTGACCCGGAGCGCGAAGGCGAAGTGACCGATCTGGCCGCTGCCAATGCGCAGGTGCTGCAGCAGCTCACGCCGGGCTCGTTCAACATCGTGCTGGGGCAGGAGCTGGCACACCAGATGGGCGTGCAGGTGGGCGACACCGTGACGCTGATTGCGCCCAGCGGACAAGTCACACCAGCGGGCGTCGTGCCGCGCCTCAAGCAGATGACGGTGGCGGGCACGTTTGACTCGGGCCACTATGAGTACGACTCGGCCATGGTCATGCTGCACCATGAAGATGCCCAGCGCATCTTTCGCCTGGAAGGCCCGACGGGCATTCGTTTGAAGCTCAAAAATCTGCACGAAGCACCGCGGGTGGTGCAAGAGCTGTCCGGCATGATTACCGAGTTTTTGTACCTGCGTGACTGGACGCAGCAAAACAAAACCTGGTTTGCCGCCGTGCAGGTGGAAAAACGCATGATGTTCATCATCCTCACGCTGATCGTGGCGGTGGCGGCATTCAATCTGGTCTCCACGCTGGTGATGACCGTGACAGACAAGCGCGCCGACATTGCCATCTTGCGCACGCTGGGCGCATCGCCCGCTTCCATCATGGGCATCTTCATGGTGCAAGGCGCCATGGTGGGCGTGATTGGCACGTTTGCCGGGCTGGCGCTGGGGCTGCTGGTGGCGTGCAATATTGATGTGATCGTGCCGGCGATTGAGCAGGCACTGGGGGCCAGTTTCTTGCCCAAAGACATTTACCTGATCAGCAAGATGCCCAGCGAGCCACAAAGCAGCGACATCATGCCGATTGCCATCATTTCTTTGATTCTGGCCTTCGTCGCCACCATTTACCCCAGCTGGCGCGCCAGCCGCGTGAACCCTGCGGAGGCGCTGCGTTATGAGTAACCAAGTTGTTCTGGATGCGCGCCACCTGTCCAAGCGCTTTGAAGATGGGCACCTGAATGTGCAGGTGCTGCAGGATGTGAATTTGCAGGTGCATGCCGGTGAGACGCTGGCGATTGTCGGTGCCTCGGGCTCGGGCAAAAGCACGCTGCTGCATTTGCTGGGCGGGCTGGACAGCCCCAGCGAGGGCAGAGTGCATTTGATGGGGCAGCCGCTGCATACGCTCAGCCCCAAAAAGCAGGGAGAGCTGCGCAACCAGCACCTGGGCTTTATCTACCAGTTTCACCACCTGCTGCCCGAGTTCAGCGCGCAGGACAACGTAGCCATGCCGCTGCGCATTCGCCGTGATCCCCAAGAGCACGCGCTAGCACAAGCGGCGCGCATGCTGGAGGCCGTGGGCCTGAAAGAGCGCATGGCGCACCGCCCGGCAGAGCTGTCGGGTGGCGAGCGTCAGCGTGTGGCGATTGCCCGCGCTTTGGTCACGCAGCCAGCCTGTGTATTGGCCGACGAGCCCACGGGCAACCTCGACCGTTCCACGGCCGACGGGGTGTTCGCCCTGATGCTGGAGCTGGCGCGTACCCAAGGCACGGCGTTTGTGATGGTGACGCACGACGAAAGTCTGGCCGCCAAATGCGACCGCATGGTGCGGCTGGTCAAAGGGCAGCTGGCCTGATGCGGGCTGCCAGCGCGCCATCCTGGCAGCCGGTGGCTGATGGGGCCGCCTTGCAGCAGGTATTGCAACAGCCCCTGGCCCTGGTGCTTTGGGGCGGGGCGCATTGCGGTGTCTGCCAGGCAATCAAGCCACGGCTGGCGCAGCAGGTGGCTGCGCATTTCCCGCAGCTGCCGCTGTACAGCGTGGATTGTGCGCAGGCGCCTGCGGCCTGTGCCCAGCACGGAGTGTTCAGCCTGCCGGTGTTGCGTCTGATGGTGGATGGCAGGGTGGCACTGGACTATGCCCGGGTCTTTGGCCTGCAGCAGGTGCTGAGTGATATGCAGCGCGTGCTGCAGCAGTGGGCCGACGCACAGCCGAGGTGACCGTGACCCTCTGGATTGACACCCACTGCCACCTGGACGCCGCAGAATTTCAGTCGGACCGCGATGCCGTGCGCGCTGCAGCCAGGGCAGCGGGTGTGGGGCATCTGGTTATTCCAGCCGTGCAACGCAGCGACTGGCGCGCCGTGATGGCACTGGCCCACCGCCACGGCGACAGCTATGCGCTGGGCATTCACCCCCTGTACACACCGCAGGCGCAAGAAGGTGATGTCGCCGCGCTGCGCACCTTGCTGCAGGATGTGCAGGGCGATCCGCACTTGGTCGCCGTGGGAGAAATTGGTCTGGACTTTTTTGTGCCGGGCTTGGATGCACAGCGGCAAATTTGGTTTTATGAGCAGCAGGTACTGCTGGCCCGTGAATTTGGCTTGCCCGTGATTTTGCATGTGCGCAAAAGCAGTGACCGCTTGCTGAAAACCTTGCGTGCCTACCCGGTGGAGGGCGGGATTGCCCATGCTTTCAATGGCAGCTGGCAGCAGGCACAGACGTTCATAGCGCTTGGTTTCAAACTGGGGTTTGGGGGCGCGGTGACGTATGAGCGTGCGCTCAAGTTGCGTGAGTTGGCGCGCCAGTTGCCGCTAGAGAGCATCGTCATGGAAACCGATGCCCCCGACATTCCCCCCCATTGGTGCTACACCACGGCAGAGCAACGCGCCCAAGGTCAGGCGCAAGGGCGCAACAGCCCCGGCGAGCTACCAAGCATAGCCGCCACCGTGGCCGATTTGCGCGGCATGGACGTGCAGGCACTGGCCGAGGCGACCAGCCAGAATGCGCGCAAGGCATTGCGGGGTTTGCCTGCATTCAAAGCCTTTTAGTGCTCTAGCGCTTATCTGGTAAGCGCTGGTAGCTATGAACTTGTAAAACTCTATCCGTGGCAAGCGGCATTGATTTGCACGCACAATGCCCAGCCATGACAGTGGCTTTGGATTCTGCTTTGCTGCGTTTGCAAGGGCTGCCTCCTGTGGCGGATGCGCGCACGCGCTTGCTGATTTTGGGCAGCTTTCCCGGCGTTGCGTCTTTGCAGGCGCAGCAGTACTACGCGCATCCGCACAACAAGTTGTGGCCCATCTTGGCGGCTTTGTGGCCGCAGGTGCAGCAGCCCGACCGGGCGGACTACGCCGCACGCTGTGAATGGCTGCTGCAGCGAGGGCTGGGGCTGTGGGATGTGTATGACAGCTGTGAGCGCCAAGGGAGTCTGGACAGCGCCATTCGCATTCCCCAAGTCAATGACTTTGCCGCGTTAAAGCAGCGTTGCCCGCAGTTGCAGGCCGTGGCCCACAACGGGGCAGAGAGTTTTAAACACGCAGCCAAACTCGCAGGATTGGGCCTGGCGGTGTACAAGTTGCCATCGACCAGTCCGGCCAATGCCGGATGGAGTTGGGAGCGCAAACTCACCGCATGGCGTGAAGTGATGCAGGCCGCAGGCCTGGTACACACAGGCATTCAGACAGAGAAAGAGTAAGCCGTGGCAGCACGCAAGAGAATTTCCAGCACCGCAACCGAAGAAGACCTGCCTCAAGTCAGCGTGTCTGACGACGGTATCTCGCGCTACCTGCATTTGGGCACGCCTTGGGTGCAGGGCTCCATGAAGCTCAAAGAACCGTTTGAGATTGACCTGGAGTATGTGCAGCGCATGATGGCGTGGCTGCTGTTTGCAGAGCCCGACAGCATTGCCGAGCGCACCGCAGTGCAGCTAGGTTTGGGCGCTGCCGCGCTGACCAAGTTCCACTACAAAAAACTCAAGATGCACACCACGGCGATTGAGATCAACCCGCTGGTCGTCAATATCTGCCGCAACTGGTTCAAGTTGCCGCCCGATAACGACATGCTGGAAGTGGTGTTGGGCGATGCCTCCTTGGAAATTTTGAAACCTCGCTGGCAAGGCGCGGTGGATGCGCTGCAGGTGGATTTGTATGACCACAATGCTGCAGCGCCGGTGCTCGACAGTGCGGAGTTCTATGCCGATTGCCGCAACATGCTCACCCCAGAGGGGGTAATGACGGTGAATCTGTTTGGCCGAGCTTCCAGTTACCAGCGCAGTCTGGACAAAATCAGCGCCGCTTTTGGCGCCAGCAATGTCTGGGCCTTTAAACCCACGCGGGAAGGCAACACGATTGTGCTGGCGCAGCGCGTGGCAACGCCTTTGTCGCGCGAGGAACTCCAATCCCGTGCAGAGGCGGTGCAAGCCCGTTGGGGCTTGCCTGCCACCAAGTGGCTCAAGGTGTTCAAACAGGTGGAGCCTGGCACCGGCTCTTAGCAGCGGCACTGTGCGCAGGCTTGTGCAGGGCGCTTTGTTGGTGTGTGCGCCAGCAGGCAGGCATGGTTAGGCCAACTATGTCTGAGAGGGCACAAAGCGTGCACGGCGTCCGGCGGCACAATAGCTGGGCCATTTGAACTCTTTGTTGCCCGTTATGCACCCCATCAGAACCCCTAACCCTGCAGCCAAGGTAGACCCCCAGCCCGAGCGTGCGCTGGACTGGGCGCAAGTGCTGCAGTGGCTGCACGACCAAGGTGTGGTGGATGATGCCGAGGCACAGCGTATTCGTGCCCGTTGTTCGGTGGCACAAAGTACGCAGCACCCCTTGGTACGTCTGGCCAGTGTGGGGGTGGCGCGTGCCAGCGATGGCCTGCCTTTGGACATTGAGGCGCTGACCGCTTTTGTGGCATCTGCCACGGGTATGGGCTACCAGCGGATTGACCCGCTCAAGGTGGACGTGGGCCGCGTGGGGGATACCATGAGTGCCCAATATGCGCAGCGACACAAGGTGCTGCCGCTGCAAGTGGGCAACAGCGAAATTGTCATCGCGACCGCAGAGCCTTTTGTGCAGCACTGGGTGGCAGAAATTGAGCGCCAGACGCGCAAGTCGGTGCGTCGGGTGATGGCCAACCCACTCGAGATTCAGCGTTACACGGCCGAGTTTTTTGCCTTGGCCAATTCGGTGCGTTCTGCCCAAAAGCTGGGTGGCGCGTCGGGGGCTGCCAGCTTTGAGCAGCTGGTGGAGTTGGGGCGCACGAACAAGCAGCTGGATGCCAATGACACGGGGGTGATCCGCGTGGTGGACTGGCTGTGGCAGTACGCGTTTGACCAACGGGCCAGCGACATTCACCTAGAGCCCCGGCGCGAGCAAGGGGTGATTCGCTTCCGCATCGATGGCGTGCTGCACAGCGTCTATCGCATGCCCATGGGGGTGCTCAACGCCATGATTGCGCGCATCAAATTGCTGGGGCGCATGGATGTGGTGGAAAAGCGCCGCCCCTTGGATGGCCGCATCAAAACCCGCAATCCGCGCGGCGAAGAAATTGAGATGCGCCTCTCGACCTTGCCCACCGCCTTTGGCGAGAAGATGGTGATGCGCATTTTTGACCCGGACAACACCGTCAAACAGCTTGATCAACTGGGCTTTATGCCGCATGACGCGCAGCGCTGGGAGCAACTGGTGCAGCGTCCGCACGGCATTATTTTGGTCACCGGGCCGACAGGCTCGGGCAAAACCACCACGCTGTATTCCACCCTCAAGCGGGTGGCCACGGAAGAGGTCAATGTCAGCACGGTGGAAGACCCCATCGAGATGATTGAGCCTGCCTTTAACCAAACCCAGGTACAGCCCCAGCTGGATTTTGGCTTCACCGAAGGCTTGCGTGCGCTGATGCGCCAGGATCCCGACATCATCATGGTGGGGGAAATTCGAGATACCGCCACCGCTGAGATGGCAGTGCAAGCAGCGTTGACGGGGCATTTGGTGTTTTCCACGCTGCACACCAACGATGCCCCCAGCGCAGTCAGTCGCCTGATGGAACTGGGCATTCCCCCTTACTTGCTCAATGCCACATTGCTGGGGGTGCTGGCACAGCGCTTGGTGCGTGTGCTGTGCCCGCAGTGCAAGCAGCCGGATGCCGAATTGGGCGCCGATGCACTGGCTCAGGTGATGAGCCCTTGGAAATTCCAGGGTGCATTCAAACCCTATCGGCCCGTGGGCTGTGAAGCCTGTCGCATGACGGGATTCAAGGGCCGTATGGGCCTGTATGAGTTGCTGGTGGGCAGCGACAGTTTGCAGCAGCAGATTAATCACAGTCCATCTATGGAGGCGCTGCGCCGGCAGGCCATGCAAGACGGCATGCGCCCTCTGCGGCTGTCAGGTGCGTTGCGCGTGGCTGAGGGGGTAACGACCTTGGCCGAGGTCATGGCTGCCACGCCACCACTGCGTTGATAGCGCAGCCACCCTTACCTGCTATCCAGCAATCCATCGCGCGGATTCGCATTTTCTGGGCAGAAAGCCGGGCAAGCAAAGGGTGTGTAAACGCTTGCATTGCGCATTTTCAAGGGTAAACGCCTATCAAATGTCAAAGGTCGGCGCATCGATTGGCATTTTTGTAGGTGGAATCCACATGAATTTGCTTTAACTTTGCTTACAGAATTCCATCGGTCGTAAATCCTCTCATGGGAGACGTTTCGTGAAAATCAAGAGTCAAAAAGACTTTTTTGCAGGTCTGATGTATCTCGTCGTTGGTGGCGCTTTTGCCATTGGCGCCTATGGGTACAACGTCGGTACTGCTGCGCGCATGGGTCCTGGCTATTTCCCAATGATCTTGGGTATCTTGCTGGCCTTCATCGGTGTAGTGATTTCCTTCAAGGCTACGGTTGCTGGCCCTGGCGATGGTGACCCCATAGGCAAGTGGGCATGGCGTCCTATCTTCTTTGT
Source organism: Comamonas sp. UBA7840 (assembly GCF_002501455.1). Lineage (NCBI taxonomy): Bacteria > Pseudomonadati > Pseudomonadota > Betaproteobacteria > Burkholderiales > Comamonadaceae > Comamonas > Comamonas sp. UBA7840. The sequence continues at coordinate 123,711 of NZ_DLTI01000034.1, read as the reverse complement.
TCTGGCTGCCAACTTCTCGTTCGGTATTTTGCTGGTTGGTGTGCCTGCACTTGGGATCCCCGGTTTTGGCCTGATCGTCGCCATTTATGCACTGGTGCTGATCGCTAGCTACGGCCGCAAGGAAGTGAACTTCAAGGAAAGCTTGGTGTTGGCAACTGTGTTGGCAATTGGTAGCTATGCGGTGTTCGTTTGGGCGCTGAACTTGCAGTTCCCTGTGTGGCCATCCTTCATCGTTGGTTAACGCCACCAGGAGATTTGAATCATGGAATTGATTGAACACTTGTCCTTGGGTTTTGGGGTGGCTTTCACCGCCCAGAACCTGATGTACTGCTTGATCGGCTGTATCTTGGGTACGCTGATTGGCATCTTGCCGGGCCTGGGCCCGGTGGCCACGATTGCGATGTTGCTGCCCGCAACCTATGCGCTGCCCCCTGTGGCTGCGCTGATCATGCTGGCCGGTATTTATTACGGCGCACAATACGGTGGCTCCACCACGGCGATTTTGGTTAACTTGCCGGGCGAGTCCTCGTCGGTGGTGACGATGATTGACGGCTACCAGATGGCACGGAAGGGGCGGGCAGGGCCTGCGCTGGCTGCTGCTGGTATTGGCTCTTTCTTTGCGGGTTGCGTGGGTACCATCATCTTGGCCGCCTTTGCACCTCCACTGACCGAAGTGGCCTTCATGTTTGGCCCAGCGGAATACTTCTCGCTGATGGTGCTGGGCCTGATCGGTGCTGTGGTGCTGGCTTCCGGCTCGCTGCTGAAGGCCGTGGGCATGATCGTGCTGGGCCTGCTGTTGGGCATGGTCGGCACCGACGTGAACTCCGGTGTGGCGCGTTACAGCTTCGACATCCCTGAAATGACCGACGGCATCGACTTCGTCGTGATCGCCATGGGTGTGTTTGGCTACGGTGAAATTATCGCCAACCTGTCCAAGCCTGAAGACGAACGTGAAATCTTCACGGCCAAGGTCAAGGGCCTGATGCCCACCAAGCAAGACTTGAAGCTGATGTTCCCTGCCATGGTGCGCGGGACTGTGCTGGGCTCTGCCCTGGGTATCTTGCCTGGTGGTGGTGCGATGTTGTCGGCTTTTGCTTCGTACACCATCGAAAAGAAGACCAAGCTCAAGCCCGGTGAAGTACCTTTCGGCCAAGGCAATATCCGTGGCGTGACGGCACCTGAATCGGCCAACAATGCCGGTTCGCAGACTTCGTTCATTCCGCTGCTGACTCTGGGTATCCCTCCCAACGCTGTGATGGCGCTGATGGTGGGTGCGATGACCATCCACAACATCCAGCCTGGTCCTCAAGTGATGACCAGCAACCCTGAGTTGTTCTGGGGTCTGATTGCCTCGATGTGGATCGGTAATGCGATGCTGATCATCTTGAACCTGCCCATGATCGGCATGTGGATCAAGCTGCTGTCCGTGCCTTATCGCTGGTTGTTCCCTGCCATCGTGCTGTTCTGTGCGGTGGGTGTGTATGGCACCAAGAACTCTGAGTTTGACGTGTGGTTGGTGGGCATCTTCGGTTTTGTGGGCTATCTGTTCTACAAGCTGGGTACCGAGCCTGCACCGCTGCTGCTGGGCTTTATCTTGGGCCCGATGATGGAAGAAAACCTGCGTCGTGCTCTGCTGCTGTCGCGCGGTGACTGGTCGGTGTTTGTGACACGTCCTATCTCTGCCACCATGCTGGTGCTGGCGGTGATTTTGCTGGTCGTCGTGACACTGCCCGCAGTGAAGAACAAGCGCGAAGAAGCTTTCGTTGAAGAATAAGCTTCCGCCCTCATCGTGCAAAAAAGCGCCCTTCGGGGCGCTTTTTTTATCCCGATGTGCCATACGGTATTCGCGGCGGCACACTTTGTAAAAAATAGTTACACGATAATTGCAGCTTTGAGAGCTTGCTGGTTGAAAACCAGGTGCATCCAAGTGATTGGCCTGCTGCGCTTGCGTCGCGACATGGGCCACGAGACAGACACCTTAGAGATTGGCGCAGACCAATTTGCACCACATAACTGCGAACAACTGCAATGGTTGTTTGGCGTGGTGAGCTCTTGGCTTAACCCCGAAGTACCTCCCTCATGGGCGAGGGCATGGGCACCAAAGAAACCAAGACTATGAATTTACACAACATGCGTGTTGCTCCCAAGCTATGGGTAACTATTTTGGGTTTGCTGAGCGTGATGCTGCTGTCCAATCTGTGGGTGCGCAGCAATACCGAGCAGGCGCTGGAACAGGCGCGTGAAGACGTGCAGCAGATCGAGCGCAAGATTGCGCTGGCCCAGAATATGCGCGGCGCAGCCATGACAGGGCTGGAGCTGGGGATTGCCCAGTTTGCGACCAATGAAAACCGCTTGCAGCTTGAGCTGGAAAAGCGCTTTCAGCAGCGCCAACAAAACTCCACTGCTGCGTTGAATGCCATGCAGGAAGCCTTGCAAACGGAAGAAGACCGTGCGCAGTTTGAACGCGTGTTGCAAGCCCGTGCGAAGGTCCAAGGTCGCCGTGCCGAGGCAGAGCGCAATCTGGATCTGGACGATTACAACGCACGCGCTAATTTTGCGTTTGGTGAATATGCCGCCTTGGGTATGCAGTATTCCCAAGCGTTTGATGACTTTATGCAGTACCAAGTGAACCAGCTGGATGTGGTGCTCAAACAAGCTGCCGAAAAACGCCAACTTAGCGCTCTCGTGGGCTGGGTAGTCACCATTGTGCTGTTGCTGACGGGTGTGCTGATGGCGCGCTGGCTGGTGGTCACCATCACGCGTCCGCTGCTGCAAGCGGTGCAGCTGACCCAGGCCATTGGCGGGGGAGATTTGACGGTGCAGATCCACACCCAGCGCAAAGATGAGTTTGGTCACCTGCTGCAGGCGCTCAACGCCATGGCACAGCGGCTGCGGGATGTGGTGGTCGATGTGCGCGGTGGTGTGAACGAAGTGTCCTCTGCGGCTTCAGAAATTGCCCGTGGCAATCAAGACCTGTCTGCACGCACCGAACAAACGGCGGCCAACTTGGAAGAAACCGCCGCCAGCATTGAACAGCTGACTGCCACCGTGCACCAGTCTGCAGATACCTCGCGCCAGGCGGCCCAATTGGCCACGACCGCGGTGCAGGCCGCAGAGCGTGGCGGTAATGTGGTGGATCAGGTGGTGCACAGCATGGCGCAAATCCATAGCTCTAGCAGCAAGATCAGCGACATCATCGGTGTGATCGACAGCATCGCATTCCAGACCAACATCCTGGCCTTGAACGCTGCGGTGGAAGCAGCGCGTGCCGGGGAGCAAGGCCGTGGTTTTGCCGTGGTGGCCGGTGAGGTGCGCACCCTGGCACAGCGCAGCGCGGAAGCAGCCAAAGAAATCAAGGGATTGATTGAAGCCAGCGTGAGCAATGTGGAAGCTGGCTCTGCCCAAGTGGGGCAAGCGGGTGCCAGCATGCAGGAAATTGTGGCCAGTGTGCGCCGCGTGACCGATTTGATTGGCGAGATCACGGCCGCTTCGAGTGAGCAGCGCGATGGCTTTGCCCAGGTGAATCAGGCGGTGAGCAATCTGGATCAAATGACGCAGCAAAATGCGGCACTGGTTGAGGAGTCGAGCGCAGCCGCCGACGCGATGGATGCGCAAGCCCAGCGCTTGCTACAAGCCATGGCTGCGTTCAATGTGGGCGCCCAGGCAGTGAGCAATACCGTGGCCCGCGCGCCGGACCGTGCAACTGTGCCCCAGGGGGCCGCAGCCGTTAGGCAAACCGCCGCATCCTCTGCGACAGCCCCCGCACCGTCACCTAAAACGGCGGCGGCAAAGTCCAAGCAACGCGTGATGCATGCGCCCAGTTTGCCCGCCAAGCAGCCTGCTCGCACCGCTGCTGCGCAAAGTGAAGACGATTGGGAAACCTTTTAAGGCCTGCACCATGCCAGGCGCTGGAAGTGCCCGGCGTGGTGCAGGCACCCTGCTGCGTAGCCCCGCGATGCGGGGCTACTTTGTTTGTGCGGTCTCGCTGCACAGGGAAAGCCCCACAATAAGCAACTGTTTGCCGTTGTCTCTTTTGCATCGCCTATGCCTGTCTTGCCCCAGCCTACCCAACATCCATTGCGTGCCTTGCTGCACAACGAAGTGCATGCCCGCCCTGCGGAGCCGGTGAGCGGCCCGGCCGCCATCACCCACTTGGTGATGCTGACGGACCCCGCCCAGCGGGAGGCCAGCCGCGCGCACCTGTCGGCTTTGATGCATGACCACCACCGCACCGGGCCGGATGCCGACTGCACCCACCTGCGGGTGGACTTTGGCGCATTCCGCCTGCGCTGGGAGTTGCACACCGAGTTTGTCTGCTGGACGTTCATGGTGCCGCTGGCTGCGGACGCCCCCTTGAATGCACGCAACCCTTCGACGGCGATTGAAGAAGTGCCGCAGCAATGGCTCAAAGATTTGCCCGGGCAGTGTTTGAGCAGCGTGCATCTGTGGATCTTGAAAGATGCGCAATCCGATGGTCAGGGCATGCGACATGTGGTCAAGCACATGCTCAACGACGACACCTTGGCCGGTGCTGCCGTGCACATGGGGCATACCGAGGTGTGTACCGATTTCGCCATCCATGCGGATGGCTATTCGCGCATCTTGGTCAAACCTTCGGACAGCATCAGCGCCCGCCGTCTGGGGCGCCTGGTGCAACGGGTGCTGGAGATTGAAACCTACCGCATGGCGGCGCTGCTGGGCCTGCCCGCCGCACGCAAGGCGGCGGTGGTGCTGGGGACGGCCGAGCGAGAGCTGGCAGATCTGGCGCAAGCGATTCGTGAGGCCAAGAGCGATGACGAGCCCGAGTTGCTGGATCGGCTGACGCGTCTGGCGGGGCAGGTGGAGAGCGAATACGCGGCCACCCACTCGCGCTTTTCGGCCAGCAAGGCCTACTTTGAGCTGGTGGACAAACGCATTCACGATTTGCGCGAGGAGCGCTTGTCGGGGCTGCTGACCATCCAGGAGTTCATGGAGCGGCGCCTCTCGCCCGCGCGCAGCACCTGTGAGTGGGCCGTGCACCGCCAGAACGCGCTGTCGCAGCGGGTGTCGCGGATGAGTAATTTGCTGCGCACACGCGTGGAAATCGAGCAGCACCAAAGCAACCAGGAAATTCTGGCCACGATGAATGACCGCCAGGGCATGCAGCTGAAACTGCAGTCCACGGTGGAGGGGCTGTCGGTGGCGGCCATTACCTACTACATCACCGGCTTGATCACCTACCTGACCAAGGGCGCACAAAAAATGGGCTGGCCGCTGTCGCCCGAAATCACGGCAGCGATTGCCATCCCGGTGGTGGCGTTCAGTGTGTGGTGGTCGCTGCGCCGTTTGCACCACAAATTGTTTGGCTCCAAGCATTAAGACCCGCACACACCACCTTTGCTCTGGCCTTGTTTCCAGCGCAACGCTGCGATGTGTGGGTGCGGTCGGTGGTGCGAAGAAAGATATAAAAACAAGAGCGTTTGGCGCTTGTGTTTCAATGGTTTGAGATGGAAAAGTGTCTGAAGTGAAGGAAAAGCCTGCGCAAGCAGCTAACAAAGGCATAGCGCTGGGGCTGACCTTGGCGGTGCTGGGGTCGATGGCTTTCAGCGGCAAGGCCATCATCGTGAAGCTGGCTTACCGCTATGGGGTGGATGCCGTCACGCTGCTGATGTACCGCATGCTGTTTGCCTTGCCCATCTTTTTGCTGATGGCCTGGTGGGCCGGGCGGGGACAGCCGCCGCTGTCGCGCAAGGATGTGCTGGGCGTGATCGGTCTGGGCTTTTCGGGCTACTACCTGGCCAGCTATCTGGACTTTGCCGGGCTAGCCTACATCTCTGCAGCGCTGGAGCGCCTGATTCTCTACCTCAACCCGACGCTGGTTGTCCTCTTTGGCTGGGTGGTTTACCGGCGCGGCATTACCTGGGGGCAGTTTGCCGCCATGCTGCTGAGCTACTGCGGCGTGCTGCTGGTGTTTGGCCATGAGGTGGGCGCCCAGGGCAAGCATGCCGTTTGGGGGGCGCTGCTGGTGCTGGGCAGTGCAGTGAGCTACGCCATTTACTTGGTGTACAGCGGTGAGATGGTGAAACGCCTGGGTGCCCTGCGCCTGGTGGGGCTGGCATCCAGCGTGGCGTGTTGCTTCTGCATTGCACAGTTTCTGCTGACCCACCCGCTGTCGGCCATGCAGGTGGCGCCGCAGGTGCTGTGGCTGTCGCTGCTCAATTCCACGGCCTGCACCGTCGCCCCTGTGCTCATGGTGATGATGGCGATTGAGCGCATTGGCCCCGGCATGACAGCGCAGACCGGCATGATTGGCCCGCTGTCCACCATCTTGATGGGCGTGTGGCTGCTGGACGAGCAGCTCAACGCCTTCATGGTGGCAGGCACCTGCTTGGTGATGGTGGGGATTTTTGTATTTACGCGCTGGGCCCAAAAGCCCGGCGTTTCGCGCAACCCGTGACATTGAAGGAGCATCCGCATGGATTTAGGAATTGCCGGTAAGTGGGCGTTGGTATGTGGCGCCAGCAAGGGGCTGGGTTTTGGCTGTGCCAAGGCCTTGGTGGAAGACGGTGTGAACGTGGTCATCAACGCCCGCACCGAGGCTGCCTTGCAAGAAGCAGCTGCAAAATTGCGAGCTATCAGCGCAGACGTGGCAAGCGCTAAAGGCCAAAAACCTTCGCAAGTGCTGGCCGTGGCTTGTGACATCACCAGCCCCGAGGGGCGCGATGCTGTGTTCAGCGTCCCCGGTGGCCCGGGCAAGGATTTCGACATTGTGGTGACCAACGCCGGTGGCCCGGCCCCCGGTGATTTCCGCGATTGGGACCGCGAGGCCTGGATCAAGGCGGTGGACGCGAACATGCTCACTCCCATCGAACTGATCAAAGCCACCGTGGACGGCATGGCGGCGCGCGGTTTTGGTCGCATCGTCAACATCACCTCCAGCGCGGTGAAGGCGCCGATTGATATTTTGGGTTTGTCCAACGGCGCGCGCAGCGGTTTGACCGGCTTTGTGGCGGGCCTGGCGCGCTCGGGCATTGCCGCCAAGGGTGTGACCATCAACAGCATCTTGCCCGGCAAGTTTGATACTGACCGTCTGGTGGCCACCCACCAGGCTGCAGCCAGCAAGACCGGCCAAGCGGTGGATGCCATCCGTGCTGCGCAGGCGGCACAAATTCCTGCCAAGCGTTTTGGTACGGCCGAAGAGTTCGGGGCGATCTGTGCCTTCCTGTGCAGCGTGCATGCAGGCTATATGACAGGCCAGAACATCTTGCCCGATGGCGGTTTGTACCCCGGTACTTACTAAACCCGGTGCGAAGTTGGCGGTGCCTTACCGCCACCACCAACTGTGGTGAAAAAAGCCCCGCAATGCGGGGCTTTTTCCATGCCAACGCGTTGGTGCACCGCTGTCAGCGGCGCGAGGAGACGATGATGCCGCCCACAATCAGTGCAAACGCCAGCGCATGGTAGAGCTGGGGCGCTTCCCCCAGTACTGCGATGGACAGCAGGGCCGTGAACAGGGGAATCAGGTTGCCAAAAAAACCCGCCGTGGCTGGGCCCGCGCGTTTGACGCCTTCGCCCCAGAAGCGGTAAGCCGCAATCGCCGGCCCCAGCACAATGAACAGCAGGGCTGCGGCCAGCGTCCCGTTGGGGGTAAAGACAAAATCACCCGCAGCAGCTTCGCCCCCGACCAGCACGGCCGACCAGCCAATCCCAAACACCATCTGGGCCATCAAAAACGCCGCCCAGTTGCCGCGAATGTCTGCTTGCCCGGGCATGGTCTGGCCACTGCGCGCCAGCAGCCAGCTGTAGATGGACCAGACAATCGTGGCCAGCAGCATGAACCAGTCGCCGGGCACCAGGTGCAAGCCCAGCAACTGCTGCGCATCGCCCCGGCTGAGCACCACGGCCACCCCCAGCACCGACAGCAGCGCGCCCGTGATCTGGCGGCTGTTGACGGTGATGCCAAACCAAACGCGCCCAATCACCAGCATCCAAATCGGCATGCTGGAGCTGACCAGCGTGACGTTGATGGGCGAGGAGGTTTTCAGCGCCAGATACAGCAGGCCGTTGTAGCTGCCAATGCCCAGCATGCCCAGCCAGGCGTACTGCTTCCAGCATTGCCACATGGCACTGTTTTTGCGTAGTACGTAACCAGCCACGGGCAGCAGCACCACAAAGGCCAGGCACCAGCGGATCAGGTTGAGCGTAAAGGGGGAAATCAGGTCATGCACCAAGCGGCCAACAATGGCATTGCCCGCCCAAAGCAGGGGTGCCAAGGTCAGCATGGCAACCGTGCTGAATGTCAATGGGGAACTCATTCTCGGAATGGTAGCGCGCATGTGTCATCGTGGTGTGACATGAACCTGGCACGATAGCCAGCGGATCAGCGCATCAGAGCCACAAGGAGACAGACCAATATGACAGCCACCGTGAGTAAAACCGTCCAAATCACACGCTATGGCGGTGCGGAAGTTCTAGAGCTGGTAGAGCGTGCAGTGGGGCAACCTGCCGCAGGAGAAATCTTGTTGCGCCATCACGCCATCGGGCTGAACTTTATTGACGTGTACCAGCGCTCTGGCCTGTACGCTTTGCCCCTGCCTTTGGCGCTGGGCATGGAAGGCGCAGGGGTGGTGGAGGCCGTGGGTGACGGCGTGACCCATCTTCAAAAAGGTGACCGTGTGGCGTATGCCAGCAACCCTCCGGGCAGCTATTGCGAGCGCCGCGTCATGCCCGCCACCCATGTGTGCAAGCTGCCCGACCACATCAGCTTTGAGACCGGCGCCGCCATGATGCTCAAGGGCTTGACGGTGCAGTACCTGCTCAAGCAATGCATTCCGGTGGAAGGGCTGCAGGCAGGTGACCATGTGCTGTTCCACGCGGCGGCAGGCGGTGTCGGGCTGATTGCCTGCCAGTGGGCCAAGGCACTGGGCCTGAAGCTGATTGCCACTGCCGGATCTGATGAAAAATGCCAGTTGGCCTTACTCAGTGGCGCGTCACACGCTATCAATTACAGAACGCAAGACTTTGCCGCCAGGGTGCAAGAAATTACCGGTGGGCAAGGCGTGAAGGTGGTGTATGACAGCGTGGGCAAAGACACCTGGGAAGGCTCGCTGGCTTGCCTGCGCCGTTTTGGGTTGATGGTGTCGTTTGGCAACGCATCGGGGCCGGTGCCGCCGATTAGCGTGGCCGCGTTGGCGCCCAAGGGTCTGTACCTGACACGCCCGAGCGTGTTTGTCTATGCCCATAGCCGCGAAACCACACAGGCCATGGCCGACCAATTGTTTGAAGTTGTATCCAGCGGTAAGGTCAACATCCATATTGCGCAGCGTTACGCCTTGCAGGAGGTGCGCGCTGCGCACCAGGCACTCGAGGCACGGCAAACCACGGGTTCCACGATTTTGACCGTGTGAGTCAGCACAGGAGAGATGATGAATTGGTTGGAAAAACTACGTGATGATGCCCAACGCTCCCCGGCCCAGCCGCGCATGCCACTGCTGTGGAATGGGCAGGTTATCGGCACGGTGGCGCAAGGCTTTTTGGAAAGTGTGGACGTAGATTTTCTGCGCGGGCAACGCATTACTTTCACCCACAAGAAAACCCCCGGGCTGGGCGAGGCGTGGAGCTTCGTCGCACCCGATGCCAGTTTTGGCCTCAACGCCTTGGCCCAGCTGCTGCGTGAAAAAGGGCGCAGCGGCCCGTGGCGCGATGAGCAAATTGCAGTTTGCACGCCCCAGGGGCAGCGCGTGGCTACCGTCGAGCGTGGTGCCGTGCGGGTGCTGGGTGTGAGCACGCATGCCGTGCATCTGGTGGGCTTGACCGCTGACGGGCGCATGTGGGTGCAGCAGCGCAGCAAAAAAAAGCCCAACCACCCCAACAAATGGGACACGCTGATGGGCGGCATGGTGTCGGCCGCTGACACGCTGGAGCAAGCGCTGGCGCGCGAAACCTATGAGGAGGCGGGCCTGGATGTGGCGCAGCTGCAGCAATTGCGGCATGGCGGCCATGTGGCGTTTGCTTGCCCCAGCGATGAAGTCAAAGGGGGCGTGGCTTACATGCGTGAGCGCATTGACTGGTTCAGCGCTGTGGTGCCGGATGGCCTGGAGCCCCGCAACCAAGATGGTGAAGTACAGCAATTTCAGTGCATTGACCTGCCCACCCTGATGCAGTGGCTGGAGCAAGGCCTGTTCACCCCGGAAGCCACCTTGGTGCTGGCCGACTATCTGGATTTGTGACGCTGCTTGCACGGCCGGCCCTGGCCGTCATAAAAAAAGCCGCTGATTCAGCGGCTTTTTTGGTGGCAGCGCATGCGGGCAAGCGCTGCTCGGAGAGGGTTTAACGGTGCTCCAAAGGCTCACGCAGGCGGCTGGGTGCCAGCGCGCCAGCGGATTCCAAAATCGGGTAGGCCACCGAGCACAGCAGTGAGTTGATGCGCTTGAGGTCACTGATCAAGTCAATGTGCAGCGAGCTGGTCTCAATGCTTTGTACCGTGTTGTCCGACAGGCGATCCAGGTGGGTGGCAGAGTAGGCCAGCTCCAGATCACGGAAGCGCGCCTTTTCTTCCAGCAGTTTTTGTGCGTCGCGCACATTACCGTTCAAGAACACGCTCATGGCCAGACGCAAGTTAGCCACTAGGTGGTCGTGCATGCGGTTGATCTCTTCCAGCCCCGCTTGGGAAAACTGGCGCCCCTTTTTGATCTTCTTGTCTTCCACGTCCTGCAGCACGCGCTCCACCAAGTCGCCCACCTGCTCCATATTGATCGTGAAGCTGATGATGTCGGTCCAGCGGCGGCCTTCCTTCTCGTCCAGTTCGGCACGCGAAATTTTGGTCATGTAGTACTTGATGGCGGAGTACAAATCGTCCACTTCATCATCGAGCTTGCGCAGGTCTTCAGCCAGCTTCTGGTCATCGGTTTGCCACACGCGCTTGAGGCCCAGCAGCATGGATTCGACCACGTCGGCCTGGTGCAGTGCTTCACGGGCCGCGCACGAGATGGCCAGCGATGGGGTGCTCAGCGCCGATGCATCCAGATGGTGGGGGCGGCTGGTAGAGGGCGACGCCACCTGCACGGGCAAGATTTTTTCCACGATGAAGGCGATGCGCCCGGTGAGCAAAATGCACACCATGGCCACCACCGTATTGAATGCCAGGTGGAACAGCACCACCAAGGTGCCCACATCGGGGGCCACGGCGCGCATGTACGTATGCCAGGGGCCAATCAGGGGGATCATCAGCACCACGCCCACCATCTTGAACATCAGATTGCCCAAGGGCACTTGGCGGGTTTGGACATTGGCCTTCAGCGTGGTCAGCACCGCCAGCAAACCGCTGCCCAGGTTGGCACCAATCACCAGCCCCAGGGCCACATCCACCGGAATACCGCCTGAGGCGGCCAATGTGGCCACCAGCAGCACGGTGGCCAAGCTGGAATAAGAAATGATGGAGATGATGGCGCCAGTGAGCACCTCCATGGTGATGTCACTGGTCAAAGCCTCCAGCAGCGTCAGCATGGTGGGGCTTTGGGTCAGGACGGTGGTGGATTCAGTGATCAGGCGCAGCGCCAGCAGCATCAAGCCCAGGCCAATAAAAACACGACCTACACGCCCTGCGGTGGTGTCCTGGCGTGAGATGAACATCACCACGCCCACAAAAATAAACAGCGGTGACAGCCACGACAAATCCAGCGAGAAAACCACAGCCATCACGCTGGTGCCCACATCCGCGCCCAGCATCACGGCCAGCGCCGCAGTGAGGGAGACCATGCCCTGGCCCACAAACGACGAGACGATCAGCGCCGTTGCCGTGCTGGACTGCACGATGGCAGTGACCCCGATCCCTGAAAGCACTGCTTTGAGCCGGTTGCTTACCCCACGCGAAATAAATTGGCGCAAATTCGCCCCGAAAACGCGCAAAACGCCGGTGCGGACCAGTTGGGTGCCCCAAACCAAGAGGGCAATAGCGGCTAAAAGATTCAGTAAATGCTTCATGGATGCTCGACAAAGGAGCTTGGGAATATACGCCGCATACAGCAACGTAGTGCGATTCAGATGCAATAACGCACGACAGGGTGCGATTTGTATACAGGGTGTTCCTGTAGGCATAAAAAAAGCAGGCTTTGTGCCTGCTTTTTTTATGGGAGCGCAGTTAGCGCAATAACGAAAGCACTTGCTGTGGGAGTTGATTAGCTTGCGCAACCATGGCCGTTCCTGCTTGTTGCAGGATTTGCGTACGGCTGAGGTTGGCTGTTTCAACGGCAAAGTCTGCATCCATGATTCTGCTGCGGCTGGCGGATGCGTTTTCGCTACTGATATCGAGGGTAGCAATGATGTTTTCAAAGCGAGACATCAAGGCACCCATCGAACCGCGCTGGCTGCTGACATAGTCAATCGCATTGTCCAGAAGCACCATGGCGGATCTGGAGCTACTGGCAGTGCTTACGTCCAAGGACTCAATCCCTAGAGAACCCAAATTCATGCTGCCCACATTGGTGTAGACAAAGTCGCCAGCATTTGCTCCTACCTGGAAGCCCATGACTTGCCCCAGGCTGGTGCCTGAAGGAATGCTTTCCCAGTTGGCTGCAAACCGGTTCATGGTGTTGCTGCTCAGCGTAGAGTCAGGCGCCACGCTGTTAGCCCCAGCTCTGACCGTGCCGCCATCTGCATCTGCGCCACCGATGCCACCAGTGTCTGCATTGCTGAGGTTGAGCAATGCATCTCTGGCCACTGGGTCGGCAAACAAGGCGGTGATTTTTCCTTGCAGATCTGTGGTCAGTGAGTAGGTGGAGGTGGTGCCACTGGCCGATGAGATGGTGGCCTGGACCGCAGCCTCCAGTGTTACGTGGTTGGTGTTCTGTAACTGTTGCAGCAACCCTGCAATACCATCGCTGACACCATTGGCTTTGAGCTCTTCGTGCAGCACACGGGTGGCGATGTAGCCAAAGCCATAGCTGTTGTTATCACTGCCCCATGTGTCGGCGATGCTTTTGCTGGAGATGTTGTTCCACCCCCCCGGACTTTGCACAATGCCTTGAACGCGGCTGTCAGCGCCGTAGACAAATTCAGCGACCCCTTCGGTCAGCCATGTATTGTTACCTGCTTTGAGCGAGCCCCAGCTCTGTCCTTTGGCCATGACGGCATGCACCATTTCGTGGGCAATGGTCTGGATAGCCTCGGTTTCATCGATGTCTTTGAAATCTGCCAAATCGATGTTGAGCGTAATGCTGTTGCCAGGGCCACTGGTTGGAACCGCAGACCCTACCGAGGCGAGCACGTTGTACTTGCCGTCGGTGAAAGTGGTCAGGTTGACGCGCATGCCTTCGCCCGCAGGGGCTTCAATCCCGTAGCGGTCTTTGACTAACTGTTCGGCATGAGCCAGCCAGCCATCCCGGAGTTTTTGCATCACCACATACGCATCGGGATTGCCTCCAGCCACAGGGGAGCGGCTTTGGTCAAACACCTTCAGTCCATTGAACTTAGTGGTAAGACCTACCCGGTCAATTTCTTGTTTGAGTTGAGATACTTCAGCTTGCAGGGCCTTGCGGTCTTGCGCCGAGTTGGTGGCATTGGCAGATTGCACCGCAATTTCACGCATACGCTGCAGCATGTCAGTGATTTTGCTGCTGGCGCCTTCAGCTGTTTGGAGCAGTGAAATGCCATCGTTGGCATTTCTTGCTGCCTGATTCATGCCTCGAATTTGGCTGTTCATTCTCTCCGCGATGGCTAGGCCTGCAGCATCGTCTTTGGCGGAGTTCACACGTAACCCGCTAGAAAGCCTTTGCATGGAAGTCGCTAAGCTGCTTTGACTGCTGCTCAGCATCCTCTGTGCATTGATCGAGGCAAGATTGGTATTGATTCCCATAGTCATGGGGGAGAACCTCTTGCGTGAAAGTTGCAACCACATCGCCGCAATGCGGCGCGCACTCAGCTTGCTACATGTGTATGCAGCAGGCCTGAATGCATTTCGGCACTTTGTATCAAAACTGAAATATTTCGTAATCGGTGGGGCGTCTTACGGCGAGGCGCAAAAAAGCCCGCAGTAGCGGGCTATGTAAACATGTTTGGGTGCTTATTGTTTGGCGCGGCGGGCACGCAAAATTTCATCCAGGATCAGGCTGGCTGCGCCAATGCAAATGGCAATATCGGCCACGTTGAAGGCTGGGTAGTGGGCGCCGCGCCAGTGAAAATCCAGGAAATCCACCACATAGCCGTGCTGCAGGCGGTCGATCACATTGCCCAGGGCGCCGCCCAAAATGCTGGCAATCGAGAAGCAGAAAAACTTTTGCTGCGGGTGTTTGCGCAGCTGCCAGATGATGAGCACGGTGGCTACAGCGCCAATGCCCACAAACAGCCAGCGCTGCCAGCCGCCGTGGTCGGCCAAGAAGCTGAACGCCGCACCGGTATTGTGCGCACGCACGATGTTGAAGAAGCTGGTGACCGGGGTCCAGTCACCGTATTCAAAGAAACTCAAAATCCACTGTTTGGTGAATTGGTCGAGCCCCACCAGCAGGGCTGCCCAGACCAGCCAGGGCCAATAAGCAGGCTTGCGGGTCATACCAGGGGAGATAGAAGCCGGAGAACGCATGGCGTGCCTTTGAGAGGTAAGGGCAGAAAAATATAGCTGATCGCGCTTGTATCCATTGGCTTTTCATATAAAAACATATTGAAACCTAATAAATACAAGCGCTAGGCGCTCCCTTTTTGAAAGAGCGCCGCAGCCCACACAAGGCTTAGGCCTTGGTGCGCACTTCACCTTCGCCGTGCAGATTGCTGTCGCAGCGGCCGCAGAGGGTGGGGTGCGCGGGGTTGACGCCCACGTCGTCACGGTAGTGCCAGCAGCGCTCGCACTTGGCGTGTTCGCTGGCCTGGACGCTGGTGGCCAGCGCCTCACCGGCGACCGCCTGCGCGGCCGAGGTGATGAAGACAAACTTCAGGTCCTCGCCCAACGACTGCAGCAGGGCCAGATCTTCGGGCTCGGCGGTCAGCGTGACTTCGGCCTGCAGGGATGAGCCCACGGCGCCGGTGCCGCGCACCACTTCGATGTCCTTGTTGACCTGGTTGCGGATTTCGCAGATGCGGTTCCACTTGGCCAGCAGCGCTTCGTCGCCAGCGGGCAGCGTGGTGAACTGCTCCAGGAAAATGGATTCGCTGTGGCCCACGATCTTCCACGCTTCTTCGGCCGTGAACGACAGGAAGGGCGCCATCCAGCGCAGCAGCGCATGGGTGATCTGGTGCAGCGCAGTCTGTGCCGAGCGGCGCGCCAGACTCTTAGGCGCGCTGGTGTACAGGCGGTCTTTCAACACGTCCAGGTAAAAGCCCCCCAGGTCTTCCGAGCAGAACAGCTGGATCTTGGCGACCACGGGGTGGAATTCGTAGACCTTGTAGTGGCCCAGAATGTCTTGTTGCAGCTGGGCCGCACGCGCCAGCGCGTACTGGTCGATTTCCAGCAGGTCGTCGTAAGCCACGGCATCGGTGGCAACGTCAAAGTCGCTGGTGTTGGCCAGCAAAAAGCGCAGCGTGTTGCGGATGCGGCGGTAGGCATCCACGACGCGGGCCAGGATCTTGTCGTCAATACCCAGGTCGCCCGAGTAGTCGGTCGAGGCCACCCACAGGCGGATGATTTCTGCGCCCATTTTGCTGGAGACGTCCTGCGGCGCCACGGTGTTGCCCAGCGACTTGGACATCTTCTTGCCCTGGCCGTCCACGGTGAAGCCGTGGGTCAGCAGGCCGCGGTACGGCGCGCGGCCAAAGATGGCGCTGGCCAGCAGCAGCGAAGAGTGGAACCAGCCGCGGTGCTGATCGTGCCCTTCCAGGTACAGATCGGCCTCGGGGCCGTGGTCATGGTGGTGGCCGGTGTGCGAGCCGCGCAGCACGTGCCAGAAGGTGGAGCCGGAGTCGAACCACACTTCCAGAATGTCGGTGCTCTTGGTGTAGAGCTTGGCTTCTTCAGCGCCCAGGATTTCCTCGGTGGTCACGCGGCTCCAAGCCTCGATACCGCCTTGCTCGATCATGGCAGCGGCCTGGTCGATGATCTCCATGGTGCGCGGGTGCAGCGCGCCCGTGTCCACATGCAGGAAGAAGGGGATGGGCACACCCCACGAACGCTGGCGCGAGATGCACCAGTCCGGGCGGCCCGCGATCATGGCGCGTAGGCGGTCCTTGCCGTTTTCGGGGTAGAAGTTGGTGGCTTCAATGGCCTCCAGCGCGATCTGGCGCAGGGTTTTTTCGGGCTTTTGCGCAGGGTCGGTGAACACGCCTTCGCCCTCGTCCATGCGAATGAACCACTGGGCGGCGGCACGGTAGATGACGGGCGTTTTGTGGCGCCAGCAGTGCGGGTAGCTGTGGGTCAGGCCGGTGGTATCCATCAGGCGATTGGCCACCTTCAGGGCGTCCAGAATCACGGGCACAGCCTTCCAGATGTGCTGGCCGCCAAACAGGGGCAGATCAGCCGCATACACGCCGTTGCCGGTCACGGGGTTCAGGATGTCCTTGTAGTCCAGCCCGTTGGCCACGCAGGAGTTGAAGTCGTCCACCCCGTATGCAGGCGACGAGTGCACGATACCGGTACCGTCTTCAGCGGTGGCGTATTCGGCCAGGTACACGGGCGAGATGCGGTCATAGCCCTTGTCCACGTGCGCCAGCGGGTGCTTGAAGGGCATGTGGTCGAGCTGTTTGCCCTGGGCGGTGGCGACCACGGTGCCTTCAATCTTCCAGCGTGCCAGGCACTTTTCGACCAGTGCCGAAGCCAGCACCAGCAGACCGCGCTCGGTATCGACCAGGCTGTATTCCAGATCGGGGTTGACGTTCAGCGCTTGGTTGGCGGGAATGGTCCACGCCGTGGTGGTCCAGATCACCACAAACGCTTCTTTGTTCAGCGATGGCAGGCCAAAGGCCGCTGCCAGCTTGGCCGGGTCGGCGGCAGGGAACATCACGTCCAGCGTCTGCGACTGCTTGTCGGCGTATTCGATTTCAAACTCGGCCAGCGAGGAGGCGCAGTCAAAGCACCAGTACACGGGCTTGAGGCCGCGGTAGACAAAACCGCGCTCCATGACCTTTTTGAGCGCACGCAGCTCGTTGGCTTCGTTCGCGTAGTTCATGGTCTTGTAGGGGTGATCCCAGTCACCCAGCACGCCCAGGCGCTTGAAGTCCGCCATCTGCTGTGCGATCTGCTCGGTGGCAAAGGCACGGCTCTTGGCCTGCATTTCGTCGCGGGGCAGGTTGCGGCCATGCAGTTTTTCGATGGCGTTTTCAATTGGTAGGCCGTGGCAGTCCCAGCCGGGGGCGTACAGCGCGTCAAAGCCTTCGAGCTGGCGGCTCTTGACGATCATGTCCTTCAAAATCTTGTTCACCGCATGGCCGATGTGCAACTTGCCATTCGCGTAGGGCGGGCCGTCGTGCAGGATGAACTTGGGTGCCCCACTGCGGGCATCGCGCAGCTTCTTGTAAATGCCCTGCTCATCCCACTCCTTGGCCCAGGCGGGCTCGCGCTTGGGCAGGTCGCCGCGCATGGGGAAGGGGGTGTCGGGCATATTCAGCGTGGCGCGGTAGGCGGACGCTTCGGGCTTGTTCGATTTCTGTTCAGACATGGGGGAACCTTGAGGACTTACCGGGCTTTATCGGCCGGGCGTAAAAAGCGGGGATGGAGCACCGAGCGCAATGCCGGCGCCCGAGCTGACAGGAGCGAGCGTCAAATTCGGTCGCGCGTGGTTTGGCGACGGGTTTCGGTGTACGAGGCGAATAACGCGCGCGCGTCATCGCAGTCCTTGGCAATACCCGTAGTGAGGGCCGCCAGACTGTCGTATTTGAGCTCGTCGTGCAGTTTGTGCAAAAGTTCCACACGGATGATTTTACCGTAGGCATCTTCGCCACCGAGTGGAAGCGGCCAATCCAGGCAGTGCGTCTCTAGCAGCACACGCCCGCCATTGACGTCGTTGGGGTCCAGCGAGGGGCGCACGCCCAGGTTGGCCACACCGCGCAGCGGCTGCGCGCCCAGGCCATGCACCAGCACGGCAAAGATGCCGCTGGCGGCTGGTTTCCAGTGGTTAAAGCGCAGATTCAAGGTGCGAAAACCGTCCTGTGCACCGGGGGTGGATTCCGCCAATTGGCGGCCCAGCTTGCGGCCATGCACCACATGGCCGGAGATGGTGTAGGGGTGGCCCAGCATCTGCGCGGCCAGCGCCATATCGCCCCGTGCCAGTGCCGCACGCACGGTGGTGCTGGAGACGCGCTCGCCATGCACCTCGTAGCTGTTCATGCGCGCCACGTCAAAGCCTTGTGCCTGCCCTGCCGCGTCCAGCATCGCGTAGTCGCCCGCGCGCTGGGCACCAAATTTGAAGTCATCGCCCACCAGCACATATTGCGCCCCCAAACCATCGAGCAGGACTTCTTGGATAAACGTGTCTGGCGACTGGCTGGCCAGTTTTTCGTTGAAGGGCAGCACGATGACCTGGTCAACGCCACACAGCTTCAGCTGCGAGAGCTTGTCGCGCAGCGTACCTACGCGCGCAGGGGCAAGCTCTGGCTTTTTGAATTTTTCCGCAAAGTAGTCCCGCGGGTGGGGCTCAAACGTCAGCACGCACGTAGGAATGTGGCGCTGGGAGGCTTCGGCGGACAGCAGCGCCAGCATGGCTTGGTGCCCGCGGTGCACGCCGTCAAAGTTGCCAATCGTGACGGCGCAATGGGGAGCCAATCCGGGGTGCTTGAATCCGCGAAAAATCTTCATTGTGTGCTTTGGTTTTTATAGCTTGTAAAACCTGCTGTATGTGCTGTGGTAGCAGTTTGTCACCGAAAGCAAGTATATTGTGCTGCAGATGGACGGCGAACCAAGCCCGACGGTGGGCGCTCAGGCAGTTGCCCATCCCGTGGAAGGAGGCCGAACGTGAGAGTTTTGAAGCTGTCCGCCCATGGCTTGCCCCAGTCATGGATCACGCTGGAAGAGGCTGTGCTGCACTATGCGGCGGACGATGTGCGCTGGACCCTGGGCGCCTCGGTGGCCCTGTTTCGCGGCGGCCACAACGCAACCACCGGTCTGCAATCGTGCATCGAGGTGCATAGCATCATTGGTACGCGCGGCGTGCCTCGGGTCAGCCCGCATGATTTGAAACCGGGGCTGACCAACGCCAAGCTGTTTGCCCGTGACTGCAATGTGTGCGCGTACTGCGGCAAAAGCTTTGAGGCCGATGCACTCACCCGTGAACACATCCTGCCCGTTTGCCAAAAAGGCCAGAACACATGGATGAATGTGGTCACAGCCTGCAAGCCCTGCAACCATCGCAAAGGCCCGCGCACGCCAGAGCAAGCCCGTATGCCCTTGCTGTATGCACCGTATGTGCCCAGCATCTGGGAAGACTTTATTTTGCGCAACCGCCGCATCTTGGCGGACCAAATGGAGTTTCTGCGCATGCATGTGCCCAAGACGTCACGGTTGGCCATGTCCAAAGACCATGCGGCAGAGTTTGAATATTGCAGCAATACCTGAATTGGCCATTTGCGGCATGGTGAAATCTAGGGTTTACCCTTTACACCTGCCGCCATGATTGTTCACGAGCGCCCCAACGGGCTGACCCTTTTTGTCATGCTGAGGGGGTCTATCTTGCAGCGCATCCGTGGCAAGCTTTGCTTGAACATCTTGCTGGCGCTGCTGGTCACATTTGCCCACGGTTATCTGTTTGACATCAAGATCACCGTGACGCCCATTCCCTTTACGCTGATTGGGCTGCCGTTGGCGATTTTCCTGGGCTTTCGCAACAACACCGCGTACGACCGCTACTGGGAAGGCCGCAAGCTGTGGGGGGATTTGAATATCCGCGCCCGCGTGATGGCACGGCAGTGCCTGAGCCTGATTCACACCGAGCAGCCCCTGGATCCGAACAACCGCGATGGCGATGTGCGCGTGCGCGTGGTGCACCGCACGCTGGCTCATGCGCATGCCCTGCGCGCGCAGCTGCGCAACCACATGGATGACCGGGCGGTGCAGCGCTGGCTCACTGCGCAAGATTGGGACAAGGTGCGCAATCTGACGCTGGACTACCGGGGCGATGCGATTGTTCAAGCCAACGCCAACGATCTGGCGCATTGCATGCGCGAAGGGCGTATTGATCCCATCAACTACAACAAGATGGACGAGACGCTCACTTTTATGACGTTTGCAGCGGCTTCGTGCGAGCGTCTGCGTCACACGCCCATGCCGTTTTCCTACACCTTGCTGCTGCACCGCACCGCGCACCTGTATTGCTTTTTGCTGCCATTTGGTTTGGTGGACGTAACGGGCTTCATGACCCCGTTTGTGGTGGCGATTGTGGCCTACACCTTCTTTGGTCTGGATGCTTTGGGCGACGAGCTGGAAGAGCCTTTTGGCACCGACAACAATGACTTGCCGCTGGATGCCATGTGCCGCAGCATGGAGATGAATTTGCTGCATTTGCTCGGGGATACGGAAATCCCCGCTCCCATGCAGCCGGTACACAGCAAGCTCACATAACGCGTGCTGCCTGTTGCAAGCGTATAGCAGGCAGCAAAAGAAAAGGCCACCGCAGAGGTGGCCTTGTGCTTTCGCGGGTGTGCCTGCTTCATGCTGGGGCGTGTGCGCAGGGAGAACACTCCCAGGCACCCGCTTCGCAGACCATCCGCGCGATGGCTTTATGCGTCGCCCACGCCAGCGGTTTCCTGCATGCGAGATGAGACCTCACCCAAATGGTGCAGGCCGTCACCGTAGGTCATCTCCAGTTGCGTCAGTTTTTTGAACTGGTGCGAGACGATGTATTCATCAGTCACGCCAATGCCGCCATGCAACTGCACCGCTTGCTGGCCCACAAAGCGCATGGCCTGGCTCAGTTGCACGCGGGCGCGTGCGATGGCGCGGCGACGTTGCTCGGCGGGCGTGTCCAGTTGCAGGCTGGCGTAGTAGCTCATGGAGCGTGCCAGCTCCAATTGCATCTTCATGTCGGCCAAACGGTGGCGCAGGGCCTGGAAGCTGGCGATGGCCACGCCAAACTGCTTGCGCTGGTTCAGGTAGTCGGCCGTGATGCGCAGTACCTGGTCCATCACCCCCACGGCCTCGGCGCAGACGGCGGCGCTGCCCGTGTCCACGGCCAGTTCCAGCGCGGCCAGGCCTTCGGTGGTCACCAGCGTGGCCGGGCTGTGCTCGGCTTCCACCTCGGCGGCGCGGCTGCCGTCTTGGGTGATATAGCCCCGGGTGGTCACGCCAGGGGCGTTGCGCTCCAGCAAGAACAGGGCTTGCTGGCCATCCAGGAGGGCGGGCACGAGGAAGGCATCGGCTTGGTCGCCTGCAGGAACTATGCTTTTATGAGCTGTCAGCGTATATCCATTGGACGTTTGAGCCGCTTTTGACTCACATTTGTCCAAACGGTAGCGAGCGCGTCGCTCTTGGTGGGCCAGCACCACCAGCGCTTCACCGCTGGCAATGCGGGGCAGCCAGTGGGCCTGTACTGCTTCGGGGGCGTAGTGGCTCAGCACCTTGGCCGCCATAAAGCTTTGCGCCAAGGGCTCCAGCACTATGCCACGGCCCATTTCTTCCATCACCACCATCGCTTCTACGGCGCCCATGCCCATGCCACCGTGGGCTTCTGGCACGTTCAGCGCCGTCAGGCCCAGCTCGGCCAAGGCGTGGTAGGTGTCACGGCTGAATCCGCCAGCTTCCACTGCCGCGCGGCGGTGTTCAAAGGTGTAGGCCTTGTCCACCCAGCGGCGGGCGGCATCGCGCAGTTGTTGCTGGTCGTCAGAAAAATCGAAATCCATGTGTCTCTCCCAGTCTTAGCCCAGCAGCGTCTGAGCGACGATGTTGCGTTGCACTTCATTGCTGCCACCGTAAATGGTGGTCTTACGGAAGTTGAAGTAGGCCCCGGCCAGCGGTGCGTTGCCCACGGTGCCGCCGGGGAAGTTGCCTTGCCAGCCCGCTTCCATGGCTTCTTCAATGAACGGCAGGCTGTAGGGGCCTGCGGCCAGCATCATCAGCTCGGTGTAGCGCTGCTGAATCTCGCTGCCCTTGATCTTGAGCAGGCCCGCAATGTCCAGCGAGTTCTTGCCGCTTTTCTCGGCCGACAGCACGCGCAGCACCAGCATTTCCAGCGCAATGATGTCCACCTCCAGCAGGGCGTTCTGGTCGCGGAAGCGGTGGTCTTCCCAGACGCCTTCCTGCTTGGCGATGCGCTTGAGGCGCTCCAACTCGCGCTTGGAGCGGTTCACATCGGCGATGTTGGTGCGCTCGTGTGCCAGCAGGTGCTTGGCGTAAGTCCAGCCCTTGTTTTCCTCACCAATCAGCTGGTCGGCGGGCACTTTCACGTTGTCAAAGAACACCTCATTGACTTCGCACTCGCCGTCCAGCAGCTTGATGGGGCGCACGGTAACGCCCGGGCTCTTCATGTCCACCAGCAGGAAACTGATGCCAGTCTGGGGCTTGCCTTCGTTGCTGGTGCGCACCAGATTGAACATCCAGTCGCCGTGCTGGCCCAGCGTGGTCCAGGTTTTTTGGCCGTTGACGATGTAATGGTCACCCACGCGTTCGGCACGGGTTTTGACGCTGGCCAGGTCAGAGCCGGAGCCGGGTTCGGAATAGCCTTGGCTCCACCACACTTCACCGCTGGCAATGCCGGGCAAAAAGCGCTGCTGCTGTTCGGGCGTGCCATAGGCCATGATGACCGGGGCCACCATCACCGGGCCAAAAGGCACCACAGCGGGTGCGCAGGCGCGGGCGCATTCTTCGGCAAACAGGTGTTTTTGCACGGCGGTCCAGCCGGGGCCGCCAAATTCTTTGGGCCAGCCGCTGGCCAGCCAGCCCTTTTTACCCAGCACCTTGGCCCAGCCTTGGATGTCTTCGCGGCTCAGGCGCAGGTCATTGCGTACCTTGTCAGCCAGCGCGGGGTTGAGGTTGTCTTTGAGCCAGGCGCGAACTTCTTCGCGGAAGGCCAATTCTTCGGGCGTGTATGCCAAGTCCATGCAAATGCTCTCCTTGTGTAGCAAGGTGGACACAAGGCCCACCATGCCACCGAGCGTGGGCCTTTTGCTGCGCTGCGGCAACAGGGGGAATACGCAGAAGCTGTCACCAAGGTGCTGCATGGCGCATGGCCGAGGGGGGCATCTCAGGAAGTGACGCTAGGACGGTAGATAGATGCCTATCCCCCCTGCAGTGCGCGCAGCTCAAGACACTCATTGGAGGGGAGTGCTGAAAACGGCGGATTCCCCTAAGCCCATGTATGACGGCAGGCGCATGCTTTGTATCAGTTGCATACAATTTGAAACATGTGGGGTGGAGCAGGAACCAGCGCAGTGAAAGGTCGCATCCAAGGTGCAGACCCCGAGGTGCATGGCGGACGCTGTTCACGGTGCAGGCAGGCTTCTTCCACGGGTCATAAATCACACGGATTTGGGTGCTGTAAAGCGAAATTCGGCGCTTTCAGAGCTATTTTTTAGGACGAAAAATGAGTTGGTTTACAAACCTGCGGGTGGGCGTCAAGCTCATCGGCGGCTTTCTGGTGGTGGCTGCGATCGGTGCTGTGATTGGCACGCTCGGGATTCTGAAGTCGGCACAAATCAGTGAGATGGCGTCGACCATGTACGACAACGAGGTGGTGGGGCTCAGTCATGTCGCCGAAGCGAATGTGCAACTGGTGTCGGCCAGCCGTGCTACCCGCAATGCCATTTTGGCGTACACGGCAGATGAGCGAAATTACAGCCTCAAGGTCTATAAGGAACGTGTGGGGCAGGTGTATGCGAAGCTGCAGCAAGCAGAAAAACTGTTTGTGACCGCTGCCGGCAAAGCGCAGGTGAATGAAGCCTTCAAAGCCGTACAAGCCTTTGATGCGATG
Source organism: Comamonas sp. UBA7840 (assembly GCF_002501455.1). Lineage (NCBI taxonomy): Bacteria > Pseudomonadati > Pseudomonadota > Betaproteobacteria > Burkholderiales > Comamonadaceae > Comamonas > Comamonas sp. UBA7840. The sequence continues at coordinate 99,919 of NZ_DLTI01000034.1, read as the reverse complement.
ACGCAAACGTTGCTGGACAAGCTGCAAACGGAGGGGCTGAGCGATAAACGCGATTCCACCGAGATGGTGTTCACGCAGCTGCGCCCCGTCACGGACAAGGCCGACGACATGATGTCGGAGCTGATGGCACGCAAGAAAGACAATGCCGCCAGATTGAGTGCCCAAACCGACCAGGTGTATGCAGACATTCGCTTTTTGCTGATCAGTGTGACGGTGCTGGGTGTGCTGGCGGGGATTGCGATTGGCGTCTTGCTGACCCGGGGCTTGTCCAAGCAGTTGGGCGGCGAGCCGGTGGACGTGGCCGCCACGGCGACGGCGATTGCCGATGGCGATCTGTCTACCACCATTGATACGTCCCGCGCTCAGCCAGGCAGTGTGGTGTTTGCCATGCAGCAGATGCAAGCCTCGCTGCGGCAAGTGGTGGGCGCCGTGCGCAGCAGCAGCGACAGCATTGCAACGGGTGCAAATCAAATCTCCATGGGCAATGCCGATCTGTCACAGCGCACCGAAGAGCAAGCCAGCAACCTGGAAGAAACCGCCGCTTCGATGGAGGAGTTGTCCAGCACCGTGCGCATCAATGCGGAAACGGCACAGCATGCAGCGCAACTGGCCAAGTCCGCCAGCGAGGTTGCGGTCAAGGGTGGCGCTGTGGTGGAGCAGGTGGTGGACATGATGGACGACATCAATACGTCCTCACGCAAGATCTCCGACATCATCGGGGTGATTGATGGCATTGCGTTCCAAACCAATATCTTGGCCTTGAATGCTGCGGTGGAAGCTGCGCGTGCGGGCGAGCAAGGGCGCGGTTTTGCGGTGGTGGCTGGAGAGGTGCGTACTTTGGCGCAGCGCAGTGCGGAAGCCGCCAAGGAAATCAAAACCTTGATTGGCGACAGCGTGCAAAAGGTCGAGGCGGGCGGTAAGTTGGTGGGCGAAGCCGGAACCACCATGCGGGACATCGTGACCCAGGCGCAACAAGTCAGCACCTTGATCTCCGACATCAATGAGGCGGCCACAGAACAAACGGCCGGGATTGAACAGGTCAGTCATGCCGTCATGCAGCTCGATCAAGTCACCCAGCAAAATGCGGCCTTGGTGGAAGAGTCCGCCTCGGCGGCAGACAGCCTGAACCAGCAAGCCCGGCAACTGGTGCAAGCGGTGGCCGCCTTCAAGTTGGAAGATGCCGGAGGCAGCGTGAGTGTGGCCCGCGCCAAGCCACCGACCGATGCAGGCGCTGCCTACGCTTTGACGCAGGCCTGAGTCGCTGCTGCGGGTAAAAGGGCGTGCCTTGCGCAGGCGCGGCACGCCTTGCCTGGATCGGTAGGGGGATTACTCCCCTAACGCAGCGCACAAGCGCTGTACCTGGGCTTCTAGCATTTCCACCCGGGCTTCCAGGGCTTCAATGCGGCGGGCATCGACGCAGTCGAGGGCTGGGGCGCTGTGGTCACTGCTGGCGCCGCCTGGTACGGACAAGCTGGGTGCGCCGCACAGCAGGTGGGCCCAGCGCGCTTCGCGTGCGCCCGGGGCTTTGGGCAGCAGTTGCACCAGCGCGCCACCTTTGTCTGCGCTTCGGTCTTGCAGCTCTTCCAAAAAGGCCTCTACCGATCCGGTGTCAGCAAAGCGGTGCCAGCGCTCGGCATTCGTGCGCAGTTCGGCCGCCGTTTGCGGGCCACGCAGCATCAGCAAGCCCAGCAGGGCGCTGGCCTGGCTGGGCACGCCCAGCACGCGCTCAAAGTTGTGCTCCCAGCGCATGGCGCGCTGGCCGCTGACTTCAATCACCAAATGGCGGTCGCGCAGGCTGTCGAGGGCGCTGAGGATGTCGGCCTCGCTCAGGTTCATGACTGGCTCGCGGCTGGTTTTCTGGTTGCAGCCGCTGGCCAGGCTGTTGAGCGTGAGCGGATAGCTGTCGGGCACGGTGCGCGCTTTTTCCATGAGGGTGGCAAGCACACGTGCTTCAGTCGGGGACAGGGGCTGGTTCTGATGGTCGAAGGTCATGGCAGGGATAATTGCGGCGCAATGAAAAACATCGTGATTTTGATCTCGGGCGGCGGATCCAATATGGCTGCCATTGTGAAGGCAGCCAAGCAGCAGAACTGGGAGCGCCGTTATGGTGCCCGCGTGGCAGCGGTTGTCAGCAACAAGGCCGATGCCAAAGGGCTGATTTTTGCCAAAGAGCACGGCATCGCCACCGAGGTGCTGGACCACAAGCAGTTTGACAGCCGCGAAGCCTTTGATGCGCAGTTGGCGCAAGTGATTGACCGCTACACCCCCAGTGTGGTGGTGCTGGCGGGCTTTATGCGCATTCTGACGCCCGGCTTTGTGCAGCATTTTGCGGGGCGCATGGTCAACATCCACCCCTCGCTGCTGCCCGCCTTCACCGGCTTGCACACCCACCAGCGCGCCATTGATGCGGGCTGCAAGTTTGCCGGCTGCACCGTGCATGGTGTGACGGCGGAGCTGGATGTCGGCCCCATTTTGGAGCAGGCCGTTGTGCCCGTGCTGCCCGATGACACGGCCGAGACGCTGGCCGCGCGCGTACTCACGCAAGAGCACATCATTTACCCGCGTGCCGTAGCGGCCCTGCTGCAAGCCACGTCAGCTACCGCCTGATTCCAGGGCGCTCAGTCTTTCATCACTCTGCCACTTCCGCCTTGCCTTGCTGCAGCCATGTCTGCGGCGCGGCTTCGCGCCACGCAGGATGAGTGGTGCGAAATAAAAGCTGCACGCTGCGCTATGTCTGCGCTGGGCTGCCGGCCATGGCGCTGCCCAACTCCGGCGCGCCTGCGGCGCTGACTTTCTGTGCCGCTGCCAAGCGGTCTGCATCACTGCGGTTTTGGCTGAGCTTGAACTTGGCCTCCAGCCGCTCCACCGCAATCTCCAGCCCGACGATGTGCTGCAGCCGTTCCATCAAGGCATCGTGCGGCATGTGCTTGGGGCCCCAAGGCCCGGCAGGGTCGGGCATCTGTTCGTGGATGCGGTTTTCCTGCGTGCGCGAGAGCTTGCCCAGCACGCGCAGCAAAAAACGCTGGTCGGTATGCACACGCACGCGGCCATGCACGTGCACCACGCGGTAATTCCAGGTGGGCACCAGCAAATGGGTGTCGTGTTTGCTGGGGTACCAGTTGGGCGAGATGTAGGCATGCTCTGCCCGGAACACCACCAGCACCGCATCGCCATCGCACAGTTGCTGTGCCAACGGGTTGGCCCGGGCCGCATGGCCAATCAGCCGGGTGCCGCCGTCTTCTGGCGCCAGCGTCTCCAACTCCCACGGAATGTGGTTGGCATCCAGCCCACCGGCGTGCACATGCACCAGCATGCCCAGCGGGTGCGCGCGGATCAGCGCCAGCGCCTGCTCAGGGTCTTGCACCTGAAAATCGGGGGGAATGTACATGGGCATCTCCAAACAAACAAACGGCACACCACGATGCAGCATCGCGGCCATGCGGGGCCAGTTAGCTGGTGGCTTCCACCCGCGTAAAGCGTGGCTGCGGCACGCCATCGATCACCACGGTCTCATTGAACATGGCCGCTGGGCGCACCCACAGGCCGCGCTCGCCATACAGGGCGCGGTACAGCGTCATCGGCTCCAGGGTTTCGCTGTGGCGCACGGTGTCGATCACTTCATACAGCATGCCTTTGTAGTGGCGGTACTGGCCGGGCGGGGTGACGATCAGCGGGGGCAGGTGGTCGTTGTGCATAACAATCTATCAAAATAAGAGCTGCTAGCGTAGGTTGCATAAGGGTTTAATCCCTAAAAGGCTTGAAATACGTCAACCTGCAGCCGTGGCATAGCGCCATCGTACCCAGCTGCAGCAGCCAGCGCGCCACCGGGATTTGGCGGCAGTGGGACAATACGGGCTATGCATCCCAAAGCCCTTCTCGACGCTTGCGCCGAACTGGTCAAGCTGACCCTCCAATTCCAACACCCCGCCGACGCCGTGGTGTCCCGCTATTTCCGCGACCACCGCAACCTGGGGCCGCGCGAGCGCGCCACCCTGGCTGAAACCGCCTACACCGTGCTGCGCAAGAAAACCTTGTTTGAAGCCATGGCGCGCAGTGGCAGCGGCCCCAAAGAGCGCCGCTTGGCCATTTTGGGCTTTCACGCACCGCGCAATTTCTTGCAGGCAGCGCTGAGCGACCAAGAAATCAAGTGGCTGCAGCAGTGCGACGCCATCCAGCCCGAAGAGTTGATGGCCCAGCATCGCCACAACCTGCCCCAGTGGATGGCAGACGCTCTGCAAGCCCAGGTGGGTGACCAGTTTGAAGCCCTGGCCGCCAGCATGCTGGAGCCCGCACCGCTGGACCTGCGCGTCAACACCCTGAACGCCAAGCGCGACGCGGTGCAAAAAGAGCTGGCCCAAGCGGGCATCAAGGCGGTTGCCACGCCGTATTCCCCCTGGGGCCTGCGCGTGCAAGACAAGCCTGCGCTGACCAAGCTGGCCGCCTTCCAAGAAGGCCGCCTGGAAGTGCAAGACGAAGGCTCGCAACTGCTGGCCCTGCTGCTGGACGCCAAACGCGGCGAGATGGTGGTGGACTTTTGCGCCGGTGCCGGCGGCAAAACCCTGGCCATTGGCGCGCAGATGCGCAACACCGGCCGCCTGTACGCGTTTGACGTATCGGCCCACCGTCTGGAAGCCTTGAAGCCCCGTCTGGCGCGCAGCGGTTTGTCCAACGTGCACCCCGCAGCGCTGGCCCATGAGCGCGATGAACGCGTCAAGCGCCTGGCGGGCAAGATTGACCGCGTGCTGGTCGATGCACCCTGCTCGGGCTTGGGCACCTTGCGTCGCAACCCCGATCTGAAGTGGCGCCAGGATGAAAAGGCCGTGGCCGAGTTGAATGAAAAGCAACTCTCCATCCTGACCAGCGCCGCGCGCATGGTGAAGTCGGGCGGGCGCCTGGTCTACGCCACCTGCTCGGTGCTGCCCGAAGAAAACGAGCACATTGCCGAAGCCTTCCAAAAGGCACACCCTGACTTTGTGCCGCTGGATGCAGGCGAAACCTTGGCCAAGCTCAAGGTAGAGCACGCCGAAGGGCTGTGCGCTGGGGGTGAAACCGGCACGCGCTATGTGCGCCTGTGGCCGCACACCCACCAAACCGATGGCTTCTTTGCGGCGGTGTGGGAGCGAAAGTAAGTTATGAATGTTACTAGTTTGTGAAAACTGGTACATAAAAAAATCCCTGCCAATTTTTAGTCGGCGGGGATTTTTTATTCGACCGGAAGTGATTAGCGTTCTTCAAAGTCACTAATTTGCACAGGAAATATTGAAAACCAATTGTGGTTGTATACAGCTTCTCTGTCTTTCGGGAGGTCTTCAATAGTGGTCAAACCTGCTCCAGGTAGCCCCGTTGTCTGATTTACTACAAGGCAAGTAAGAGGAGGTAAATCATTGGACTCACAGAAAACCATGACTCTTCCAAGAATATGTGCAAATACTCCAGCACCCTCAAATTCAAGGTGGTTCGCGAGCATTTTGTAGGTGAGTGTTTGACGATTTTGAGCTGCGCTAATCAACACTTGCCAAACTTGCATCGCTCTTTCTGCACGAGTCATCGTTGTTTTTTCTCTTGAATCTGAATAAGTCATTTCGCTCTTTTCTGTATTAAAAAACTGCTAACTTTTGTTCGGATAAAGTTAGATATTCAATTATGACCACCCAATACGAAAACCTCGCCACACTCGAGCTGTGGAACGACTTTTTCAAAGTTACCCCTGCCGAACTGCCCGCAGAGCGCCAGATGCGCGCACGCCGCATGTCCGGCTTTATCCGCGGCACGGTATTGCCTGCTGCGCAAGCGCCGGAGCTTGCAGCCCCTGCACCTGCGCCCGCCCCTGAAGCGGCAAGCGATGGCAGCGCACCAGTGCCTGCCCCCAGCAAAAAAACCGCACCCCAAGTGGCGCGCGAATGGGTGCCTGCCCAGTGGGGGTTTATTCCCCCGCAGGCCAAGTCCGTCAAAGACGCCAACCTGCGCGCCCCCAAGTTACTGGTGGCGCTGAATGAAACCGTGAGCACCACACAGGCCTTTCGCGATGCGTGGCTGGCAGGGCAGCGCTGCATCATCCCCATGCAGGCGTTTTATGTGGACGATGTGCGCACCGGCAAGGCCATTCCCACACGCATCGCCCGCGTGGACGGCCAGCCCATGGGCGCGGCGGGCGTCTGGAGCCGTTGGACGGATCCGGAAACGGGCGTGGAGTTGCTGAGCTACGCCATCTTGACCCTCAACGCCAACAGCCACGCGCTGATGCGCCGCTATGGCCCGCAGGGTGCGGAGCGCCGCATGCCCGCCATTTTGGGTGAGGGCACCTACGACGCCTGGCTGACTACCCGCCAAGAAAAAGCGCGCGAGTTTATGCGGGCGTATCCGGCCAATTGGTTGCTGGCCAATCCGCTGGAGCACAAAAAAGACAAAAAGCCCAAGGGCTTGTTTGATTGATTTGATAGCTGCTGGCGCTTGCTGGGATTGCGTTAGAGGGTGATTTGACGCTGATTTCTAAGCTGGTGCTGGTCGCTGACAAGCAAGTCCTGTACTCCTCTTCGCGGAGAGTTTTTTGCGCAACAACCTCCTGCCGGTATGCCGCTAGCCCACGTTGATTCAACCTCAGCCCTTGCCCCCTTCACAGCTTGGGCACACGCCATAGCACCTGTGGACTCTGCCGCCTTTGAGGTGTTGGCCTGGGTGTCACTGTGCTTTTACCTGCTCTTTGCCGTGGTTGCCCTGCACTACGCCCTCAAGCCTTGGGCGGAAAAAATGATGCTTGCCGCCATCGGGGGCGCAACGGTCGCATCGTTGCTATTGCACCTCTCCATTCGGCACAGCCCGGGGTACGTGGGCGAAGGCGCACTGTGGAAATTTGTCGCTTTGTCCCAGTACCTGCCCTGGGTGGTGATCAGCGTGGGGGCCGTCTACTGGCTCTACCGCGTTGGCACCTCACTGCACCCAAAGCACCGTGGAACGGATGAACGATAAAGCGCTCCTTGGGTGCAAGGGCGGTGATTCTGAGCAGTCATGGCGCTGAAAACAGAAAAGCCTGTTGCAGGATGGCGGGCAACAGGCTTTTGCTTTTTATAGCTGCTTGCGCTGGCTGGGTAAGCGTTAGCAGCCGATTTGGCTGAAATTTCATGGGCAGGCAAGAAGCGTTGGCGGAAAACTTCCGCAAAACGCTTTTCAGTTTGGATGCAGCGCCGCGCGCCCTTGCACTACGGCAGGCGCGCTGCTTTGCCTCTCAGCCAGATTGCTGCGCGCGATGGGTTCCGTTTCACGTCAAATCGCGCAGTGAGCTTGCTGACCACGGGCAAGCAAGCAACGCGCCCACTGGGGTGAACTCCCGGCAGCCGTCCTTCACGACAAGGGGTTTTGCGCAGCGTGGGGGAAGTAGATAGTTTGGATAGCTGCCAGCGCAATATCCATAAGCGCTAGAGCCATCAAACACCCATAACTTTAAGCAGTGACCGCTTCACCCAGCAGCGCATCCACCGCAGCATGCGCGGCCAAGGTTTCGGCGCAGGCATTGGCCGCTTCTTCGCCCTTTTTCACAAAGTGCGTGCGGAAAAAGCCCTGCAGGTCTTCGGAAGGCTGGAAGTTGTAGGGCGTCAGTGCCACGGAGAACACGGGCACGCCGGTGTCCAGTTGCACGCGCATCAGGCCATCCACCACGGCGGTGGAAACAAATTCGTGGTGGTAGATGCCGCCATTGACAATCACGGCGCAGCCAATCACCGCATCAAATTGGCCGGACTGTGCGAGCTTTTGGGCCATGAGCGGGATCTCAAACGCACCGGGCACTTCCACGGAGTGAATGCGCGCGGGGGCGGCGCCCAGGTGTTGCAGGCGCTGGGCACAGGCGTCGCGGGCCTGGTGCACCACGTCGCTGTGCCAGTTGGCGCTGACGATGGCAATGCGGGCCGTGGCCAGTGCAGCCTGGGTGGCGCTGTGGGATTGGGAGGGGGTCAAAGTCTGATTCATGTGTGTCTTTCCAAGACGTGCAAGCAATGAATCAGGGCGCGCGAAGGCAGATGCAACCTGTGCAAGGGCCTGAGCGCACTTGCACCAAGGCAGGCACACCCCGACCCAGCGGCAGGCTGGAAGGCAGGTCTTCACGTATCTCTTTCATCCGGACTGTGACCGTCGGCTCTGGAGTTGCACCAGATCTGCTGACCTTGGGCGGCGCAGCTGCCCAAGCGCTCGCGGGCTTGCAGCCAAGGCAGCTTACCGCCGGTGGGGAATTACACCCCGCCCTGAGAACGTATGTCGCCAGCACGCAGTGCAAGCGACAAAGGCAATTGTAGGCAGCCTGCTTGTCCGTACACGTCGCGCAGGCAACAAAAAACCGCCTGCAGCTTGCGCTGTGGCGGTTTCTTGTCCGAAGAAACGGCTGAATTACTTCAGCTTGGTTTCCTTGTACTCGACGTGCTTGCGAGCCTTGGGGTCGAACTTCATGATCGACATCTTTTCAGGCATCGTCTTCTTGTTCTTTGTGGTCGTGTAGAAGTGACCTGTGCCAGCAGTCGAAGCCAGCTTGATCTTTTCGCGTCCGCCTTTGGAAGCCATGTTGATTCTCCTTCAGTGGAAATTAAGCTTGGCCACGGGCGCGCATGTCTGCGAGCACGGAGTCGATGCCGTTCTTGTCGATCAGACGCAGAGCAGCGCTGGAAACGCGCAAACGCACCCAACGGTTTTCTGTTTCAACCCAGAAACGACGGTACTGCAGGTTGGGCAGGAAACGACGCTTGGTCTTGTTGTTGGCGTGGGAAACGTTGTTGCCCACCATGGGCTTCTTGCCCGTAACTTCACATACGCGTGCCATTTGGACACTCCGATAGTTGAAACGGCCTGCGACTCGAGCGCTTTGCGGCAGCAAAGCTGGGTCGAAGGCCTCACCTCGCCAGTTAAAGGGTGGCGGTGGCCCAAATTTGTCACACTCCGCAACTGGCAGGCACCAGTGCTAAATGCAGCAAAGCCAGCGATTATACGGGCTATGTGAAAAATTGCGTGGCCCAACAGGGTTTTATGCCTGCAATGCCCGATACGGCGCGTGGTTTATTGGTCCAGGAAGCGCTGGGCATCCAGGGCCGCCATGCAGCCCGTGCCGGCGCTGGTGATGGCCTGGCGGTAGACATCGTCTTGCACGTCACCGGCGGCGAACACGCCGGGCACGCTGGTCTGGGTGGCGTAGCCCTTGCGGCCGCCTTGCGTGACGATGTAGCCGTTTTCCATCTCCAGCTGGCCCTTGAAGATGTCGGTATTGGGCGAGTGACCGATGGCGATGAAGCAGCCTTGCAGGGCGATGTCTTCGGTGGTGCCGTCTTGTGTGCTCTTGACGCGGATGCCAGTCACGCCAGACTGGTCGCCCAAGACTTCATCCAGCGTGAAGTGGGTCTTGAGCTCAATCTTGCCTTCCTTGACCTTTTCCATCATCTTGTCCACGAGGATGGGCTCTGCCGTGAACTTGTCGCGGCGGTGGATGACGGTGACTTTGGAGGCAATATTGGACAGGTACAGCGCTTCTTCCACGGCGGTGTTGCCGCCGCCCACCACGCACACAGGCTGGTCACGGTAGAAGAAACCGTCGCAGGTGGCGCAACCGGAGACGCCGCGGCCCATAAATGCTTGTTCCGAAGGCAGTCCCAGGTATTTGGCCGATGCGCCGGTGGCGATGATCAGGCTGTCGCAGGTGTAGGTGCCGCTGTCGCCGGTCAGGGTGAAGGGGCGCTGGGACAGATCCACGCTGTGGATGTGGTCAAACACCATCTGGGCCTTGAAGCGCTCGGCGTGCTCCATGAAACGCTGCATCAGCTCGGGGCCTTGCACGCCGTTGACGTCGGCAGGCCAGTTGTCCACTTCGGTGGTGGTCATCAGCTGGCCGCCTTGGGCCATGCCCGTCACCAACATGGGGTTGAGGTTGGCGCGCGCAGCGTAGATGGCTGCGGTGTAACCGGCAGGGCCGGAGCCCAGAATCAAAACTTTGGCGTGTTGGTTAGTGGACATGTTGCTTTTCGAAGAGATGGTTGCAGCGCGCAGCGCGCAACACCGTTGAACACTCAAGCAGCCGCTGGGCAGGCGTGACAGCTTGCGCAGGACAGTCTTGCATTGTAGAAAGCTGGCGTTGTCCTTGGGATGCGTATCTATAAACAGGCCCATAGCTTGCAGCTAATGGGTAGCGAATGGGTAGCTGACGCGTGCAGCGTTCACCCACGCTGCTGCCAGCGTGGAGCATTCGGGGGCGTCTGGCTGCGGTTGTTGCAAGTGCTTGCACTGGTGTTGCAACCGTTTGTGTAAGGCACTGCGCGCCTAGGGTAAGCTCCCGCCTGCGTATGACTTATTCCTCCAATGCATTGAACGCAAATTCCAGCAAAACCGCGCCCCGAAATGGTCTGGCGCTCTTTGGTCACGAGATTTGTTTGATCGCAGGGTCGTTAGGCCTGTTTTTTTGGCTGCTGGCGATGGTGAGCTACTCCATCGTTGACCCTGCTTGGTCCACCTCGGGCAGCAGTGATGGCGGGCTGGTCAATAACTGGATGGGGCGCTTGGGGGCCTTGGTGGCCGACGCTTGCTACTTTGGCTTTGGCATGTCGGTGTGGTGGCTGGTGGTGACTGCCGCCTATACCCTGGCACGCTCGGCGTTGCGTTGGATTCGCGGCCAAAGCATGCTGGATGTGCCGGTGGCAGAGCGTTTGCAGTGGTGGGCTGGCGTGTTCTTGCTGGTGGGCGTGAGCTGTGCACTGGAGTGGTCGCGCCTGTACCGGTTTGAAAATGTATTGCCCGGCCATGCAGGCGGGGTGATTGGCTATTCGCTGGGGCTGACCGGGGTGCGCTGGCTGGGTTTTACGGGCTCGGGCCTGATTGGCATTGTGCTGCTGGTGGTGGCCTTGGGGCTGGTGTTTCGCTTCTCTTGGGGGCGCTCGGCTGAAAAATTAGGAGCGCTTATCGAAGGTGTGATACGCCTGAGGCAGCAAAAACGCGAAAAAGGCAAGGATGTGGCCGAGGGCCGTAAAGCGGCGCAAGAGCGCGCCAAGGTGTTGGAAGAAGAGCGTTTTGAGCACGAAGACAGTCACCATGAGCCGGTGCTGATCATTACCCCGCAAGCGCCGCCTGCGGTGCCCAGCGAACGCGTGGCCAAAGAGCGCCAGCATGCGTTGTTCAAGGATTCGCAAATGCCCGAAGCCGGGTTGCCACAGGTGGATTTGCTGGATGCCGCACCGGCCAAGCAAGAAACCGTCTCGCCCGAGACGCTGGAGATGACCAGCCGCCTGATTGAGAAAAAGCTCAAGGACTTTGGCGTGGAAGTACGCGTGGTGCAGGCCACGCCGGGCCCCGTGGTCACACGCTACGAGATTGAGCCCGCCACCGGTGTGAAGGGCTCGCAGGTGGTGAACCTGGGCAAAGACTTGGCACGTTCGCTGTCGCTGGTGTCGATTCGCGTGATCGAGACTATCCCCGGCAAGAACTTCATGGCGCTGGAGTTGCCCAACGCCAAGCGCCAGTCGATCCGCCTGTCCGAGGTGCTGGGCTCACAGGTCTACCACGAGGCCAAGAGCCTGCTGACCATGGGTCTGGGCAAGGACATCGAGGGCAAGCCCGTGGTTGCCGATCTGGCCAAGATGCCGCACGTGTTGGTGGCTGGCACCACCGGCTCGGGCAAGTCGGTGGGTATCAACGCCATGATCTTGTCGCTGCTGTACAAGGCGGAGGCCAAGGACGTGCGCCTGCTGATGATTGACCCCAAGATGCTGGAAATGTCGGTCTACGAAGGCATTCCGCACCTGCTGGCGCCTGTGGTGACCGACATGAAGATGGCCGCCAACGGCCTGAACTGGTGCGTGGCCGAGATGGAGCGCCGCTACAAACTGATGAGCAAGCTGGGCGTGCGCAATCTGGCGGGCTACAACGTCAAGATTGGTGAAGCCAAGGCAAAGGGCGAAATCATTGGTAACCCCTTCAGCTTGACGCCGGAGTCGCCCGAGCCCCTGGATCGTCTGCCGCACATCGTCATCGTGATCGATGAGTTGGCCGACCTGATGATGGTGGTGGGCAAAAAGATTGAAGAGCTGATTGCTCGCCTGGCGCAAAAGGCGCGTGCAGCCGGCATCCACCTGATTTTGGCCACCCAGCGCCCCAGTGTGGATGTGATCACGGGCCTGATCAAGGCCAACATTCCGACACGTATTGCGTTTCAGGTGTCATCCAAAATTGATAGCCGAACCGTTCTAGACCAGATGGGTGCCGAAAGCTTGCTGGGCATGGGCGACATGCTCTACATGGCCAGCGGTACCGGCCTGCCCATTCGGGTGCACGGCGCGTTCGTGTCAGACGATGAAGTACACCGTGTGGTGAGTTATTTGAAGGAACAAGGCGAGCCCGATTACCTCGAAGGGGTGTTGGAGGCTGCCACCTCGGAAGACGGTGGTGTGGACGGTGAAGGTGGCGAAGGCGGTGAAAAAGACCCCATGTACGACCAAGCCGTGGAAATTGTTTTGAAGGACCGCAAGGCCAGTATTTCGTACGTGCAGCGCAAGCTGCGCATTGGCTACAACCGCTCGGCCAATCTGCTGGAGCAGATGGAGCAGGCGGGCTTGGTGAGCAGTCTCACCAGCAGTGGTCAGCGTGAAGTGCTGGTCCCTGCGCGCCCTGAGTAATTCCTTGCAGCCTTGGCTGCAAGGCGAAAGGAAAATGGATGAAAAAGTCTTTGTTGGCGCTGGCTGCGTTGGCCACTTTGCCGGTTGCGGTCTGGGCTGATGGGCTACAAAGCCTGGAAAACTTTATGCGCACCGCCAAGGCCGGGCAGGCCCAGTTCACGCAGACGGTGACGGCGCCTGCCAAGGAAGGGCAAAACGCCCGCAGCAAGACCAGCAGCGGGACGTTTGAGTTTCAGCGCCCGGGCCAGTTCAAGTTTGTCTACACCAAGCCGTTTGAGCAAACCATCATCGCCGATGGCAAAACCGTGTGGCTGTATGACGTGGATTTGAACCAGGTCACGCAGCGCAAGCAGGCCGATGCGCTGGGCAGCACGCCTGCGGCGATTTTGGCCTCGGCCAATGATCTGGCGGGGCTGCAAAAAGACTTTGTGCTCAAGTCTGTGCCCGATGCCGATGGCTTGCAGTGGGTGGAAGCCAAGCCCAAGACGGCCGATGGTCAGCTGAAAAATGTGCGCGTGGGTTTTCAGGGCGACACCTTGGCGGCCATGGACATCTTGGATGGCTTTGGTCAGCGCTCGCTGATTCGCTTCAACCAGCTGAAGGTGTTGCCTTCTTTGCCCGCAAGCCACTTCAAGTTTGAAGTGCCCGTGGGCGCGGACATCATGCAGCAGTAATGTTGCAGAGTGGCTTAAGGTGAATTGGATAGCTGGCAGCGCTGGTCAATCAATGGTTTCAGGCATTTAAGTGCTTGAATGCTTGATAGATAAAGCGCTGGCAGCTTCTTTTTTTGATGAATAAGGCGCTGCACTGCGCTTTACCGCTGCTTCCTTCGCCATGAAAAAAGCCCTGCAGCTGATGGCCGCAGGGCTTTTTTGTGGGCGCCTTGCAAACGCGGCGCCCAGGCGGTGAATGGGGTTTTAGTGGGCTGCGCGGACGCGGTCTGCCACGGTGGCCACCACCAGCACGGCCGTCACAGGCAGCAACCAACCCAGCCCCAGTGCGCTGCCGGGCAGGCTGTCCAGCACGGTGGGGATGAGGGAGCCAAAGCCGGCAGCTTTGATGGCGTCCACAATGCCAAAGACCAAGGCCACGCCCATCACGGGGATGAAGACCCGGGCTTTGTGGTGGAACAGCTTGGACATCAGGCCCAGTGCAATCAGTGCCATCGCTACCGGGTAGATACCCACCAGCACGGGCACAGCCACGGCAATCAGCTGCGCCAGGCCTTGGTTGGCCACGGCGGCGCTGAAGATCGACATGATGACCACCACCGTGCGGTATGGGATGCCCAGCAGTTCGCTGAAGTAGGCCGAGCAGGAGCTGACCAGGCCCACGCCGGTGGTCAGGCAGGCCAGCAAGATGACGGCTGCCAGCAGGAAGATGCCTGCCGTGCCAAAGGTGCTGTCCACATAGTGGTTCAAGATGTTGACGCCACTGGCGCCGGCTTCCACCACGGTGCCGCTCATGCCGCCCAGATAGACCAGCGAGACATACACCAGCCCCAGGCCGGTGGCGGCAATCAAGCCGGCATAAATGGTGTAGCGGGTGTGCAAGCGGGTGTCTGTCACGCCAGCGGCCTTGATGGCTGCCACAATGATGATGCCGAAGACCAGCGATGCCAGCGCATCCATGGTCTGGTAGCCCTGCAAAAAGCCTTGGGCCAGTGCCTTGCCTGCTGAGGCATATTCCGCTGCGGGCGTGGCTACGATCTCGCCGGCGGGGGCCGCAAACGCTGCAATGCCCAAGATGGCCAGCACCACAATCAATGCGGGGGTGATGATCTTGCCGATGTTGTCCATCAGCTTGCCGGGGAACAGCGACAGCACCATCACCAGCGCAAAGTAGGCAATCGTGAAGATCAGCAGCGCTTGCGGCGTGTTGCCGGTAAACGGCGCCATGCCCACTTCAAACGACACCGTCGCGGTGCGCGGGGTGGCAAAGAAGGGGCCAATCGTCAGGTAAATGGACAGGCCCATCAGGGTGCCTGCCGCTTTGCCGATGGGGCTGGTCAGTGTGTCCAAGCCACCGCCGACACGGGCCAGTGCCACCACGCCCAGCAAAGGCAGGCCCACGCCGGTCAGCAAAAAGCCCAAAGCTGCAGACCACTGGAATTCGCCAGCCGCCAGACCCACGCTGGGTGGGAAGATGATGTTGCCAGCGCCCAAAAAGAGCGCAAATGTCATGAAGCCGAGGGCAAAAATGTCCCGCGTCTTGAGAGTTGTCATGGGAAAACCTAAAACCAGAAAGCTGCTGCACAGGGGCAGACAGACTTTGTTGCAAACGACGAATGCGGATTCCGTGCGGATACGCTGAGGGCCGGATGTCGACGCGCTCAGGGGCAAGGCGCTTGCTGACCAAGGGTTGCAGTGGCCGCAAGTGGTGAAGGGTTCCCGTGCCGATTAAGCTTGTGGCTTCGGTACAGAGAGCTACAGGCGGTATGAACGGCGCTGGTAAGCATCGTGCATTGCGTGTAGTGATCCGCTGAATCACCTATTTTGATGCAGATAAAGTTCTGTTATATGGCTATTCCAAAAACAACCCCTCAGGCTGATGTTGATTTGTCCCAGCGCAAAGGCGGTGGTCACCACCCCGCACTGCACCAGCCTTTGCCAGAGCGTTTGCGCCCGCGCACGCTGGGGGAGGTGGTGGGTCAGCAGCAGGTGCTGGGCGCGGGCATGCCGCTGCGGCTGGCGTTTGAGTCAGGCCGTCCGCACAGCTGCATCTTGTGGGGGCCACCGGGCGTGGGCAAAACCACCATCGCCCGGCTGATGGCCGATGCGTTTGATGCGCAGTTCATTGCCATCAGTGCCGTTCTGGGCGGGGTCAAGGACATTCGAGAAGCCGTAGAGAAGGCCGAAGCGGCGCGCAGTGGGCTGATGCCGCAGCGCACCATCGTGTTTGTGGATGAGGTGCACCGCTTCAACAAAAGCCAGCAAGACGCGTTTTTGCCGCACGTGGAAAGCGGCTTGTTTACCTTCATCGGGGCGACCACGGAGAACCCGTCCTTCGAGGTGAACTCTGCGCTGCTCAGTCGTGCAGCCGTATATGTGCTGCAAAGCCTCACGGCTGAGGATCTGAAGCAAATTGTGGCCAAAGCCCAAGCGGTGCAAGCGGTTCCAGCTATGGAAGATGAAGCGCTGGAGCGCTTGATTGCCTATGCCGATGGCGATGCGCGGCGCTTGCTCAACACGCTGGAGACGCTGTCCATCACGGCCGAGCAGGCGCAGATCGGCACCATCACCGATGCCTGGTTGCTGCAAGTGCTGGGCGAACGCATGCGCCGCTATGACAAGGGGGGCGAGCAGTTCTACGACACCATCAGTGCGCTGCACAAGTCGGTGCGCGGCTCTGATCCCGATGCCGCGCTGTACTGGCTGGTACGCATGCTCGATGGCGGTGCCGATCCGCGTTACATGGCGCGGCGCATTGTGCGCATGGCCTGGGAAGACATTGGCCTGGCCGACCCGCGCGGCTTGCAGATCGCCAACGACGCGGCAGCCACGTACGAGCGCCTGGGCAGCCCCGAGGGCGAGCTGGCGCTGGCGCAGGCGGTGATTTACCTGGCCATGGCCCCCAAGAGTAATGCCGGCTACAAGGCCTACAACCAAATGAAGGCCTTGGTCAAAACCGAAGGCACGCGCCCCATTCCCATGCATTTGCGCAACGCGCCCACCAAAATGATGAAAGATCTGGATTGGGGCAAAGGCTATCGTTATGCGCACGATGAAGAGGGCGGCTTTGCGGCCGGGGAGGACTACTTTCCGGAAGGTATGGACAACCCCCACTTCTACCAGCCTGTGCCGCGCGGCCTGGAGATCAAAATTGGGGAAAAGCTGGCGCATTTGCAGCAACTCAATGCAGAGGCCGCAGAAAAGCGCAAACCCTGACGTCCCCTTTTTGGTGCATTTTGTTGTTGCAGTGCAACAAAAATAGGGGTGATAGCCGTCATTTTTCGGTTTTTTCACAGGCGTAGACAGCCAAAGCCTGAAGAAAAGAGCGTGCGCTCACGTCCGGTGGTTTTTTACAAGATATGTCACACAACTGTCATAAAAATTTAATTAAATCTTCATGGCGTTGTCATGGACAATTCCCGGAAATGCACGGTTGCCCAGGGTGGTGACGGTGCTTTTTTGCCTTTGGCAAAGTGTTGCGTAGCAAGCGGTCTGGCTGCAGTGAGCGGCACAGGCGGTATTGCCGCTCATCCCAAATTTTTACAGCCTGCGCAGTGTTCTGCGTAGGCTGTTGACCATTCAAACCCTCTCCCATTGAAGGAGCGCTCATGCTGTTTGGCAAGCTCTTGCCCCGCGAAGGCAATTTTTTCGAAATGTTCAACCAACATGCTGACCGCATTGTGGAAGCCGCACGTGCTTTTTCGCAGTTGGTGTCGAACTACAGCGACCCGCTCCTGCGTGAAAAGTACTACAGCGATGTCGACAACGCCGAGCGTGCTGCTGACCGTGTAACGCATGAAGTGAGCAAGACGCTGCACCAGACCTTCATCACCCCGATCGACCGTGAACACATCCACAGCCTGATCAATGGCATGGATGACGTGGCCGACCTGATTCAGGACTCGGCCGAAGCGATGTCGCTGTACGACATCCGCAGCATGACGGACGAAATCCACCGCCTGGCGGACCTGAGTCTGAAGTGCTGCGAGCGCCTGCGTGACGCCGTCAAGATGCTGAGCCACATTGCCGACGCAGGCACTGCGGAAGCAGCGCTCAAGACATGCGAGGAAATCGACCGCCTGGAGTCCGACGCTGACCGCGTGCTGCGTGCCGCGATGAGCAAGCTGTTCCGCGAAGAAGCAGATGTGCGCGAGCTGATCAAGCTCAAGGCCGTGTACGAGTTGATGGAAACCATCACCGACAAGTGCGAAGACGTGGCCAACACGATTGAGGGCATCGTCCTCGAGAACTCCTGATCGATCAGCACAGGAAATCCTGACCATGGAAACCGTACAAGCTGCCCTGTGGGTGGTCATTTTGCTGGTGGCAATGGCGCTGGTGTTCGACTTCATGAATGGTTTTCATGATGCGGCGAACTCGATTGCGACCGTTGTTTCCACCGGCGTGCTCAAGCCCACGCAGGCCGTGGTGTTTGCAGCCTTTTTTAACTTCGTTGCTATTTTTGTGTTCCACCTGAGTGTGGCGGCCACCGTGGGCAAGGGCATTGTGACCCCTGACATTGTGGACACCCACGTGGTGTTTGGCGCCTTGGCAGGTGCCATTGCGTGGAACCTGATCACTTGGTACTACGGCATCCCATCGAGCTCTTCGCATGCGCTGATCGGCGGTATCGTGGGTGCGGTGGTGGCCAAGGCGGGCACGGCTCCCCTGGTGGCAACCGGCATTTTGAAGGTGGTGGCGTTTATCTTTATTTCGCCAATGCTGGGCTTTTTGTTTGGCTCCCTGCTGATGGTGATCGTGGCGTGGATGTTTCGCCGCTCGCGCCCCAGCAAGGTGGACAAATGGTTCCGCCGTCTGCAACTGGTTTCTGCGGGTGCCTACTCGCTGGGCCACGGTGGCAATGATGCGCAAAAGACGATTGGTATCGTCTGGCTGCTGTTGCTGGCCACGGGCTATATGTCTAGCAGCGACACTTCGCCGCCGCTGTGGGTGATTGTGAGCTGCTACGCCGCCATCGGCATGGGCACCATGTTTGGTGGCTGGCGCATTGTGAAAACCATGGGGCAGAAGATCACCAAGCTCAAGCCTGTAGGGGGGTTCTGCGCAGAAACCGGCGGTGCAATCACGCTGTTCACGGCCACGATGCTGGGCGTGCCGGTGTCGACCACGCACACCATCACTGGGGCGATTGTGGGTGTGGGCTCTACTCAGCGCATGAGCGCTGTGCGCTGGGGTGTTGCTGGCAATATTGTGTGGGCGTGGATTTTGACCATTCCTGCCAGCGCTTTTGTGGCTGCGATTGCGTACTGGGTGAGCTTGCAGCTGTACTAAGCCTTCGCCCGCATAGCCGCTGTCCGCTCTATGTAAAAGAGAGCGTGTAGCGCAGTAAGAATAAGGACTTCAAAGTGAAACTGCTTTGAAGTCCTTTTGTTTGGTGCGCAAGCAGCTCATCTTTTTTCTGTATGCGGCAGTGCGGCTTGGCAGCCAGAAAGGTCATTGCGAAATCTTGCGCGCTTCCTCAATCTGGTATTCAAAGTAATGCTGAAAGCTATAGGCCAAACTGGCCATCAGCACGGCCGCGCCCACCATCAGGGCCAAGGCAATCGCAGCAATCGTGAGCCAGTTGGTTTGGCCTGGTGCAGCGCTGTCGGCACTGTGCGGGTTGTAGCGGGCGTTCCATTTTTCAGGGCTGCTCAAGCCGTACAAGATGGCGACCAAGGCGCAGGCGGCGATGGTGAACCCCAGCAGTGGAATCAGCAGCCAGCTGAGTTGGTCATCCTGACCCCACTGCTGCACCCGCTGAATGCCGTACAGCCCCAGCGCGGTGGGCACGGGTAGCAACCAGCCCAAGGTGTCGCCCAAGCCATGCAGGTAAAAACGGTGCAAACCCAGAGGGCCGCCCACAAAGGCCAGCCATGCCGCAGCAGTCTTGTTTTTCATCCGACCATTATTCGGGCGAGGTGGTGTCTCCTGCACCTAGGGACTTCTCCATCATCACCACATCCAGCCAGCGCCCAAATTTCCAGCCCACGCTGCGCAGCGTGCCCACATGTTCAAAACCCGCAGCGCGGTGTACGCCCACCGAGCCGACATTGCTGCTGTCGCCAATCACGGCAATCATTTTGCGCACGCCACAAGCTTCGCATTCGCGGCACAGCGCATCCAGCAGCAAACGGCCAATACCTTGGCCGCGGGCCTGGTTGGCAACATAAATGGAGTCTTCGGCGGAAAAGCGGTAGGCCGGACGGGGTTTGAACCAATTGGCATAGGCGTAGCCCACGATGCTGCCGTCCTCAGCTTCGGCTACCAGCCAGGGCAGGTTTTTGCGCAGAACATCGTCGCGGCGCGCGGACATCTCGGTCAGCGAAGGCGGTTCATTTTCAAAAGTGCCTGTGCCGTACAACACGTGGTGGCGGTAAATGGCCGTAATGACAGGCAGATCCAAGGGGTGGCTGGCGCGAATGGTGGGCATGAAAATTAGAACGCTATATAATGTCTACTTTTGGGCGTGTCGCTGGCCGGGTGGCTATGTCGCGTGTCTCAAACGCCTGAAAAACTATTGCAGCAATTTGCTGCAACCACCCGAAGGATAAATCATGGTCGTTATTCGACTCTCCCGTGGCGGCTCCAAGGCTCGTCCGTTTTTCAACATCATCGCTACTGACAAGCGTACCCGCCGTGATGGCGAGTGCATTGAGCGTCTGGGTTTCTACAACCCTACCGCACGTGGCGCTGAAGAAAGCCTGCGCGTTGCCCTGGATCGCGTGGCTTACTGGAAGAGCGTTGGCGCACAAATCAGCGACACCGCTGAGCGCCTGGTCAAGCAAGCCGCTGCTAAGGCTGCTGCTTAATTAGCACCCCCATTGAAAACGGGTTCCGTTGGCTAGTCTGACGGAACCCGTTTTTTCTTTTCCTCGTCTTTGCCAAGATCACCATGAGTCACATGCCTGAACTAAAGTCCGTTGCACTGCCTGAAGACGCGGTGGAAGTGGGGCGTATTGCCGATGCCTGGGGCATCAAAGGCTGGTTCAAGGTCATTGCTTACAGCGCAGCCCCCGAGGCCTTGTTCACAGCCAAGCAGTGGTTTTTGTTGCCCGCGGAAAAAGGTGCCAAGAATTTTGCAGGCACCGTGCTGCTGCCCATCCAACAGGTGCGCCCGCACTCGGACACGATTGTGGCAACGTCGCCGTCCGTGCCAGATCGCAATGCGGCCGAAGCATTGCGCGGTGCCCGCATTTTTGTGGCGCGCGAACATTTTCCCAAAACCGATGATGGTGAGTACTACTGGGTTGACCTCATGGGGTTGAGGGTAGTCAACCGCGAAGGCGTGGATTTGGGGATGGTCAAAGACTTGCTGGCGACCGGTCCGCAAACCACTTTGGTGATGGGCTACGAAGAAGGTGGTAAGGAGCGCGAGCGCATGATTCCGTTTGTCGATGCCTATATCGACCATGTGGATTTGCCTGGCAAAACCATCACTGCGGACTGGCAGCCTGATTACTAAGCTGACTTTGGCGGCAAGCACCATGCGTTTTGACATCATCACTTTGTTCCCTGAAATGTTTGCCCCTTTCCTGGAAAGCGGCGTGACAAGGCGAGCATATGGCTCGGGGCAGGTGGCGGTGCATTTGTGGAACCCGCGTGACTACGCCGAGGGGAACTACCGGCGCGTGGATGATCGCCCTTTTGGCGGTGGCCCTGGCATGGTGATGATGGCGCAGCCATTGCAGCACTGCCTCGATGCCATCCGAGCGGCGCGCGCAGCCCAGGGGGAGGAGCAACCCGCTCCGGTGCTGCTGTTTTCACCGATTGGCACCACCCTCAAGCATGACGTGGTGGCGCAGTGGGGAGGCAGCCAGGGTGCGGTGCTGCTGTGTGGTCGTTATGAAGGTATTGACCAACGCTTTATCGACAAGCACGTGACCCACCAATTGAGCCTGGGGGATTTTGTGTTGTCGGGCGGCGAGCTAGCAGCCATGGTGCTGCTGGATGCCATCACCCGGTTGCAGCCCGGGGTGCTTAATGACGAAGGCAGTTTTCAGCAAGACAGTTTTAATCCGGTGCTGGACGGCATGCTGGACTGCCCCCACTACACCCGTCCCGAAGTGTGGGAAGGGCAAGCAGTGCCTGCAGCGCTGCTGTCTGGCCACCACGGCAATATTGAACGCTGGCGCCGAGACCAGCGATTGCGTATTACGGCCCAACACCGCCCCGAATTGGTGGAGCAAGCTCGCGCACAAGGGCTGCTGAACGCCAAAGACGAAGGGTTTTTGGCAAAAAACGCAGCCAAGCTATAATCATCGGCTCTTCGATCCTCTATCCGGCCGCTGCATCGGTTTGAATGCAGCCATCGCCTCAATCCCGAGGCTTGCCAATCCTGGCGCGGACACGATCGAGTTGGATGAAATCATGAATCTGATCCAGACTCTTGAGCAAGAAGAAATTGCTCGCCTGAACAAGACCATTCCTTCCTTCGCACCTGGCGACACTGTGATCGTGTCCGTGAACGTGGTGGAAGGCGCACGCAAGCGTGTGCAGGCTTTCGAAGGCGTGGTGATCGCTAAGCGTAACCGTGGTTTGAACAGCGCCTTCACAGTGCGCAAGATCTCCTCCGGTGAAGGTGTGGAGCGTACATTCCAGACTTACTCGCCCATCATCGCTGGTGTTGAAGTCAAGCGCCGTGGTGACGTGCGCCGTGCCAAGCTGTACTACCTGCGTGACCGCAGCGGTAAGTCGGCACGTATCAAGGAAAAGCTGCCACAACGCGTCAAGAAGGCTGCTGTCGCAGCTGCGTAATACGCGTCAAGCCTTTCAGGCAAAAGCCGCTACAGTTCGCTGTGGCGGCTTTTTTTATGCCTGTTGGAGATGCATTCTTGCCTTCGTCTTCCCGTTCTGCGGCCCCGTTGTTGGGTTCTTTGACCGCACGCATTCCGCACTTTGATCCCCGCGCCGTTCCCGTGGTGGGGGTGGATGCGCATTTGCCGGCAGTGCCCAGGGCTGCGCAAACCCCGCAGGCCCTGCGCGCACGCTTTGCGCGGCCGCCGCAGTGGCAACCTGAAGTGCGCGCTGAAGCACGCTTTGCAGATCGCGTACCTGCACAGGCAGCCGTGCTGGTGCCTCTGGTGGTGCGTGATGAGTTGATGGTGTTGCTGACGCAACGCACCCAGCATTTGTCCACCCATTCGGGGCAGGTAGCTTTCCCTGGGGGCAAGCAAGACCCGGAAGATCAGGATGCCGTAGCTACTGCATTGCGTGAAGCCCATGAGGAAGTCGGCTTGGAGGCGGCGCAAGCCGAAGTGCTGGGCAGTTTGCCGGTATATGAAACGGGGACAGCTTTTATCGTGACGCCGGTGGTGGCCCTGGTGCGGCCTGATGTGGCTTTGAAGCCCAATCCCTACGAAGTGGCTGAGGTGTTTGAAGTGCCGCTACGCTTTTTGCTGGATCCGGCCCACCATCAGCGGCATCGCCTGCACTGGCAAGGCATGGAGCGTGAATGGTGGTCCATGCCTTATGACGATGGCGGGCACGAGCGCTATATCTGGGGTGCGACTGCGGGGATGTTGCGCAACTTTTACCGTTTTATGGCTGCTTAAACCAAAGTGCAAGGGTTTGGGGTGGCGTTGAGAATGCTTGCCAGTATCATCAGCCTATGAGTTTCTTTGCCATCTTGCTTGCCCTGTTGTTGGAGCAAGCCCGACCGCTGTCACGCGAGAATCCGGTGCACGCAGGTATTCGGGCTTGGTCTGTGTCTGTGCGCCGCAATTTTGATGCGGGGCGAGAGCACCATGGCTGGGTAGCCTGGGGGTTGGCGGTGGTGCCGCCTGTGCTGCTGGTGGTCGGGGTGTACTGGCTGCTCATGCGCTGGGTGGGTTGGCCTGCCGCCATGCTCTGGAATGTGGCGGTGCTTTATGTGACGCTGGGCTTTCGCCAGTTCAGCCACCATTTCACGCGCATCCGTGATGCGCTCGACAGTGGCGATGAGCATGCGGCCCGCGAAGCACTGGCCGAGTGGCGCCAGGTTGAGACCGCCGAGGTGCCGCGCAGCGAGGTGGTGCGGCATGTGATTGAGTATTCGGTCATCAGTGCGCACCGCCATGTGTTTGGGGTGCTGTTTTGGTTTGCGCTGCTCGCAGCCGTGGGCCTGGGGCCTGCGGGGGCGGTGCTCTACCGTGTGGCAGAGTACCTGTCGCGTTACTGGTCGCGCAACGCGATTGCTGGGGCCGCGCCGGTGAGCGAGCGGCTGCAGCAGTCGGCCAAGCAAGCGTGGCTGGTGATTGACTGGTTGCCTGCGCGGATGACGGCGCTGGGTTTTGCGGTGGTGGGAAGCTTTGAAGAGGCGATTGATGGCTGGCGCTTTCATACCAAGCACTTTCCCAATGACAACGATGGTGTGATCTTGGCTGCAACGGCAGGTGCCATCAATGTGCGTTTGGGTGGCAGCGGCTTGAAGATGCGCGAAGAGCTCACCACAGCTCCGATTTACGACGATGAAGACGCATGGCAAGAGCCGGGCGTCACGCCTGGCCGGGAGGCGGAGATGGGACACCTGCGCTCTGTGGTGGGCTTGGTGTGGCGCAGCGTGGTGGTGTGGATGCTGCTGCTGGCGCTACTGAGCTTGGCGCGGTTGCTCGGGTAGTATGGTTTTGATAGCTGCTAGCGATTTCTGGATAAGCGCTAGAGCTATATTTGATACATAAAAAAGCCTGCGGTGAAAACTGCAGGCTTTTGCTTTTTGGGGTGGGCGAAAGTGTTGACCTAGTACTTGTAGCCCGCATTCAACTCTTCAAACAACTCGGTGTAGATGCGGTAACGGTTGGGGTGGATGTAGTGCGGGCTGCACTCGTTGTCTACCTCGGCCATCACGGCGCAGCCTGGCTCATGCAAGTGGGTGCAGTTGTAGAACTTGCACTGATCGGCCAGCGCGCCAATATCGGGCATGCACCGGGGCAGGTCCGTCGCTTTGATGTGGTACAGGCCAAACTCCTGAAAGCCAGGTGAGTCAATGATGGCGGTGGTGCGTGCTTCGTCCATCCAGTACCAGCTGGTGGTGGTGGTGGTGTGCTTGCCAGTATTGAGGACCCGCGAGATTTCGTTGGTGGCAGCTTGCGCGCCGGGCACCAGCAGGTTGATCAGTGTGCTTTTGCCCACGCCGGAGGGGCCCAGCACAAAGGTGCGTTTGCCAGCCAGCAACTCCATCAAGGCGGCTTTTTGCTCCGGGTCATCGCTGGTCAGGTTCAGCGGAATGATGGGGTAGCGCTCGCTGCCGTCGGCATTGAGGATGCTGCGATAGGCCTCGAGCCGCTGCCAAGCCATGGCAAAGGCTTCTTCCAAGTCAAACTTGTTCAGCGCAATGATGGGGGTTATGCCGGCGTCCTCCGCGGCAATTAAGGCGCGGGCCAACTGGCTTTCCGAGAACACAGGCTCTGCGGCAATCACGATCAGCACCTGGTCGAGGTTGGCGGCAAAGGTTTTGGTGCGTATTTCATCCTGGCGGTACAGCAAATTGCTGCGCGCCAGCACTTGCTCGATCGTGCCTTCTTCGCCTTGGCCGGGTGGCGCTGCTTGCCACAGCACGCGGTCACCTACGACGGCCTGGCTTTTCTTGCCGCGCGGGTGGCAGATGCGGCGCTCGCCGTCCGCTGTTTCCACGATGCAATGGCGGCCATGGCTGCCGACGACCAAGCCTTCGGTCGATGCGGCAGCAGATGCCGCTGCGGATTTGCTATGTCTGCGGCTCATGCGGCACTCGCTGAATGAGGGGTTGCAGGGGCCGGCATGCGCGCAAGGCGCTCGACTGCCGGCGGGTGCGAGTAGTAGTAGCGCGCATAGACGGGGTCTGGGGTAAGGGTGGAGGCGTTGTCCTCATACAGTTTGAGCAAGGCGCTGGCCAAGGCACTGCCTTGGGCTTGCTGCATGGCGTAGGCATCGGCCTCGAATTCATCGCGGCGCGAAAAGTGTGCCAACAGCGGGGAAGCCCAAAACGTAAACACGGGCATGGCCAGCATGAATAGCAACAAAGCCAAAGCATTGTCGTATGCGGGCTGGCCAAACACCATGGCGGTGCTGGGGGTAACGCCCAGGCCGGTGAAGAACCACACTTGCTGCGACAGCCAGCCCAATACGGCAAATCCAGCCAAGCTCAGTGCAAACATGCCCAGCATGCGTTTGGTGATGTGCTTGTGTTTGAAGTGGCCCAGCTCGTGCGCGAGCACGGCCTCCACCTCATCCGCGTTGAGCTGCTGGAGCAAGGTGTCATAAAACACCACGCGCTTGCTGGCACCAAAGCCTGTGAAGTAGGCATTGGCGTGGGCCGAGCGGCGGCTGCCATCGATGACAAACAGCCCTTTGGCCGCAAAGCCGCAGCGTTGCATCAAGCGGGTGACGCGGGCTTTGAGAGTTTCATCGGCCAGCGGTTCAAACTTGTTGAACCAAGGGGCGATAAAAGTCGGGAAGATCCACATCAGCAGCAGCTGAAACCCCGTCCAGATGCCCCAGGCCCACAGCCACCACAGGCTGCCTGCGGCGCCCATAAACCACAGAATCACCCAGGTAATCGGAAGGCCAATCACAGCGGCCAGCACCGTGGACTTGAGCAGGTCGCCCAGCCAGATCGCGGGTGTGCTTTTGTTGAACCCAAAGCGGGCCTCCAGCACAAAGGTTTGGTAGAGCGAAAAAGGCAGATCCAGCAAACCGGAGATCAACGCAAACGCTGCCAGCAACACCAGTTGCTGCGCCATCCCCGGCGCCATGAATTGCAGTAGCGCCGTTTGCAAGGCGTTGAGCCCGCCCAACAACGTCCAGCCCAGCAAAATCAATGCACCCCAGGCCATGTGGGCCAAACCGAGGCGTGCTTTGGCCAAGGTGTAATCGGCCGCTTTCTGGTGGGCCGCCAAAGAAATGTGGTTGGCAAATATGCCGGGCACCTGGTCGCGGTGTTGGGCTACATGGCGCACTTGGCGCGTGTTCAGCCAAAGCTGCACCAGCAGCTGCAGTGCCAAGGCTGCGGCAAAGGCCAGAGTCAGCACCAGTGAGGGGGAAAGAGCATTTGTTGTGGGCATTGGCGGCGAGTGTAGGCGACAATTTAAGGATGTCTCTTGCCTCTGCCCCTGAAACCCCTGTGTTACCCAAGTCAGATTTCAACCTCGTGTGGCTTGACTGTGAAATGACAGGATTGAACCCTGAACATGACCGCATTATTGAAATTGCAGTGGTGGTGACGAATGCCCATCTGGACATTCGTGTGCAAGGGCCGGTATTTGCCATTCACCAAAGCGACGAGTTGCTCGCAGGCATGGATGCATGGAACAAAGGCACGCACGGGCGCAGCGGTTTGGTTGAGCGCGTGAAAGCGTCCGAAGTGACCGAGGCGCAGGCCGAGGCGCAGCTGATTGCTTTCCTGCAAAAGTACGTGCCCAAGGGCAAGGTGCCTTTGTGTGGCAACAGCATTGGCCAAGACCGCCGCTTTTTGGCGCGGTACATGCCCAAGTTGGAGGCTTATCTGCATTACCGCAATGTGGATGTCAGCACCCTCAAAGAATTGGCACGCCGCTGGAAGCCGGAGGTGGTCACGAGCTTCAAGAAAGCGCAGCGCCATACCGCGCTGGCCGATGTGCTGGAGTCCATTGACGAGTTGCAGCATTACCGCGCGCATTTCCTGGCATTGCCTGCGGCGCAGGAAGAACTTACGGCGGCTGCGACACAGGCTTAAGTGTGAAGCGCGTGCGCTCTTGCGCCCAGCGTGGTGCGCAAGAGCATCCATCCCTCTGTGGCGATGGGTTTGCATACCGCACGTAGCGGCATTGACCTTGCAGTTGAGCGGAAAAATCCAGAACGTGTGATAATTGCGGTCTTGCACGTTTCAAGCGATTAGCGCTTGCGTAGCGATGCAACACTTGTGCATCTCCCATCACTCACCGGGCCCGCCACCCGCTGCAACGATAACTTCAAGTTTTCGACAGCGCCGTAGCAATGAATGGCCCACCAGCAGCCCTGTGCGCGCCGCTGGAATCGTTTGACGGTTGATGTTTCCATAACCGTCAAAAAAGCGATGCCTGCTTTGCTGGGCCGCTTTTCGCGTGAGAAAACATGAACGACTTTTTGAATGAGCAGGGCCAACTGGCCGCTGCGGATACTGCTTTGGACGCTTCCACTTTGAATGTTGCTGCTGAGGCAGTAATTGATGAATCTATTGACGCTGTTGCTGTTGAGCAAGAAGCTGCTGTTGAAGAACAACCGAACGGCTTTGTAGAGCTGGGTCTGGCACCTGAGCTGGTGCAAGCTGTGGCGGATCTGGGTTACACCCAGCCTACCGCTGTGCAAAAGAAGGCCATTCCTTTAGCCATGGGCGAAGGCGCTGACGAAAACGGTTTTATCGACCTGTTGGTGTCCAGCCAAACCGGTTCCGGCAAGACTGCAGCTTTCTTGCTGCCCGTGCTGAACACCATCCTCCAGCAACGCGCTGTGGCTGATGCTGAAGCCAAGGCGGAATTTGACCGCCTGTGCGCCGAAGCCGCGGCCAAGGGTGAGCCCCTGCCCAAGCGCGCCAAGCGCAAGGATCCCACCAACGCCCGCAACTTCAAGGCTGCCGTACCTGGTGCCCTGATCTTGTGCCCCACGCGTGAATTGGCCCAACAGGTTGCGCACGACGCGATCGAGCTGGTCAAGCACTGCCGTGGTCTGCGCGTAGCCAACGTGGTCGGCGGTATCCCTTACCAGTTGCAAATCGCCAAGCTGCAAAACGCTGACCTGGTCGTGGCCACACCTGGCCGTCTGCTGGATCTGCAGCGCTCCATGCAAATCAAGCTGGACAAGGTTCAGTTCCTGGTGGTGGACGAAGCCGACCGTATGTTGGACCTGGGCTTCTCGGACGACTTGGCTGAAGTTAACCAAATGACTTCGCAGCGCAAGCAAACCATGATGTTCAGCGCCACCTTCGCTCCCCGCGTTCAGCAGTTGGCCATGCGTGTGATGCATGACAACGGTGCTGGCGTGAAGAAGGTGACCGTTGATACCCCTCAGGAAAAGCACAACAACATCAAGCAAGTGCTGTTCTGGGCCGACAACGCCCAGCACAAGCGCAAGATGTTGGATCACTGGTTGCGTGACGAAACTATCAACCAAGCCATTGTGTTTGCTTCGACCCAGGTCGAGTGCGATGGTTTGGCGACAGATCTGCAAGAAGCAGGCTTCTCGGCTGCTGCTTTGCACGGCGCGCTGAGCCAAGGTTTGCGTAACCGCCGCCTGATGGCGCTGCGCAATGGCCAAATCCAAGTGTTGGTGGCGACTGACGTGGCAGCCCGTGGTATTGACGTGCCTACGATCACCCACGTGTTCAACTACGGCTTGCCCATGAAGGCCGAAGACTACACCCACCGTATCGGCCGTACCGGTCGTGCAGGCCGCAGCGGTATCGCTGTGACTTTCGGTGAGTTCCGTGACCGTCGTCGCATCTTCGATATCGAAGCCTACACACGCCAGCAATTCACTTCCGAAGTGATTCCTGGTCTGGAACCCCAGCAGCGCTTCCCCGCAGCCGGCGAGCGCGATGGCCGCCGTGGTGGTGGCGGTGGTGGTCGCAGCTTCGGCGGCGGCGGTGGTGGTGGCCGTGGTGGTGAAGGCTATGGCCGCAAGCCTGGCTTTGGCGACCGTGGTGGCTTTGGTGGTGGCCAGCGTCGCGAAGGCGGTGGCTTTGGTGGTGATCGCCCTCGCTTTGGTGGTGGTGACCGTCCTGAGCGCGGTGGTTTCGGTGGTGATCGTCCCCGCTTTGAAGATCGCGGTGGTGACCGCCCAGTGTTTGGTGGTCAGCGTCGCGAAGGTGGTTTTGCGGATCGCAAGCCTGCGTTTGGTGATCGTCCCGAGCGCGGTGGCTTTGGCGGTGGTGACCGTCCCCGCTTCGGTGGCGGCGAGCGTGAGCAGCGCAGCTTTGGTGGTGGTGACCGCCCCCAGCGCGAAGCCCGCAGCTTCGGCGGCGGTGGTGATCGTCCTCGCTTCGAAGACCGTGGCGATCGCGGCGGTTTCGGTGGTGCACCTCGTCGTGAAGCCAAGCCTTTGGGTGGCCGTGACGAACGCGGCGGCTTCGGTGGCGAGCGTCGCAAGACCTTCTCGCGCGACCGTTAAGCACGGCATTCCAGCAGTCTGAAAAGGCTGCAGGTGCCTCACAAAAAAACCGGCTTTATGCCGGTTTTTTTGTGTCTGTCGCGCATGGGGTTATTGAAAAATATAGCTGCTGGCGCTTTTCTGTTAATGATTTCCAGTGCTTTCCTATGGGAATGTGTTGTTGATCAAGCGCTGCCAGCTATTGTTTTTGGTGCGTACAGGCAAAAAAAACCCGCCTTGTTACCAAGACGGGTTTTGTGTGGTGGGCCCTGAGTGATTCGAACACTCGACCAACGGATTAAGAGTCCGCTGCTCTACCAGCTGAGCTAAGAGCCCTTGAACGGGAAAATCAATGCACAACGCAGTGAAAGAAAATTTGGTGGGCCCTGAGTGATTCGAACACTCGACCAACGGATTAAGAGTCCGCTGCTCTACCAACTGAGCTAAGAGCCCTTCGGAAGTTTCCGAAGTGCCAATTTGTTGAAAAACAAACCAGCAAAAAAGTGGTGGGCCCTGAGTGATTCGAACACTCGACCAACGGATTAAGAGTCCGCTGCTCTACCAACTGAGCTAAGAGCCCACTTTTTGTCGCTTGCAACGAAGCGAAGCCGCAATTATGCACCAATTTTTTCCGGCCTACGGGAAAGTACGTGCTTTTTCCTGGGTGCAGCTACAGGTTTTTATTGCATGGCGTTGCGGCTGGCCAGCTCCACAAACAGGCCACTGTGGTCCAACTCACCCAAGCCGTGCGCCACACCATCGGCATACAACTGCTCGAACAACGCGGTGATGGGGGCGTCAAAACCGATTTCCTGCGCCGTCGCCAAGGCATTGCGCATGTCTTTGAGTTGCACCGTCATCTTGCCGCGCGCCGCGAAGTCGCGCTCGACCATGCGCTGACCGTGCAGTTGCAGGATGCGGCTGTCGGCAAACCCGCCGGTGATGGCTTCGCGCACCTTGGCGGGGTCAGCGCCGCCTTTGGCGCACAGCAATAACGCCTCGGCCACGGCACCAATGCTGATGCCCACAATCATTTGGTTGGCCAATTTGGCCAACTGGCCTGCGCCGTGGGGGCCGACATGGGTGGCGCGGCCCAGCGGGGCAAAAATAGGGTGGGCGGCTTCAAAATCTTCGGCCTTGCCGCCCACCATGATGGCCAGGGTGCCGGCTTCTGCACCCACGGTGCCACCAGACACCGGTGCATCCAGGTGGCGCAATTGGCACTCGGAAAGGCGGGCCGCGTGATCGCGCGCTTCGCGCGGCTGGATGGAGGCCATGTCGATCACCAGCGTGCCTTCCCGCATGCCGTGGATGGCTGCGTCCTGGCCCATGCCGAACAGCACTTCGCCCACGATCTTGCCGTTTTCTAGCATGCTGATGACGTAATCCGCCTTGATGCAGGCTTGGCGGGGCGTGTCATGCACGTAGGCACCTTCGGTCAGCAAAGGCTCGGCCTTGCTGCGGGTGCGGTTCCAGACATGCACCTCATGGCCGGCGGCCAAAAGACGACGTGCCATGGGCAGGCCCATCAGGCCACAGCCCAGCACTGCAATATGCAAGCGCGGGTTGGAGGAGGGGGTCAACGTTGGTCTCCGGTCATGGTGAGTCACGCCAGCAGGCCAGCAACTGCTGGAGCATGGCATGTGCGTAGACAGTCATGATGGGGATTTTTTTTCACGCAGGCTTGCAAATGGCTTGCAGGCAACCATGCCAAAAGTCATGACAGTTGTGACCTGTACAGTGCAAGCCCAGCGTTGGGCAGCAGCGGTTGCGGGTTAGTACTGATCTCTCCGTGCCCGGGCTGCAGGGTCAAAAAACGCTCGCAGCTAGGCGTGAGGCAGGGCGTTGGTGGTAGCCCGCTTGCCAATCAGCAGCCGAAAAGGCAGCAGCAGGCATACGGCCATGACCAGCTTGACGCCCAGATCGCCCAGCGCCCAAGTCACCCACGGCACATCTTCGCCCGCAAAGCCCACGCCCCAGAACACGCAAGTGTCCAAAATGGCGGCCAGCACGGTGGCCACCAGTGGTGCGCGCCACCAGCGGCTTTGGCGCAGGCGGTCAAACACGGTGATGTCCAGCATTTGCGACAGCAAAAAGGCCAGCCCTGAAGCCGCTGCAATGCGCGCGGGGGCCAGCACCGCAGAGGCCGCCACCGCCACCGCAAAGCCAAACCATGCCACGCGGCGTGC
This sequence comes from Comamonas sp. UBA7840, assembly GCF_002501455.1. Lineage (NCBI taxonomy): Bacteria > Pseudomonadati > Pseudomonadota > Betaproteobacteria > Burkholderiales > Comamonadaceae > Comamonas > Comamonas sp. UBA7840. The sequence goes on along the minus strand of NZ_DLTI01000034.1, from coordinate 68,371 downwards.
CTGCGCCGGGCCAAAAGCGCGATTGACCAGTTCGGTCACCAAAAACGCAAAAGGGTAGGTGATGGCGCCCCATGTTAACCAGTCGTTGATGGCAAATTGCACCAAGATGTTGGACGACAGCACCACCAGTCCCATGGCCAGCACGGCCACAGAGACTTGGGAGGGATGGGGGAGGGGGTAATGCATCACCGTACTTGTGCGTGCTTGCGTTTTGCGTTTTAGTAAGCGCCAGAGTTGCGCATGCCCGAAGAGGGCACTTCCACCCCCAAGATGGCGGCAGCCACGGCCTCGCCCACTTTGATGCCATCTACACCCGCAGACAAAATGCCACCCGCGTAGCTGGCACCTTCACCGGCGGGATAGAGGCCTCGGGTGTTGACGCTTTGGAAGTTGGCGCCGCGCGCAATTTTCACGGGTGAAGAAGTGCGAGTTTCCACCCCCGTCAGCACGGCATCGTGCATGTCGTAGCCGCGAATCTTTTTGCCAAAGGCGGGCAGGGCTTCGCGCATGGCTTCAATTGCAAAAGCGGGCAGTGCGTGGTGCAGATTGCCCCAGGTGATGCCCGGCTTATACGAAGGCGGCACCCCGCCGACATCGGCCGATGGATTGCCCGCTACAAAGTCGCCCACCAGTTGTCCGGGGGCGTTGTAGTTGCGCCCGCCCAGCAGATAGGCTTTGGACTCCAGCTGGCGCTGGAACACCACGCCTGACAGCGGGTGGTAGCTGCCAGGGGCTTGGTTTTCCACGCCGAAAGTTTTGCCGTCAAAAGCCCATGCAAACGATTTGGCGTCTTGCGGATAGTCCGATGGCTCAATCGCACACACCATGCCCGCGTTGGCATTGCGCTCGGCACGCGAGTACTGGCTCATGCCGTTGGTGACGACGCGTTCGGGCTCGCTGGTCGCTGCCACCACGGTGCCGCCAGGGCACATGCAAAAGCTGTAGACCGCGCGGCCATTCTTGGCGTGGTGCACCAGCTTGTAATCGGCCGCTCCCAACAAGGGGTGGCCTGCATGCTTGCCCCAGCGGGCTTGGTCGATCACGCTTTGCGGATGCTCGATGCGAAAGCCAATCGAAAACGGTTTGGCTTCCATGTACACGCCACGTTCGTAGAACATGGTGAAGGTGTCGCGTGCGCTGTGCCCCAGTGCCATCACCACCTGATCGGTCGTCAGCGTGTAGCTGTCGCCGGTGGCTTGGTTCAAGACCTGCAGCGCAGACACCTTGCGCGCATCGCCTTCGCCCTCGATGGTGATGTCGGTCACCTTGGACTCAAAGCGAATCTCACCGCCTAAACGGCAGATTTCCTCGCGAATGCCTTCCACCAGCTTGACCAGCTTGAACGTACCAATGTGGGGGTGGGCGGCATACAAAATTTCTTCGGGCGCACCATAGGTCACAAATTCGGTCAGCACCTTGCGGCCCAGGTAGCGCGGGTCTTTGATCTGGCTGTACAGCTTGCCGTCCGAGAACGTCCCTGCGCCGCCTTCGCCAAACTGCACGTTGGATTCGGGTGTCAGTTCGCGCTTGCGCCACAGGCGCCATGTGTCTTTGGTGCGTTCACGCACGGTTTTGCCGCGCTCCAGCACGATGGGCTTGAAGCCCATCTGTGCCAACACCAGCGCAGCAAACATGCCGCAAGGGCCAAAACCCACCACGACGGGACGGTGTTTCAGATCCGCAGGCGCGTGGCCTACCGGCGTCCAAGTCATGTCGGGCGTGGGATTGACGTGCGAGTGGTCGGCAAACTGCGCCAGCAAGGCGGCTTCTTGGCTTTCATCGGCCAAGCGGATGTCGACGATGTAAACCGCCAGCAATTCGGCTTTTTGGCGGGCGTCAAAGCTGCGCTTGAACACGTGCAACTGCGCGATCGCGTCGGTGGCGATACCCAGACGTTCTGCGGCCAAAGCGCGCAAACGGGCTTCGGGAAGGAATTCGGTGTGGTTCTCGGGGTGGTATTCCAGCGCCGAGAGAGGGAGTTTGAGTTCTGCGAGGCGAATCATGGCTTGTAGTGATCAAGCAATAAGAAGCCGCTGATCGTAGCGGGAACCGGCCCATCGCGCAGTGTGTAGCAGGGGTGCTGGGGCTGTGTTCACGGATTTAAATTCAGGAGCTATCAGCGCAATCTGCATAAGGGCTAGATGCTAATTTCGCTTATAAAAAGCAACACCTTGTGGTGCACGGTGAAAGCAGCCATGCTGCACAATGGCGCGGTGATTGCCTCTTCTTGCTTGCCCACTGTGGCCACTTCTTTGCTGAGCATCGACGCAGCCGCTGACCAAGCACCTCTCAGTGCGCAGCAGCAACTTTTCAACGCTTGGGTACAACGCATTGCGGAGCAGCGAGCTTGGCTGCTGGCCTGGGATGAGGCCGTACAAGCCTGCCGCACCCGCTTTGCACGCGATGGTGTTCCTTTGCGCACCCGGTACCTGGATCTACAAGCGGCCTTGGCGTTGTACCTGGACCAGCAAAGTGCCCGCAAGCTGTCCAAGTTGGAGCGCCAGTTGCTGGAAAACTGCTTGCTGGAGTCCGCGCAGCAAGTGGCCGATCTGAGTGATACACCGGCACAGCGTGCCGCCATGGAAGAGCTGGTACGCCGCTACGCCCCTGAAGAGGACGAGGAGCCCGAAGACGATGCGGCGCAGGCTGCGCCCAGCGCTGAGCAAGCTGCCAATGCCAGTGACGACATTGACTGGCAAGACTCGGAAGCCGTCGCGCAGTTCTTGGAAGCCCAAGAGCAAGCTGCAGCGGCACAGGCCGAGCGAGCCCGAGCGCAGCACCACGCCAAGCGCCAGCAACGCAAAGCGCAGCAAGCCCAAAAAGCCAAGGGGCCGACGGCGGCTGAATTGGCCAACCAGTCATTGCGGGAGGTGTACCGCCGTTTGGCCAGCCGCTTGCACCCCGATCGCGAGCAAGACCCGGTGGAACGCGCACGCAAAACGGCGCTGATGCAGCGGGTCAACATCGCCTATGAAGCCAGTCGCTTGATGGAGTTGCTGGAGCTGCAGTGGGAAGCCGAGCAGATGGACCCCGCCAAGCTCGCACAGCTGAGCGATGCACGTTTGGCCCCTTACAACCGCATGCTGGAAGAGCAATGGAACGACCTGCAGCGCGATGTGCAAGCGCGTACCCAATCGTTTGCGCGGGAGTTTGGTCTGGATACCACCAAGCGCTTGCAGCCCGCCAAGCTGATGGCGCAGGTGCGCGAGCGGCTGCAGCAACTGCAAGCCGGTGTGGATTATTTGCGCCAGCTGCTGCAAGCGCTGGAAGACGATCCCGACACCTTGAAGCAGTGGCTCAAACACGAGCGCACCTGGGCGCGCCAGCGCGATCAGTAAGACAGCTTGGAGTGGCCCACGCCACCGGCCTTGTCCACGCGAATTTGCACGGGAATGCGCTCTTTGAGTGCTTCCACATGGCTGATGATGCCAATCATCTTGCCGCTGGCATTCAAGCTGTCGAGGGCCGCCAAAGCGGTTTCGAGCGTGTCACCATCCAAGGTGCCAAAGCCTTCGTCGAGGAACAGCGAGTCGATGGAGGTTTTGCGGCTGACCAAGTCCGACAGCGCCAAAGCCAGTGCCAGACTGACCAAGAACGACTCCCCCCCAGACAGGGTGCGCGTGTCGCGCGCCGCATCGCCTTGCCAGCTGTCCACGATGTCCAGCTCCAACTCCCCCGTGGCTTTGCGCTGCAAGCTGTAGCGGCCATGCAGGCGCAGCAGGTGTTGATTGGCCAGATGAAGCAGGTGGTCCAGCGTCAGACCTTGGGCAAATTTGCGGAATTTGTCGCCTTTGGCGGAACCAATCAGGCCGTCCAGACGTTGCCAGATTTCGCTGTCTTGGGCTTGCTGCTCCATCTGTGCGAGCAACGCTTGCTGTGTGGCCCGGTGTTGCGCATCGTCTTGCAAGCGGGCGCGGTGTGCGCCCAACTGCTCCGTGCATTGCGCACGCTCGGCGTCTATCTGGGCAATGTGCGCCACGACAGCCTCGGGCGTGGCATCGGACAGTGCCTGGGCTTGCAGGGTGGCCAAGCGCTGCTGCGCATCGGTCAGCACCGTATCCGCACGCTGCACCTGTGCGTGCAACTGTTCGCTGAGCGCTTGCAAGCGCTGGAACGTCTCCTGCGGCAGCAGTGCCGCCGCAAAATCTTCTGCATGGGCAAACGGACTGGCCTGTAAGGCCTGCTGCCATGCCTGTTCAGCTTCTTGCACGGCGTGCTGCAGCTGCAAGCCGCGCTGCTCGGCTTGCGTGATTTGTCCTTGCAAGCGGGAGATGGTTTGGGCGGTGGCTGCAATGCGCGTAGCGCAGTCCTCCAAATTGTGCGGGGGTGGAACCTGGCTGGACGGGGCATTGGCGGGCAGGGTTGGCAAAGCCTTCGCACATGCTTGCCAGTGCGCGGCTGCTTCATTGGCTTGTGCATGCTGGGTGCGCAGCACCTCCACGCGGCGCTCCAAGGTTTGCAGTTGCTGCTGTTGCTGCGCCCATTGCTGCACCTCTTGCTGGCGTGCTTGCAGCCAACTGTCGGTGGCTGCATTTGCGGGCAGTGCATAGCCCAAAGCATGCAAGCTGGCTTGCAAACGGTGTTCTAGCGCTTGGGCTTGCTGCTGCAAGGCCTCCAGTGACGTGGTCGTGCGCTCATGTTCGGTTTGTAGGGCTTGCAGGGCCTGCACGCTACTGCTGTGGGCAAACGCTGCTTGTTGTTGCGCCAAGATTGCAGCTTGCCATGCGGCTTGGCTGGCTTGTAGTTGTCGCTCGCCTTCTTCGGCGGCATGCAGCATCCGCTGCAGCTCTTGCTCCGCTTGTTCGGCATGGTGCTGGGCATCCGCCAAGCTGCGCAAATCCTGCCAAGCTTCAGGGAGCACCGGCGTGCTGCTGGCGCTGCGCAGTGCGTTCCAGCGCTGTTCCCAACGGTCAATGTCTTGGGCAATCGCTTCGTGCTGTGTTTGCAGCGTGCGCAGTTCGGCGTGTAAGCCCGCGAGTTCGGCATTCAACTGCTCACCCTGGCGCTGCAGGGCATCCCGTTGCGCGATGGAGTCGCGCAACGCCATTTCTGTAGCGGATATATCCAGCGCCGCATAAGCGCTGACTGCAGGGTGCTCTAGCGATCCACACAGCGGGCACGCGTGGCCCGGTTGCAGGGCGTAGCGATGGTCTTGCAGGCTTTGAATGCGCTGCTCTTGCGCCAGCAAGGTTTGCTTGTCTTTTACGCGCTCTTGCAGCACGACGTACTGCTGGCGCAGGCTGGTGAGCTGTTGTTCCAGCGTGGGGAGGCGCTGCTGGCGTTCATTCAAGGCCTGTGCGCACTGGGTGTGTTGCTGTGACAAGGGAGTGCGCAATTGCGCATGCTCCAGCAAGTGCTGCCAGTGTTGCCGCTTGCCTTGTGCGGCTTGCCAGTGGTCACGCAGAGGCTGTATCTGGCCACCATGGTTGGCCAAGCGTTGCTGCTGTGCATACAGTACAGCAGCGTGCTGTTGGGCAGCGAGATCGACTTGGGCTTGGCTTTGCTGGGCCGCCTGCGCTTGCACGTGGGCTTGCTCTTGCAACTGCTGGGTTCGGCTCTCCAGGGTGGCAAGCTCTTGCACGGCCACAGCGCATTGTTGTTGCAGCTGTTGTTGCTGCTGCAACTGCGCCTGCCAGCCACTGAGGGCTGCCCCCAGCTGCGCGTAGCTGGCATGGGTTTGCAGCCAGTGCTGTGTTGCAGTGTGTGCATCCACCGCCGCTTGCCAGTCACTGCGGGCTGTATCTTGGGTTTGGGCACTCAGTTGCTGGGCGTGTTCGTGCAACTGCCAATGTAGGCAGTGGTGCTGCAATACATCCGTGTGCAACTGCTGCGTTTGCACTTGCTGCAAGGCATGTTCTCGCTGCACCTGCAGCCATTGGCTATGCAGCGGTGCTATCGCTTGGGCGGGGGCGTGGGCTTGCAGGCGCTGCAGATCAGCGCTGGCCTGCGCCAAGGCCTCTTGCGCTGCAGAACGCGCGTTCTGTGCCTGTGCTACCTCGGTGCGGGTGCGCGCGGTTTGGCTTTGCCAGTGGTGGATCGCTTGCAACTGCACATGTTGCTGCTGCAGATCTGCCAGCGTCGCTTGCAACTGGTGGGCCTGCGTTGCCAGATCCATACGTGTGGCGGCATCCAGCAATTGCATGCCCTGGGCCTGCGCTTGCTGCTTTTCCAGCGCTTGGCGTGCATCGCGTGCACGCTCAAATACCGCCTGAGAGATCTGCCCGTAGATTTCGGTGCCCGTCAGCTCTTCCAGCAATTCCGCGCGGTCGTTGGCGCTGGCATTCAAAAATGCCGCAAAGCCACCTTGTGCCAACAGCATGGACTTGGTGAAGCGGCCAAAGTCTAGCCCTGTGATGGCGGCGATGCGTTTGATTTTTTCATTGCTGTGTGTGGTGAGGATGTGCCCTTCACCACTGGCCGCCTCCACCTGGGCCAGTTCCACCTTGGGGGATTGCAAAGCCCCATCGACTTTGTCGCGCGCGCGGCGCTGGCTCCAAAACGCGCGGTAGGTAATGCCTTTGACCTCAAACTCCACCTCGGCCAAGCAATCAGCGGTATGGCGTGTCATCAGGTCATTGCTGGCACCGCCCACACTGCTTAAGCGCGGTGTCTGGTGGTACAGTGCCAAGCAGATGGCATCCAGCAACGTGGATTTACCAGCCCCCGTAGGGCCGGTGATGGCAAACAGGCCGTTATCGAGGAAAGGTGGCTGGCGAAAATCGATCGTCCATTCGCCTTTGAGGGCGTTCAGATTCTTCAGGCGCAGGCTCAGAATTTTCATGCGGCATCTCCTGCGTGCACGCTGGCCAGCACCTCTTGGTAGCGGAGGTGCAGAGCTTGGTGGACATCGGCAGACACCGTCTCTTGGGCCAATCTGCGCGCAAACACGTCGCTGGGGGTGAGGGCCTCCAAAGATTCACCATGCTCGGTAAAAAGCTGGGGCATCGCCGTGCCGCGCTGGCGTTTGACGCGCAGCACCTGCAAGGGCAGCCCTTGCGCCATGGCGTCGATGCGCGCTGCCACATCGGGCAGGTAGTCGTCTTCTTGCACCGTCACTTCCAGCCACGCAGGGTGTTCTGCGCTGCTTTGTGCTGCCAAGGCCTGCAGCTGTACGGGCAGACTGGCCAGATTGCCGGTGAGCGAAGCCAAAATTTGGCACACAGGCGTAGCCAAAGGGGTGAGGGCTTGCAGGCCGTGCGCATTCAAGTCGACCAGCAGTACTTCTTTGGTTTGCTTGGCTTCATCAAACCCCAGTGCAATCGGTGAGCCGCAGTAACGGATGTGTTCCAGTCCACCCACTTTCTGTGGTTTGTGGATGTGGCCCAAGGCGATGTAGTCCGCAGGCGGGAAGGCAGAGGTCGGGAAGGCTTCCAGCGCACCCACATAAATTTCTCGCACGGATTCGTTGCTGCTGGCACCTACCGTGGTCAGGTGGCCGGTGACCACAATCGGTACGCGTGTGCCATGCGCTGTTTGGAGCTGCGCTTGCAGGGCTTGCGCTGCCGCAAACACTTGGGCGTAGGTGTCTTGGATGGCACTTTGTAGGTTGCGCTGTTTGTCTTCAGCGCTTTGCCCGGCCTGGCTGGTGAGCACATCGCGTGGCCGGATAAAAGGCAGTGCACACACAATGCAACCGGGCTGCGTGCTGCCTCTTACTGGCAAGGTGATCACATGCTGGGCCGCGTCACCGGTGGCAGCGATGACGGAGGTGTTCAAGTGGTGCAGCAGGGGCAAGCTCTCGCTGAGCACGCTGACGGAGTCGTGGTTGCCGCCCAGCAGCAGCAAGGCCACTTTGAGCTGGTGCAGTTGCGCAATCAAGCGGTAGTACAAGGCGCGGGCGTAGCTGGGCGGGGTGCCGGTGTCAAAAATATCACCTGCAATCAGCACGGCATCCACCGCATGTGCCTCGACCTGCTCCAGCACCCAGTCGATCAAGACAGCATGCTCGCGCTCGCGGCTGTGGTTCATGAAGTTCTGGCCAAGGTGCCAGTCAGAGGTGTGGAGGATGCGCATACGGGATCTGCTGAGACCGAAAATTCAAAACCAAACAAGCATCTTAGCGAGGCCGTGGGCCAGGTGATGACCTGGCAACAGGTGGCCCTTGGGCGCAATGCGCTGTGCGCCAGCTGTCTCCTGCATGACGCATTGGGCGCTAGACGGCAGAGGCCGGCAGCCGGTGCATGCAGTGCAAAGCCCCGTGGCATGCCGCCTTGGGGGTCTGTGTTGCGGTGCACGATGTGGTTTGCCCTAAATCGCGCACATATGGGGGCAGACCCGCAGTGCGGTCGGTGCAATGCCTTTTAGATTGAAGCTCTGTGCAACGGTAAACATCAGGAGGCAGATATGCAGCGACGTGCTTGGATGTGGGGCGTGGTGGCGATGGCGGCGAGCCTGGCAGCAGGCGCTGTGCACGCCCAAAGCGAAACCTTCCCGAACAAACCCATCACGCTCATCGTGCCGTATGGCCCCGGCGGGGTGACCGATGTGATTGCGCGTGCCTTGGGGCTGGGTATGGGGAAAGCTTTGGGGCAAAACGTGGTGGTGGAAAACAAGGCGGGTGCGGCCGGTGCAATGGGCGTGGTCGATATGCTGACGGCCAGGCCCGATGGCTATCGCCTGACGCTGGCGCCCGTGGGCATTTTCCGCCAGCCCTACATCCAGAAAGTGGCTTATGACCCGGTGCGCGATTTGACCTATATCGCCACCTTCATGACCTACGACTTTATTTTGACGGTGCCCAGCGATTCGTCGATTCAGACGGTGCAAGACTATGTGGCGTGGGCCAAGAAAAATCCGGGGCAGATGAGCTACGGCACGCCGGGTAAATTCACCGCCAACCATGTGGCGATGGCGTTGCTGGAGAAAAAGACCGGCATCACACTCAACCACGCTCCCTTCAAGGGGGATGCCGAGGCCATCAATGCGCTGTCGGGTGGGCACATCACTTCCGCTATTTTTGCCAACAGCATCTTGCCGCAGGTGCAAGCGGGCAAGGTGCGTGCGCTGGCCACGGCGGCTGATCGCCGCCCCGAAGCCTTTGCCAATGTGCCTACCTTCCGCGAAGCGGGCTATGAATTTGATGTGCCTTCGCCGTTGGGCATTGCTGGGCCCAAGGGCATGCCCTTGGATGTGGTGAAAAAGTTGGACCAGGCCATCAAAACCGCCATGCAAGACCCGGCCTTTCAGCAGGTGGTGCGCAATTACGGCATTCGCACGGATTACCGCGATCACCAAGCCTATGCGGCCTTTGCCAAACAGGCGTTTGCGCAAGAAAAAGACATTGTGCAGGGCATTGGGCTGGAATAAGGCTGCTTACTGCACGTGCAGCCGAATGCATTGCTGTGCGGGAAGCAGCTCACAGCGCAGCAATGTCCGGATGTGGCTGTCAAAAGCCATCTCGGTGCGCAGGTGCTGGCCATCCAGGCTGACCAGCCAGGCAATGTCTTCGGCGCAGATGCGGCGTGCTGGCAAGGCCAGGGGGCCGTCGGTGCCGTGGACTTCCACGGTCACAGGGCCTTCTTCGCCAAAGATCATCAGGTACTCGGGCAAGGTGGTGGTGGCGTTCATAAATGCTGCACAAAGTGAAGTGAAGGCAGCGACCTTAAAAAGCGGCACGCGGTTTTGTCTAGCCTGTCCATCAACAACTGCGCAGATCTGCCTTGCAAGCTAAGGCGTGGCGCTGGATGCCGCTCATGGCTGCATCAAAAAATAAGAGCTGCTTGCGCTTGTTCTGTTTGAATTTCGAATGCTTTTCTATCTGAAGCCTAGATAAAACAAGCGCAGGCAGCTATCAAAAAAGCCACCCGCAGGTGGCTTGCTTTAAAGCTGGGCTGGGGCGGCATCACATGCGAAACACTTCCAAGGTGCGGCGCAAGATGCCTGCATTGGTGTTCATGTCCTGGGCCGAGTGGGCCGACTCTTCGGCCAGGCGGGCGTTGTCCTGCGTGACGGCATCCAAATCGTTCAGCGCATCATTGACCTGGGCCACGCCCACGGTTTGCTCCCGCGTGGCGGTGACAACGCTGTGGATCAATGCGCTGACCTGGGTGACCGAGGAAACGGCTTGCTTGATGGTCTCCCCGGCGTGCTGCATGTGGCGTGCGCTTTGGTCCATCTGGTTGCTGGTGGCGGCAATCAGGTTGCGGATTTCACCTGCGGCTTTGGCGCTGTTTTGCGCCAGGGTGCGCACTTCGCCGGCCACCACGGCAAAGCCACGGCCCTGCTCACCGGCTCGCGCAGCTTCCACGGCGGCATTGAGCGCCAAGATGTTGGTCTGAAAAGCGATGCTTTCAATCGTCGAGACAATTTGCCCCATTTGCTGCGATGACTGGTGCATATCTTGCACCAAGGTGCTGACTTCTTCCATCGCCCTGCCGCCTTGCACGGCCAGCTGTGCGCTTTGTTCGCTGTGGTTTTTCACCTCTTCTGTGGCTTGCTGGGCATTGGCGACGGTGGCGGAAATTTCTTCCAGGGCTGCGGCGGTTTCCTGCAAATCCTGGGCTTGCCGGTCGGTGCGGCTTGCCAGATTGATCGCGCCTTGCGTGAGGTTGCGCGACAGCATCGCAAAGCCTTCAATTTCATGCCGTGCATCGCCCACCACCGCACGCAAATTGATGTGCACTTGCTTGAGCCGCTCCAGCAAAAACGCCATGGGGTGGCGGCCTAAATAGGCAGGCAAAGGGCCGTCAAGCTTGCAGCCTGCAATATCACGCGCCAATGCAGCTACGTCCTGGAAGGGGTGGGTCACGCGGATATGCTGGCGATACAGCACCAAGCCTGTTAAAGCCAACAGTAGCGCTGCTTGCACACCGATTTGCCAGCCTGCATGCCAGCCCATCAGCGGAAACAGCAGCGCTACTAACAACAACGGTGCCAGCAAGGCCATCAGCCGTTGTGTGAAGCAGGCGCGTTGCAGCTTGCCCAGCTGGTTCATCAGCCCCCGTTGGCGCACCCTTCCGGCATGCAGGTACTTATTGCCTTGGGTGCCGTTGCGCAAACTTTCATACAGCGCACTGGCTGCACGTACTTCGCCTTCGGAGGGCTTAACGCGCACCGACATATAGCCAATGGGTTTGCGCCCCTCCATGATGGGCGTGACGTAGGCGCGCACCCAGTAGTAGCGCCCATCTTTACGGCGGTTTTTGACCAGGCCCGACCAGGCGCGGCCGTGGCCAATCGTGGCCCACAAATCCTTGAATGCTTCGGCAGGCATATCCGGGTGGCGCACGATGTTGTGGGGCTGGTCCATCAACTCCTCCGTGCTGAAGCCGCTGACGTGGATGAAAGCGGCGTTGCAGTGGGTGATGCGGCCTGCCTGGTCCGTGGTGGACATGAGCAATTCGCTCTCAGGCACCACAAACTCCTCATCGCGCAAGGCCTCCATGGGCGGGGGCGCAATGCTGCGCTGTGCTGGTGTGAAAGCAGCTGGGGAAGGCGGTGGGGTGCGGGGTGTGGAGGGCGTGGTGCGCTGCGCGGGAACGCTGGTGTGTGATGCCTGCGGGCGTTCGATGGTGGCGTGCATAGGGCTTCCTAGGTATGAGTCCTTGTGTCTGCGTGGCGGCGATAGGCCCCACGCAAACGGACTCACATGCTAGGTAGACCGGGTCTAAGCAATGTGCCGTTTATCGGCCACGCAACAGGGATTGATGCAGTGTTTGCGTTGCATCAATCCCCGCATGGGCTTAGAGCAGACCCTCGCCGGGTTCACTCAAAAAACCGCCGCTTTGGTGCGCCCACAGCTTGGCGTAGATGCCGCCCAGTTGCAGCAGTTGCTGGTGGCTGCCTTCTTCCACGATGTGGCCCTTGTCCATCACGATCAGGCGATCCATGGCTGCGATGGTGGACAGGCGGTGGGCAATCGCAATCACGGTCTTGCCTTGCATCAAGCTGTCCAGGCTGTGCTGGATGGCAGCTTCGACCTCGCTGTCCAGCGCGCTGGTGGCTTCGTCCAGCAGCAAGATGGGCGCGTCTTTGAGCATTACACGCGCAATCGCTACGCGCTGGCGCTGGCCGCCCGACAGCTTGACACCGCGCTCGCCCACCTGGGCGTCGTAGCCGCTGCGGCCATGGCGGTCAGTCAGGCTGTCGATGAACTCGGCCGCCTCGGCGCGTTCGGCGGCGGCACGCATTTGCTCCTCGGTGGCGTCGGGTCGGCCATACAAGATGTTCTCGCGCATGCTGCGGTGCAGCAGCGAGGTGTCCTGCGTCACCATGCCAATGGCGCCGCGCAGGCTGTCTTGCGTGACCTGGGTGATGTCTTGCCCGTCGATGGTGATGCGCCCGCTTTGCAGCTCATGAAAGCGCAGCAGCAGGTTCACCAGGGTGGATTTGCCGGCGCCTGAGCGGCCAATCAGGCCAATGCGCTCGCCCGGGCGAATCTGCAGGTTCAGCCCATCGATGACTTTTTTGCCACCGTCTTTGTAGCCAAAGCTCAGGTTTTCAAAGGCAATCGCCCCTTGCGTGACGCGCAAAGGCTGGGCGTTGGGGGCGTCGGTAATAGTGCGCGGCTTGGTCAGCGTGGTAATGCCGTCCTGGATGGTGCCCACGTTCTCGAACAAGCCCGTCATCTGCCACATCACCCAGTGCGAGTAGCCCGCAATGCGCAGTGCCATGGCAATCACGGCAGCCACCACGCCGGCGCCCACCTGGCCTTGCGTCCACAGCCACAAGGCGGTGCTGGCGCTGCTCAGTATCAGCAAGGTGATGAGGGTGTGGTTGCTCAGCTCAAACAGGCTGACCAGGCGCATTTGCGCATAGCCCGTTTTTTTAAAGTCGTCCATCGCACTGCGTGCGTATTCGGCTTCGCGGCGGGTGTGGGCAAACAGTTTGACGGTGGTGATGTTGGTATAGGCATCGGTGACGCGGCCCGTCATCAGCGAGCGCGCATCGGCCTGCGCTTTGCCAATCGCTCCCAGGCGCGGCACAAAATACCAGCATGCTGCGGCGTAGCACAGCAGCCAAATGCCAAAGGGCAGCAGCAAATAGGCATCAAAACTGCCGGCCAGCAGCAAGATGCTGATGAAGTACACGGCCACGCCGACCAGCACATCCACCACAATGAAAATCACCTCGCGCACGGCCAGTGCGGTTTGCATGATTTTGGTGGTGATGCGGCCCGCAAATTCGTCCGCATAAAACGACATGCTTTGCCCCAGCATGAGGCGGTGGAACACCCAGCGCATGCGCATCGGAAAATTGATGGCCAGCACCTGGTGCATGACCATGGTGTGCAGGGCCAGCAGCCCAATGCTGCCCAGCAAGATGGCCGCTATACCGAGCATGCTGCCGCGTTGCTGCTGCCAGAAGTCCGCCACGGGCGTGGTAGCCAGCCAGTCCACGACCTGGCTCATCACGGCAAACAAAAATGCTTCGTAGACGGACAGGGCGGCGCTGGTTAGCGTCAGCAGCACAATCCAGCCGCGCATGCCGCGCGTACAGGACCACAAAAAAGCAGCAAAACCTGCGGGGGGCTGTTGGGGCTCGGCCGCAGGGTAGGGGGGGATACGGTTTTCAAAAAAGCGAAACAAGATGGCAACTCTCCTTGCCCTGGCGATGGTAGGCCAGTGGCATGACCTGTGCGCAGCGCGGGCAATAGGTGCTTAAATTGATAGCTGTTGGCGCAATACTGATAAGGGTTAGAAGGTGTTTTGTTGCTTTTTATCGGCGGGCCCGCATGGCGCGGTTGCCCCATCAGGGTGTTGCGCAAGCGCAGTTCGCGCTGCAAATAAAAAGCCGCTGGGCTTGCGCGCAGCGGCTGGGCGTGGGGCGGCTAGCGGTTTAAGCGCCGGGCAAAAAGCCTTCCACCGACAAATAGCGCTCGCCCGTGTCGTAGGCAAAGCCCAGCACCTTGGCACCGGGGGGCAGCTCGGGCAGTTTTTGCGCAATGGCTGCCAACGTCGCGCCGGAGGAAATACCCACCAGCAGCCCTTCTTGCGCGGCCGCGCGGCGTGCATATTCGCGCGCGGGCTCGCCTTCCACCTGAATCACGCCGTCCAGCAAACTCACATCCAAATTCTTGGGAATAAAGCCTGCACCAATGCCTTGGATAGGGTGGGGCGCCGGGGCGCCGCCTGAAATCACGGGCGAAGCGGCAGGCTCTACCGCATACACCTTCAGGTGCGGGAACTGGGACTTGAGCACCTTGGCCACGCCCGACAGGTGGCCACCCGTGCCTACGCCGGTGATCAGCACGTCCAGCCCGTCGGGGAAGTCGGCCAGAATTTCTTGCGCCGTAGTGGCCTCATGCACCGCCACGTTGGCGGGATTTTCAAACTGCTGCGGCACCCAGGCGCCGGGCGTTTGCGCGGCCAGCTCTTCGGCGCGGGCAATCGCGCCCTTCATGCCTTTTTCTTTGGGTGTTAAATCGAATTTCGCGCCGTAGGCCAGCATCAGGCGGCGGCGCTCGATCGACATGCTTTCGGGCATCACCAAAATCAGTTGGTAGCCTTTGACGGCAGCCACCAGTGCCAGGCCTACGCCGGTGTTGCCGCTGGTGGGCTCAATGATGACGCCGCCGGGTTTCAGGGCGCCCGACTTTTCAGCGGCTTCGACCATCGACAGGGCAATCCGGTCTTTGATGGAGCCGCCGGGATTGCCGCGTTCGGACTTGATCCAGACATTGGCGCCCGCGCCAAAAATGCGGTTCATGCGGATGATGGGGGTGTTACCAATGGTCTGCAGGACGTTGTCAAATTTCATGGCGTCTCCTTGGCGGAAATGAGTGCGGATGGTGGCATTTTGTCGCACTTGTTCCAACGTATCGCCATATGCATATGGACGGCACGGATAAGCGCAGTGTTTCATTGGGCCATTGTGGGCTGCTTCAAATGGCGGCAGTGATCGTTGATACTTTGATGCATTCCAAAACAGAATTCAAAGAGAAGGGAAGTTCTTTATGTCACTTTTGCACTTCAATATGGCTGCCATGACGGCCGTGTGCGTGGCCTTGCTGGTGGGCTTTTCGTACCGCGACTCGCGTTTTGGCGGTGTGCTCATGATGCTGGGAGTGCTGGGCTTGATGGCCGTGATCGTCTACGACATTCGGGTTCTTTCCGAACTTCGCTGAAAACTGCGGGGGCATGGACGATAATTGCGCCCGTGAAGTTCGCCAGACTGCCGCTGGTGCGATCGTGGAAACACGGCACTGGAGGAACGTCCGGACTGCATAGGGCAGCGTAGCAGCTAACAGCTGTCCACCGTGAGGTGAGGATCAGAGCAACAGAGACGTAGTCTGTCAGGAGTGCCCGCAAGGGTAGACCGGACAGGGTGAAACGGGCAATCTCTACGCGCAGCAATACCAAGTAGGCACACGTTGACGGGGCCCCCGGAGTGTGCGGGTAGGTAGCATCGAGCCAGTGGGGCGACTCCTGGCCCAGAGTAATGGCAGTCACGCAGCGGGCAACCGCTGTGCACAGAATCCGGCTTATCGGCGAACTTCACACTTACAGCCTTTCCAAGGCTGGGTGCGTGCACCCAGCCTTTTTTATGGGCAGCGCCCTGCTCCGATGCGACAGCAGGATGGCAAAGGCTGCATTAATAATGCGGCCCATGCTGCGTTCTGACCAATACCTGTATCCCCAGTGCACACCGCCCCAGCCCTTGCTGGCGGCCACTTTGCTGCTGTTGCGTGACCGCGCACCAGGCGGGTGGGAAGTGCTGATCTCTCGGCGCTCCGAGCGCGCCAGCTTCGCGCCTGGCATGTATGTCTTCCCCGGTGGCGGGATTGAGGCCCAGGATGCCGCAGCAGGCCACGATGTGGTGCAGTTTCGTGCCGATATGGACGACACAATGCGCACGGCCGCGGTGGCAGCCTTGCGCGAAACGCTGGAGGAGATGGGCGTGCTGCTGGCGGTGAACGCGCAGGGTGCAGCCGTAGATCCTGCGGCGGTGCAGGGGCTGGACCGCAGCACGGCCTTGTGGCCCCAGCTGGCAGCCCAGGGGCTCAAGCTGGATGCGGCGGCGCTGTGGCAAGTGGGGCATTTCACCGCCCCACCGCATTTGCCCAAACGTTTTGCCGTGCCGTTTTTTGTGGCCCGCATGCCGCACGGGCAAACGCCGGAGCCCGATAACAGCGAGCAGTTTGAAGCCGTCTGGGTAGAGCCGCAACAGGCACTGGCAGCGCACAAAGCCCGGCAAATGCCCATGATGCTGCCCACCGTGCGCACGTTGACGTATTTGGCCCAGTTCCCCAGTGTGGATGCCATTTTGGCGGCGGTTGCCCAAGGCCCGCTGTGGAAGTTTGCGCCGCGCTTTGCGCTGGAAAACGGCAAGGAGCGCTCCTTGCTCGACAGCGATGCGGCCTACGGTGAGGCGGCCATGGTCAGCCCCGATGGGCAGGTGGTGCACGAGCTGGCGTGGCAAACCGAGCGCGCTGTGCCGCTGCGCAAGAACGTGCTGCGTCTGACCGCACCAAACGCCAACGTCATGACCGGCCCCGGCACCAACAGCTATTTGGTGGGTGAGCCTGCCACGGGCTATATCGCCATCGACCCCGGCCCTGCCGATGCCGGCCATGTGGCGCGGCTGCTGGAAGCGGCAGGCGGTGATGTGCGCCACATTGTCTGCACGCACTCGCACGCGGACCATTCCCCCGGCGCTTTCTTGCTGCAGGCGCTGTGTGTGCAGCGCGGTTTGCCCAAGCCGCTGATTTATGGCCTGCCTTCGGCCCCCACGGCGCGGGCCAACAGCCACTTTGTGCCGGATGTGGTGCTTCAAGATGGAGAGCAACTGACGCTTGCTGCACAAGCCCTAGAGGCCGAAAACATTGTGAATGTGACGCACACCTTGCGCGCCATATACACGCCGGGGCATGCAGCCAACCACCTGTGCCTGCTGCTGCAAGAAGATGCGCTGCTGTTCAGTGGCGACCACATCTTGAACGGCAGCACCCCCATCATCGACACGCCCGACGGCAATATGCGTGACTACATTGACAGCCTCGACAAACTGGCTACCTTGTGCCACGCCGAAGGGGTGGAGTTTGTCCTGCCCGCCCATGGCTATGTGCTGGGCCATGCACGCCAGGTGATTGCCAAGCTCAAAGCCCACCGGTTGGCGCGCGAGGCCAAGGTGATGGCAGCCATGCGGGCGCAGCCGGATGGCAGCCCGCAAGACTGGGTGGCGCTGGCTTATGCCGACACGCCGCAAAACCTGTGGAAACTGGCGGAAAGAAGCCTGATTGCGCACGTGGAACGCATTCGTGCTTTAGGCTTGCTGCATGTCACCGACTGAACACCCCAAGAACAACGACAACAGCGTCCGTCTCTCCAAGCGACTGGCGGAGCAACTGGCCTGCTCGCGCGCCGAAGCAGAGCTGTATATTGAAAACGGCGCCGTCCAAATAGACGGCGTGACCGTGGAACACCCTGGTGCCCGCGTGCTGCCCCAGCAAGTAATTACCGTGGCCGCAGGTGCCAAGGCCGAGCATGTTCCGCCTGTCACCATCTTGCTGCACAAGCCTGCGGGCTACTCGGTGCAAGCCGCAGGCAAGCTCAATGCTTTGGATTTACTCACCCCCGAGAACTGGCACCAAGGCGATACGCCGGCCCCGATTCGCATGCTGCAAAAGCATTTTCAGAATCTGGAGTGCCTGGAGCCACTGCCTGTGCCCGCCAGCGGCCTGACAGTGCTGACCCAAGACCGCCGGATTGCGCGCAAGCTGACAGACGATGCGCTGTATATCGAGCAGGAGTGCATCGCCCATGTGCAAGGCAGTCTGGATGCGGAGGGGTTGGAGTGCCTGTGCAACGGCACGGCCATCGCGGGCAAGCGCCTGCCACGCACCAAGGTGAGCTGGCAAAGCGATAACCGCCTGCGTTTTGCCCTCAAAGGCATCTTCCCCGAAGAGATTGATGCTATGTGCCGGGGTGTGGGGTTGAAGCTGGTGGGCCTCAAGCGCCTGCGCGTGGGACGTATCTCCATGGCCAAACTGGATGAAGGCCAGTGGCGCTACCTCATGCCTTGGGAGCGCTTTTAAGCAACGCTTGATTGTCCGAGTGCGGGGCGTACCTGGTTGTAGGCGCCTTGTGCCCCCACGAAAAAAGGCGCGGAATTCGCGCCTTTTTTCATGTTTCATTTCTTAGGGCATGCATGCGCCGGGTGCCGCAGAAGCTGCTGGGGGCTATTTGCTCTTGCTGTGTCCCATGGCAACGACCAAGGCCGTCACCAAGAAAAAAGCCTGCAACTCCAGCGCCCAGCCGCCCGATTTGCTCAGCTGCAAAAAGTGATTGGTGTGCACCAGCACCAAGGCCACCAGCATGTTCATGGCCACGACCAGTGCCGCAGGCACCACATACAGCCCCACCAGCAAAAACAGCGGAGCCACCACTTCGCCCAGAAACACCGCATAGGCCAAAAAGCCGGGCAAGCCTGCTTTGATCAGCATGCTCTCAATGCCACCGATACCGTTGGTGATCTTGGCCCAGCCGTGAAACAGCATCAGCACTGCCAAGGTGACGCGCAGCAGCACCATGGCCGCATGGGGATGGTAGAAGTGTTTCCAGAAGCTCATAAGGCCACAGGGTAAAACAAAAAATGCTTTTTCAATCCGTGGGAAAACAGGGAGAAACGGTTGCAGTCCACTGGCTTGTGGGGCACCGGCGCATGCAGAGGGCAGGCGCATCTGACGTTTGCTGTAGGTCTGGGGCCAGACCTGTTTGAACAGGGTTGGCGTGGGTGGACAAGCCCTCTAGGATGATTTTCAGCCACGCGCCACAGCTGCTGTCTTGCAGCTTGTGCATGTGCTTATTCATACTTTTTCGAGGGTTCTGACTATGCAAAAGACTTTCTCTGTGCGTTCTGTGGTTTGGGCTTCTGGCGCGGTGGCCGCTGCACTGGTGATGGCGGGCTGCACTTCGACTGGCAACACCCAGGGCAAGGGCTCGGCACCCAGCAGCCGCGCTGAACTGGAGTCGCAGTCGACCGCAGCGCTGAACCGTTTGTACAGCGCCATGCCTGGCACCCGTGAGCTGGTGGCCAAGTCCAGGGGCGTGCTGGTGTGCCCTGCGGTGATCGGCGGCAGCTTTGTGATTGGCGCAGAACACGGCAAGTGCGTGCTGCGCTCCAACGGCACCACACGTGGCTACTACAGCACCACCGCAGCGTCGATTGGCTGGCAGGCTGGCGGTCAATCCAAAGCGGTGATTTATGTGTTCAGCGCGCAAGATGCGTATGACAAATTCGTCAAGAGCGATGGCTGGTCGGTAGGTGCCGATGCCAACGTGGCGGTGGGCAGGGCTGGCGCCAATGGCACGATTGACACCACCACAGCCAATGCCCCCGTCAGCAGCTATGTGTTGAATAACACGGGCCTGGAGGCCGGCGTCTCGGTCAATGGCAGCAAGATCAGCAAGATCAATATGTAAATAGCGCATCGCTCCAAGGTTTGTGTGCAAAGACCGGCATCTGCCGGTCTTTTTTTATCAGTGTCAAATAAGCGTTTGAGGCAGACTTATCAAGCGCTGTTAGCTATGCTTTTATTTTTTAGTGCTGCTGTGTCACCGCAGAAAATATCTGCGCACGGGGCACACAGGCAGCACCAGTTTGTGCGGCAGCGTGGAAAAAAGGTCTAAGCTTTGGGCTTTGCTCTTTGTGCACTGCTTATGCAAGTTCGATTCACCAAAATGCAAGGCGCTGGCAACGACTTTGTCGTGCTGGACGAGACCCAGGGGCGCTTGGGCCTGACGCCTGCGCACTACCGTTTTCTGGCGGATCGCCACTTTGGGGTGGGGGCCGACCAAATTTTGACGGTGCGCCCTTCCCCCGCGCCAGGGGTGGATTTTGAATATGTCATCCACAACGCCGATGGCGGTGAGGTGGAGCAGTGCGGCAACGGCGCACGCTGTTTTGCACGTTATGTGCATGACAAAGGCTTGACGCCCAAGACCGAGATTCGCGTACAGACCCAAGCGGGGGTGATTGCCCCCCAGCTCACCGCGGATGGCCGCGTCACGGTGAACATGGGAGCGCCCGTGCTGGAGCCAGCGCGCGTGCCGTTTGATGCATCGGGCCTGCCGCAACAGCGCCAGTCCCAAGCGCTGGTGTGGCCCTTGGCCTTGCAAGGCCCTGCGCCGCTCGACCAGGTGCAGGTGGTGGCCGTGTCCATGGGCAACCCGCATGCGGTGCAACTGGTGGAGGATGTGGAAGCAGCCCCTGTGGCCATCGTCGGCCCACAGATCGAGCACCATCTACGCTTTCCACAGCGCGTGAATGCAGGCTTTATGCAGGTGCTCTCGCGCACTGCAGTCAAGCTGCGCGTGTACGAGCGCGGCGCCGGTGAAACACTGGCCTGCGGCACGGGAGCATGCGCGGCAGTGGTTGCCGGTATCCTTTTGGGGGTGCTGGACCACCGCGTAGACGTGCATACTTGCGGGGGTCTGCTGACCATTGAATGGACGGGGGGCGCGCAAGACGCTGTCATGATGACGGGGCCTGCCACCACGGTGTTTGAAGGTCAGATACACATTCCCGAAGAACTATGAACAGCATTGAAACACCCGCCATGAATGAAGCCAGCATTGCCGAGTACCTGCTGCAACATCCAGAGTTTTTTGAGCGCCATGCAGAAATGCTGACGGCCGTGCACCTGAGCAGCGGTCACGGCCAGCGCGCTGTGAGCTTGCAAGAGCGCCAGGCAGAAATGCTGCGCGACAAAATCAAGGGCCTGGAAGGCCGCATCATGGAAATGGTGCGCAACAGCAGTGAAAACTCCGCCATTGCACACAAAATCCACCGCTGGAGCTGCAATTTGGCTGCGGTGCAAGACGTGCGCCAACTGCCCCGCGCCATTGCTGAAGGCATTCAAAAAGAATTCGATGTGCCGCAAGTCGGCATCCGTGTGTGGGATGTGGCTGGGCCTTATGTGGGCCAGTTGTTCACCATGGGCGTGAGCGAAGATGCCAAGTCGTTTGCCACCTCGCTGACCATGCCGTTTTGCGGCCCCAACCTCGGTTTTGAGCCCACCGCGTGGCTGCCCAACCCCAACGAAGTGCAGTCCATGGCACTGCTGACGCTGCGCGAAGGCCCCAACGACAGCCAAAGCCCCGCTTTCGGTCTGCTGGTGTTGGGCTCGCCCGATCCGCTGCGTTTTGATGCCACCATGGGCACGGAATTCCTCTCGCGCATTGCCGAGCAGGCCAGCGCCGCGCTGGGGCGTCTGCGCGTGATGCCCTCGGGCAATTAATGGGCGCTTAGGCGCGAGCATTGACATGCCAGACGCGGTTGCACTTGCGCCACAGCTGCAGGCCTATCTGCAGCATGTCGCCAGTGAGCGGCGCTTGGCCCCGCGCACGGTGGCCATCTACACCGAAGGCCTGCAGCAATTGCAGGCCATGGCTGCGCAAGCCGGGCACGAGGTGCTGGCTCTGCAACCTCCGCAGATACGCCGTTTTGTGGCTGCTTTGCATGCCAAAGGCCGCCACGGGCGCAGTATTGCGCTGTGGCTGTCGTGTTGGCGTGGTTTTTTTAAATGGGCGGCGTGGCAGGGCTGGGTAGAGCGCAATCCGGTGGAGGGCATTCGCGCCCCGAAAACTTCCAAACCCTTGCCCAAAGCCCTGGGTGTGGACGCGGCCGTGCAGCTGGCCGCATTTGTGAATGCTGCGGCAGACCCGTGGGAAGAAGCGCGCGATGCCGCCATGACCGAGCTGCTCTACAGCAGTGGCTTGCGCGTGAGTGAGTTGGCCCATCTGGACGTGCAAGCGGGCTCTGGGCTGGGCTGGCTGGATCTGCAGGCGGGTTTGGTGCATGTGACAGGCAAAGGCGGCAAGCGCCGCAGTGTGCCCGTGGGGGCGCCCGCCAAAGCTGCGCTGCAACGCTGGTTGGCGTTGCGCGCCAGCCGGTTTGGCGTGCAGTGGGCCGAGCCTGCGCTGTTTGTGGGCGCGCGCGGTGCGCGCATTACGCCGCAGATGGTGTGGCTGCGTTTGCGCCAGCGCAGCCAGCAAGCGGGCCTGCCGGTGGCCGTGCACCCGCACGTGCTGCGCCATTCGTTTGCCAGCCATGTGCTGCAGTCCAGTGGCGATTTGCGTGCGGTGCAAGAGCTGCTGGGGCACGCCAACATCTCCACCACGCAAATCTATACGCGGTTGGATTTTCAGCACTTGGCCCAGGCCTATGAGCAGGCCCACCCCCGGGCACGCAAAAAACCTTGAACGCTGCTTGCTTCTGAAAGAAGAGCGGCTAGCGCAGATCAGCAAATATTTTCAAACTGTTTTAGTGCTGAAAAGCCTGTTTATCCAACGCTAGCCGCTCTTGTTTTTGTGCAGCGATATGGTGTGCTTATTGCTTGTTACTTTTTTATACAAGCGAATGAGCGGGACAAGCACCATGGAGTTATTGCTCAAATACGAAGGACACCACATTCCCCCTGGCTGGGAGTGTTTGCAGGGCATGCGCATGGGGCGTAATGTGTGGGTGTTCAAGCTGCCACACCCAGACGCTGTGCTGGCGCTGATGCAGCAACTGGCGCAAGACGTGGACGAGCAAGTGCTGGCCTTGACGCTGGTGGCCATAGTGCAGGTGGCCGCGCAGCAGTCGCCCGCCCTGCTGCTGGATAACGCCGTGCCGTTCATGGTGCTGTTGACGCGCCTGCGCTACCCGTGGCTGCAAAGCGGCATCGAAAAATATGTGGACGTGCACTTTCAGCCCATCATCGATTTGGCGGATGGCGGGCGCATCCATGCCCAAGAGGCGCTGTGCCGCTTGCGCACCCCGGACGGGGCATTGCTCAGTGGCTATGAAACCTTCACCTTGGCGCGCCACCTGGGGCGGCTGGATGCGCTGGATATTGCGTTGCAGCAAAAAGCCTTGCAGCGCAAGGCCGCAGATTTGGAGCCGGGCATGACCTTGTTCTTGAACGTGCTGCCGTCCACGCTCATGCAGCCCCACTGGCCCGCGCAGTTTGTGCAGTGGCTGAGTGACTGGGGCATTGGCCACCAGGAGTTGGTGATTGAAGTGGTGGAGAGTGAAAAAGTCGACCCTGCCGGGCTGGCACAGCGCTGTGATGACCTGCGCCGTCAGGGGCTGCGCATTGCGCTGGACGATATGGGCGCAGGCTTTAACTGCCTGTCGGTGCTGGGCATGGTGCGCTCTGACTACATCAAGGTCGACCGGGGGCTGGTGCACGAAGCGCGGGGCAGCCGGGTGCGCTCGGTGCTGCTGGAAGCGCTGGTGTCGATGGCCGAGCGCTTGGGCGCAACCGTGATTGCCGAGGGCTTGGAGCGCACCGAAGATGTGGCGTTTTGCCGCTCGCTGGGCATTCATTTGGTGCAAGGCTATTTGCTGGCGCGCCCCAGTTATGCACCATTAACGGGCAAGCTGGGGGTGCCCGCTGCCGAAAAAAGTGTGCCCGTGCAGCGCGTGGACCGCTTTTGCATCACCGATGTGATCGAGTCGCCGCCGGCATTTGATATCCAGGCCCCGCTGACGCTGGTGCGCCAAGCGTTTCGGGAATCGCCAGAGCTGCCGTGGTGCATGCTGACCGATGGAGGCCGCCCCGTGGCCGTGTTGCCCCGTGGGCGTGCGCTGGCGCGGCACACCCGCACGGTGGCGCAGGGCGCGCAGCCGCTGCAGCGCATGCTGCCGTTCAATATGGGCCTGACGGCTTTGGCGCGCAGCCTGTACCTGGAGCGCATGGAGAGCACGCCCTGGGCGGTGGTGGATGAGCACGGCTGCTACATCGGCACGCTGGAGCCAATGATGCTGGTCTCTCACCTGCTGGCGCGGCAAGCGCATGGCGCCAGCCTGCACCCGCTGTCACAGTTGCCCACCGGGCCCACGCTGCGCCAGGCGATTGAAATGCGCATTGCCCGCAAGCATGGGTATCTGGAGCTGGTCTATATCGACCTGGATCATTTCAAGGCCTTCAACGACCGCTATGGTTTTGTGCGCGGCGACGCCATGATCCGCACGCTGGCAGAAATTTTGCGCCACGTGTTCGCGATGAGCACGGAGTGCATGCTCGGGCACATTGGGGGTGACGATTTCATCGTGCTGTTTGACCAGCCCGACCCCTTGCTCATTCCCCAACTGCAACGCGCCATGGCGCAGTTTCATACCTTGGCGCAGCACCTGTACGACACCGAGGACCTGCAGCGTGGCTATTTTGTGACCGAAGATGGGGAAAGCCACCCCGTGGCCAGCATGTCGGTGTCGTGCGTAAACGGCAGCACCGGCATGCCGCAAGACTGTGTGGAAGCCTCGGCACGCGCGGCCAAACTGAAAAAAGTGGGCAAAAACGCGGGCGGCAATGTGATTGTGGTGGAGGCGCAAACGCCGCGCGTGATTCACCCCGAAGCCCTAGGCGACAACATGTCGGGCTGGGAGGCGCATGTACTCGACATCTTGCAGCGCCTGCTGCAAGAGCCGCGTGGGCGCGATGCCCGCGCGCTGGACCATGTCTTCAAGGCCTACCCGTTTTTTGAGGTGCTGTTTGAGCTGGATGCCCAGGGCGTGCAAACCTGTGCCAACTGGATCAACCCCGCCATGTACGGCCGCATTCGCGCAGGCGGTGCCGGGGCCAACCGCAGCGGCCAGTCCTACTTTGCCCATGTGCGAGACAGTGGGCAGGCTTTTGTCTCCCCCATTTACCTGTCCAGCGCCACCGAAGACTTTTGCCTGACCATTGCCGTGCCGATGTACGGCACCAGCGGGCGCTTTACCGGTGTTTTGGTGGGGGACTTGAACCTGGCCTCCATGGCCAGCCTGCTGGAAAACCGTGTGGTTGCCTGAGGGTGTATTAATATTGATAGCTGTCAGCGCTTTATTTATAAGCGCTAGAGCCTTAAAACACCAAGAACTGGCACATCCCTGCTGGGGCCATGTGCTTGCTGCACTGGCTACACTTTCGGCCTCTGGCGCGCAGCCATCGTCGGCTGAGCGCTTGGGCTTTGATTAATCAGCAAGCTGCACGGCTGCAGTTTGCACATTGCGACAAGGTTGTACTTCCATGGCACTCATTCCCGTCAGCATCCTCACCGGCTTTTTGGGCGCGGGCAAGACCACGCTGCTCAAGCGCGTGCTCAGCGAGTCGCACGGCATGAAGATCGCTGTGATTGAAAACGAGTTTGGTGAAGAAAACATCGACACCGACATTCTGCGCACCGAGTCCACCGAGCAAATCCTGCAGATGAGCAACGGCTGCATCTGCTGCACCATCCGCGAAGACCTGCGCGAAGCGCTGCAACTGCTGGCCGCCAAGCGCCGCAAGGGCCTGGTGGAATTTGACCGGATCGTGATCGAAACCACCGGTTTGGCCGACC
This sequence comes from Comamonas sp. UBA7840, assembly GCF_002501455.1. Classification (NCBI taxonomy): domain Bacteria; kingdom Pseudomonadati; phylum Pseudomonadota; class Betaproteobacteria; order Burkholderiales; family Comamonadaceae; genus Comamonas; species Comamonas sp. UBA7840. Next base: position 43,121 of record NZ_DLTI01000034.1, on the reverse strand, counting down.
CCGGCCCCGTGGCGCAAACCTTCTTCATGGACGATGAGATTGCGGAAACCTACCTGATCGACTCCATCTTGACCCTGGTGGATGCCAAACACGCCAACCAGCAACTGGACGACCGCCAGGAAGCGCGCCGCCAGGTCGGCTTTGCCGACCAGATCTTCCTGTCCAAGACCGATCTGGTGACCGAAGCAGAAAAAGACGCGCTGATTCACCGCCTCAAGCACATGAACCCCCGTGCCCCCATCAAGGCCGTGCACTTTGGCGATGTGGCCCTGAACGAGGTGTTTGACCTGCGTGGCTTCAACCTCAACGCCAAGCTGGACATCGACCCCGACTTCCTCAAGGAGGACGACCACGGTCATGACCACGATCACAGCCACTGCGACCATGACCACGGCCATTGCAGCCATGAAGGGCATGACCGCGGTCACGACCACGAGCATGCACACGGCCACGACTGCGGCCATGACCATGCGCACGGTGAACACTGCAACCATCCGCATCACCACCACCATGACGACGATGTGAAAAGCTTTGTTTACCGTGCGGACAAAGCCTTCGATCCCGCCAAGTTGGAAGACTTTCTGGGTGCCATCGTGAACATCTACGGCCCAAAGATGCTGCGCTACAAAGGCGTGCTGCACATGCAGGGTACGAACCGCAAGGTCATCTTCCAGGGCGTTCACCAGTTGATGGGCAGTGATTTGGGTCCAGACTGGGCAGAGGGCGAAAAGCGTCAGAGCAAGATGGTCTTCATCGGGATTGATTTGCCGCAAGATATCTTGCGCCAAGGTCTGGATCAGTGCTTGGTATAAGGGGGTGAGGCCCTGAAAAGCATTGCGCAAATCAGGGTTAAACCAGACAAGCTTGTGCGTTATGTACAACTTTAGGGGTTAAGCCGTGTCTGACCGATACAATCGCGCCCCTGATAAGAACCCGGTACTTCATACCTAATGGGTGAACCGACTGGGCCGTGCTAGTACTGTGAGGAGACAGGAAGTGACAGCAGTCGAGACGAGCAAGAAAAAAGCCGCACCTAAAGTGGTTGCCGCCACCGCCGAGCAGAAGGGCAAGCCCGCAGGCGAAAAAACTGCAGCCAAGCCCAGCGCTGCTGCCGCCAAAACCACAGCGGGCAGCAAATCCCGCGCTGTGACCCATGAACCCACCAAGGCCGCTGCTGCACCAGCAGCAGTTACCAAGGCCGTTTCAAACAACACCATGCCAACGACAACTTCTGTGCCTACTTCCTCTGTGACCAAACGCGACCCCAAGCTGGCTAACAACTGGAAGACCAAGCCTTTGGAAGAGCTGACCGATGCGGAAATCATTGCGATGCCTGACGACGAATACATGAACGATGTACAGATGGCGTACTTCCGTGCCAAGCTCGTCAAGCTCAAGCAAGACATGCATCAAAACGCGGGTGAAACCGCCGAAAACCTGCGCGAAGACACCGTGGTGGTGCCCGATCCCGCAGACCGCGCCACCATTGAAGAAGAGCATGCGCTGGAGTTGCGTACGCGCGACCGCGAACGTAAGCTTTTGAAAAAAATCGAACAATCCATTGCTCGAATCGACGCAGGTGACTATGGTTACTGCGATGAGACGGGTGAGCCCATCGGTGTGCCACGTTTGCTGGCACGCCCGACAGCGACACTGTCGCTGGAAGCGCAGCAGCGCCGTGAGCTCAAACAAAAAATGTTCGGCGATTGAGGGAGTGCCGTGCTATTTGCACGGCTTTGAAAACTGCACATGCATCCAGACAGCGGAAAATCAGGTGGTTTTTTCAACAAGGTGATGCACATGGTGCGCGGCACCCCCGCTGCCAGTGCTTCATCTATCGATCCCGACAGTCTGAGTGCACGTGAAGTGCTGCAAGAGTCGATGGTGCGCAAGCGCCGCAATGAGGCCATACGCCTGCATGAGTTTGCCCAGCTGCGCTTGCTGCGCCAGCGCAATGAAGTCGGGGGGCAAGTCAGTGCCAGCCAAGCCGCCAAAGATGATGCACTGTCATCCCTGCTCGGTCAGGAAACCCGCAGTACCGAAACCCTGCAAAAAATTGATGCCATTGAGGCACAAATGTCTGGTCAGTGGTGGCGCAGTTCTGCGCAAACTGCCGCCAAGGTAGAAAAAACTGCCACTCCGCGACCTTCCCCGGCGCGCCCGCTGGGTGACATTCCCGTGCTGGGTGAGGACAGCGTGGTGCAGCCCGCAGCCTCTGCGCCGCTTGCACTGCCCTCGCATGCGTCGGTGCCTATGCCCGCAGCGCCTGCCGCTGCATTGCCCGTTTTTCAGCCCCATCCCGACTTGGAAGAAGCCGCCATCTTGTTTGCCCATGGCGATATGGACGGTGCGCGCACCCGTTTGCTCGAGCAGTTGGTGCAGGTGCTCAGTACGGAGGCGGTGGATGAAGACAAAGCCGCTGTGCTGTGGCATGCCGTGCTGGACTTGTGCCGCGCGACCGGTGATGAAGAGGCTTTTGAGCCGCTGGCCATTGACTATGCGGAGCATTTTGGGCGTTCGGCCCCGCTGTGGTCGTCGATTCCTGAGCGAATGGGCTTGCCTGCTTTGCATGGCGCGGCACGGCCCCATGCGCTCAAACGACAGTTCCAATGGTCTTGCCCTTCGATGTTGACGGTGGGCTCGGTCACGGCGTTGCGTGCGGCGCAGGCAGAGGCTCCGCAGCCCTGGAGCATGTCGTGGCTGCGCTTGCAGTCCGTGGATGAGGCTGCACTGACGCCGTTGACCCAATTGCTGAATGCTTGGTCCGACGGCGAAGGGCAGTTCGTCTTGTCTGATGCGGGCAAACTCTTGCAACTGCTGGAGCGGCACACGCCTGTGGGGAATGCCGCCATCTGCGCTGCGTGGTGGACATTGCGCATGGCAGTGCTGCGGATGATGGATCGCATGGACGATTACGAGCAGGTGGCGCTGGATTATTGCGTGACCTACGAGGTGTCTCCTCCATCATGGGCCAAGCCGCAATGCCATTGTGTGGTGCAGGAAGAGGGGGAGGCGGATGTCTCCATCTTGCAAGAGGCCTCGCTGCACTCTGCCCATGGACAGGCCAAAGGTCTGGTCCCCGTTCCGGTGGCTTCGGCCATGCAGGGGCTGGCAGGCGTGATTGAAGGCGACCCACAAGTGTGGCTGGATGCCTTGACTGCGCAGGCCAAGCCCGGCCAGGTGCTGGAAGTGGCGTGCGACAACTTGATCCGCCTGGATTTTGTGGCCGCTGGTGGTTTGCTCAACTGGGCGGCAGAGATGCAAAACCAAGGCTATATCCTGCGCTTTACGCAGTTGCACCAGCTGGTTGCGGTGTTTTTTCACGTGATTGGGATTCACGAGCACGCCACCGTGCAGGCGACGCTCGCCTGAGTGCCTAAAAAATGCAGAATGGGCGCTTGTATTCACAGGCGCAGCCCTTATCTGCATTGGCTATGGAACAGTATCACGGCACCACCATCATCAGCATCCGTCGCGAAACCCCCGAGGGCGTGCAAGTCGCCATTGGCGGCGATGGCCAAGTCACTCTGGGGCACATTGTGGTCAAGGGCACCGCGCGCAAGGTGCGCAAGCTCTACCACGGCAAGGTACTGGCAGGGTTTGCCGGCGCTACCGCCGATGCGTTCACCCTGTTTGAGCGTTTTGAAGCCAAGCTTGAAAAACACCAAGGCCACCTGACCCGCGCAGCCATTGAGCTGACCAAAGAATGGCGCACCGACCGTGTGCTGCGCAAACTGGAAGCCATGCTGGCCGTGGCCGACCACTCCGCCTCGCTCATCATCACGGGCAACGGCGATGTGCTGGAGCCCGAACAAGGCATTGTGGCGATTGGCTCGGGCGGTGCGTATGCCCACTCGGCGGCCAAAGCCTTGCTCAATAACACCGACTTGTCCGCAGAGGAGATCGTGAAAAAGTCGCTGGAAATTGCGGGCGAGCTGTGCATCTACACGAACATGAACCATACCCTAGAGGTGTTGCCCACCACGCCGCGCTGATTGGCTGCGAAATATTAATAGCTGCTAGCGCTTGCTGCATAAGCGCTAGAGCCTGATTTGACTGATATTTGCTTATGCCCTCCATGACCCCCCAGGAAATTGTTTCCGAGCTGGACAACCACATCGTGGGCCAGTCAGCGGCCAAGCGTGCCGTGGCCATTGCCTTGCGCAACCGCTGGCGTCGTCAGCAGGTGGCGGATGGCCTGCGCCAAGAGATCACGCCCAAAAACATTTTGATGATTGGCCCCACTGGCGTAGGCAAGACCGAGATTGCCCGCCGTCTGGCACGTTTGGCCGATGCACCTTTCATCAAGGTGGAGGCCACCAAGTTCACCGAGGTGGGCTATGTGGGCAAGGACGTGGACTCGATCATTCGCGACTTGGCGGAAATTGCCGTCAAGCAAGCGCGCGAGAGCGAAATGAAAAAGCTGCGCATGCGGGCGGAAGATGCGGCCGAAGACCGTGTGCTGGATGTGCTGCTGCCCCCCGCGCGCACGGGCGATGCACCCGTGGAAGACAACAGCACGCGCCAGATCTTTCGCAAAAAGCTGCGTGAGGGGCAGTTGGACGATAAAGAAATCGAAATCGACTTGGCGGAAGCCAAGCCCCAGCTGGAGATCATGGGCCCTCAGGGCATGGAAGAGATGACCGAGCAGTTGCGCGGCATGTTCAGCCAACTGGGCCAAGAGCGCCGCAAAACACGCAAGCTCAAGATCAAAGATGCCTTGAGGCAACTGGTGGACGAAGAAGCCGCCAAACTGGTTAACGAAGAAGAGACCAAGGCCCGCGCCCTTGCCAACTTGGAGCAAAACGGCATTGTCTTTATCGATGAGATTGACAAGGTGGCGACGCGCCAGGAAGCCAGTGGCTCTGATATCTCACGCCAAGGCGTGCAGCGCGATTTGCTGCCGCTGGTGGAAGGAACGACGGTGTCCACCAAGTACGGCATGGTCAAGACTGACCATATCTTGTTCATTGCTTCGGGGGCCTTCCACCTGTCCAAGCCCAGTGATTTGATTCCGGAGTTGCAAGGGCGCTTTCCGATCCGCGTGGAGTTGCAATCGCTGTCGGTGCAAGACTTTGAGGCCATCCTGACGCAAACCCATGCATCGCTGACCAAGCAGTACCAAGCGCTGCTGGAGACCGAGGGGGTGCAACTGCACTTCACCCCGGATGGCATTACCCGTTTGGCCTACACCGCTTTTACCGTGAACGAGCGCACGGAAAATATCGGCGCGCGCCGTTTGTCGACGGTAATGGAGCGTTTGCTCGATGAGGTGAGTTTTGATGCCGTCAAATTGGCAGGGCAGACCGTCACGATTGATGCAGCCTATGTGGATGCACGACTGCAAATGCTGAGCCAGGATGAAGACTTGTCGAGATACATCCTGTAACCAAATCATTGCCCGCACATCCCCCTTGGCGACGTCTTGTCACCAAGGGGGATTTGTTTTGATAAAGAACGTAAAAGGGCTGTAGGACAGCATTGTTCTGCTGATGAGTGGTTAAGTGATTGAAAGTAAAAGACTTTTTGGTTTTTTGGTTGATTTTTAACTTTCTAACTCATTGATTTCATTGCAAATGTTTGTGAAGGCCCTAATAGCGTGGCCTGAATTTGCTGCTACAGTGCAAAAAAGTGCAATTAAGTGGTGCAAATTGCCTGAAACGCCCTGTGAAGGGCGCTCAAGGCCCAAGTAAACGGGGTGTGATCGATCGTGTTTCAAGGGGCTTCTTCGCTGAATCTCGATGGCAAGGGCCGGTTATCTATACCGACCCGGCATCGTGACGCCCTGATTTCCCAAGCACAAGGCCAGATCACCATCACCAAACATCCCCACGGATGTCTGATGCTCTTTCCGCGTTCTGAATGGCTGCTGTTTCGTGAGCGCATTGGCCAATTGCCCATGTCGGCGCAGTGGTGGAAGCGCATCTTCTTGGGCAATGCCATGGATGTGGACATGGACGGCACGGGCCGCGTGCTGGTCTCGCCAGAGTTGCGCCAAGCAGTAGGCCTGGATCGAGAGGTGATCTTGCTTGGCATGGGCAATCACTTCGAGCTTTGGAACAAAGCCACTTATGAAGCCCATGAGGCGCAAGCCATGCAAGCGCCCATGCCCGACGTATTTCAAGATTTCGCTTTCTAAAGGGTGCGCTTTGAATCAGCCCCTCCAACACATCACAGTTTTACTGAACGAGGCGGTAGACGCCTTGCTGGGAAATGATCCGTCTGCTGCGTATGGCACTTATGTCGATGGCACTTTTGGCCGTGGAGGTCACTCGCGGCTCATCCTCTCTAGGCTGAGCCCGCAGGGGCGGCTGATTGCGTTTGACAAAGACCCGCTGGCGATTGCAGAAGCCGGGCGTATCCAAGACGCCCGTTTTTCTATTCGTCACCAAGGGTTTCGCAATATCAGCGAATTGCCAGATGCCAGTGCAGATGGCATCTTGATGGATTTGGGGGTAAGTTCCCCCCAGATCGACCAAGCTGATCGCGGTTTCAGTTTTCGCTTTGACGGCCCTTTGGATATGCGCATGGACACCACCCGGGGCCAAAGCGTGGCCGAGTGGCTGGCAGATGCCGAGGTGCAGCAGATCACGGATGTCATCCGTGATTACGGTGAAGAACGTCTCGCTTACCCCGTGGCCAAGGCCATTGTGGCGCACCGCGAGGCCCATGGCCCTTTGCAAACCACCACTGAATTGGCGCAGTTGGTAGGCAAGGTGGTGAAAAGCCGCGATGGTCAAAACCCCGCCACACGTACTTTCCAGGCACTGCGCATTTTCATCAATGCGGAGTTGGTGGAGCTGGAAGAGGCGCTGGCGGCCAGCTTGCGCGTGCTCAAACCGGGCGGGCGTTTGGCGGTCATTAGCTTTCACTCGCTGGAAGACCGCATCGTCAAGCAGTTCATCGCGGAGCACTCCAAAGAGGTGTATGACCGCCGCACACCATTTGCAGAACCCAAGCCCATGCGCTTGAAGGCGCTGGAGCGTATCAAGCCCAGCAAGGCGGAGGTCGATGCCAACCCGCGTTCTCGCAGTGCTGTGATGCGTGTGGCTGAACGTACCGAGGTGCCTGCATGACAACCCGTGTACGGCTGCGCCAGACAAGGAGGGTGGCATGCTGCGCCTGAACTTCTTGTTGCTGGTCTCCGTGATGTTGAGTGCGCTCTATCTGGTGCAAACCCAGTATGAGTCGCGCCGACTTTTTACAGAGCTGCACCGCGCCACCAATGAATCCCGTAATTTGGAGACGGAGTACCAGCGTCTCCAGGTGGAGTTGCGTGCCCAGTCTTCGCCCTCACGCATCGAAGCATTGGCGGTTGCACAGGGCTTGCAAGGCGCTTCGCCCGCTATCACGCACTATGTGCATGACACCCAGCAAGTTGGGGGTGTGCAGTGAGGCGCGGCATGAATTACGCATCCAGCCCTTTGCTGGCCAGCAAAACGCCCGCTTGGCGCAGCAAGTTTGTGATGGCTTGCGTGGTGTTTGCATTCGTCGGTTTGGCTGCACGCGCGGCCTGGGTGCAGGTGATTGATAACGACTTTTTCTTGCGCCAAGGTGAGGTGCGTTTTGCGCGCACCTTGGAGCTGTCCGCGAATCGCGGCCGTATTTTGGATCGCAATGGCTTGATCCTGGCATCCAGCGTGCCTGCCGCCAGTATCTGGTCGATCCCCGAAGACGTAGAGAAGAATTCGCCCGAAGATTTGGCCAAGTTGCCCCAGCTGGCGAAGTTGATGGATATGCCTTTGGACCAACTCAAGAAAAAGTTGGCGGAGGACAAGAGCTTTGTTTGGATCAAGCGCCAGCTGGACTGGGACGTGGGCATGCAGATCAAGGCCTTGGGCATCAAGGGCATTTACCAGTCTCGTGAATACAAGCGCCAGTACCCTGAAGGTGAGGCTGCTGCGCACATCGTTGGCTTTACCAATGTGGAAGACAAAGGCCAGGAAGGCATGGAGCTGGCCTTTGAAAAAGACCTGGCAGGCAAGGTTGGCTCACGCCGTGTGATCAAGGACCGCATGGGGCGCGTGGTAGAAGGTGTGGGGGAAGAAATTCCTCCGATTGATGGCCGCGATATTCAGCTTTCCATCGACAGCAAAATCCAGTTTTTTGCGTATCAAAAGCTCAAAGAGCAAGTGATTGCGCACAAGGCCGTGGGCGGTACGGTGGTGGTGATGGACGCCAAAACTGGCGAACTTTTGGCGCTGGCCAATTACCCGAGCTTTAACCCCTCCAACCGCAAACGCTTGACGGGTGAGCAATTGCGAAACCGTGCGATTACGGATGTGTTTGAGCCGGGCTCCACCATCAAGCCCATCACTGTGGGTGTAGCGCTGGAAAGCGGCAAGGTGCGACCAACGACGACGATCGACACCTCGCCAGGTCGCATCAATGTCACGGGCTCCACCATCTCTGACACCAAAAACTACGGCCTGCTGACCGTGGAAGGGGTGATTCAGAAGTCATCCAACGTGGGTACCACCAAAATTTCGCAGCAACTGACGGCCAAAGAGATGTGGGAGACTTTCTCTGCGGTGGGTTTTGGTCAAAAGCCGCAAATTTCTTTCCCCGGTGCGGCCAGTGGCCGTTTACGCCCCTATAAGACGTGGCGCCCTGTAGAACAGGCCACCATGTCGTATGGCTATGGCTTGTCGGCCAGCTTGCTGCAGATGGCGCGCTCCTACACCGTGTTCTCCAATGGCGGTCACGTCATTCCGGCCACCATGCTGAAGTTGGACAAGCCGCCAGTGGGCGTGCCGGTCTTTTCGGAGCGCACGGCAGAGCAAGTGCGCAAGATGCTGGCTTTGGCGACAGGACCCGGTGGTACGGGACAACGCGCGCAGACGGTCGGTTATTCCGTCGGTGGCAAGTCGGGTACCGCTCGCAAGCAGGTCGGCAAGAGCTATGCCGCAGGAAAATACCGCGCTTGGTTTACCGGCATGGCGCCGATCGAGAATCCGCGTGTGATTGTGGCGGTGATGGTCGATGAGCCCAGCAACGGCACCATCTACGGTGGTGCTGTGGCTGCGCCTGTTTTTAGCACGGTGGTTCAGCAGAGTTTGCGACTTTTGGGTGTGGCTCCTGACATGGCGGTACAGCCCCAAATTGTTGCCAACCCTGTGGAGGAGTCGCTGTGAGCAGCGTGCCTGAATTATTAAATGACCTGCAGCAAGCCCATGCTTGGCTGCGTGCCCGCGTGACAGGGCAACTGCGTACAGACAGCCGCCTGGTGCAGCCTGGTGACGGGTTTATTGCCTGGCCCGGAGGTGTGACGGATGGGCGTGAGCACGTGGCATCTGCATTGGCACGTGGTGCAGTGGCATGTCTGGTAGAGCACAAAGGCATGGAAGCCTTTGATTTGCAAGGGCCCGTAGCTAGCTTTTTAGGTTTGAAAGCTGCCACGGCGGAGATCGCAGCCCTCTGGTGCAATCATCCCTCGGCGCAGCTGCAAGTGCTGGCCGTGACGGGAACCAACGGTAAAACATCGACGGCATGGTGGCTGGCGCATGCTTTGGCGCACTACCAGCAGGGAGCGCGCAAGGGCTGCGCCATGGTGGGCACCCTAGGCATTGGCGTGCCGCCGATGGTAGTGAGTACGGGCATGACCACGCCTGACCCGGTGTGCCTGCAGTACGCTTTTGCAGACTACGTGCAGCAAGGCATCGCTGCGTGTGCGATCGAGGCTTCTTCAATTGGTGTAGAAGAACACCGCCTCGATGGCACACAGATTCACACAGCCATATTTACCAATTTCACCCAAGACCACTTGGACTACCACGGCAGCATGCAGGCCTACTGGCAAGCCAAGGCCAAGTTGTTTGCATGGCAAGGCTTGAAAGCAGCGGTGATCAATGTTGATGATGCGCACGGCCTAGGTTTGGCCGCCCAACTGCAAGCTGAAAGCCACTTGGATGTGTGGACGGTGGCGGTAGAGAACCCCGCACGTCTGCAAGCACGTCATGTGCGCCATGGCTTGCGGGGCTTGAGCTTTGAAGTGCAAGAAGGCACCCAAGTTTTCACGATGGAAACCGGGCTGATTGGCCAGTACAACGTGAGCAATATGCTGGGCGTACTTGCCACCTTGCGCACCCTGGGCGTGAGCTTGGCAGATGCCGTGAGCATCTGCATGGATTTGGATCCGGTGCCCGGTCGGATGCAGCAAATTGCCCAAGCACAGCAGCCGTTGGTGGTGGTGGACTACGCCCATACACCGGACGCTTTGGAGCAAGCCTTGAAAGGCTTGCAACCCGTAGCGCAAGCGCGGGGCGGCCAGTTGCATTGCGTGTTTGGCTGCGGCGGTAACCGCGATGCCACCAAGCGCCCCTTGATGGGCCAGGCCGCGCAGCGGCAAGCCGATGTGGTCTGGGTCACCAGTGACAACCCCCGGGGTGAGGTGCCTGCGGCCATCGTCGCAGACATCACAGCCGGTATGCAGCTGCAGGGCGTGCATGTGGTGGTGGATCGCGCCCAGGCCATTGAGCAAGCTATTGCCCTGGCAGGACACCGTGATGTTGTGCTGCTGGCAGGCAAGGGGCATGAAGACTATCAGGAAATTCAGGGTGTGAAGCACCCGTTTTCTGACATGGACAAGGCGTCCCAAGCCTTGGCCCAGCGAGAAGGACAGACGCAATGATGACTTTGCAACAGGCATGGCAGTGGATCCAGGCCTTCCAGCCGCAGGCGCGGCTGGTGGGGGATGGCGCTACGCCCGTGCTGCGTGTGCATACGGACAGCCGCACTTTGCAAAGTGGTGACTTGTTTGTGGCGCTCCAAGGCGAGCGCATGGATGCCCATGCATTTTTGCCCCAGGTCAAGGCGCAGGGCTTGGCTGCGGCTGCGTTGGCACATGGCGGTTTGGACGCTTTAGGTTTGCCTGGCATTGAAGTGCCAGACACCACCCAAGCCTTGGGTGCTTTGGCCGCAGGTTGGCGCAGCATGTTTGGCCTGCCGTTGATTGCCGTGACCGGTAGCAATGGCAAAACCACGGTCACGCAAATGATTGCCAGCATCTTGCACGCGCAAGCGGGTGATGCGGCGTTTGCCACCCAAGGCAATTTCAACAATGCGATTGGCGTGCCGCTGACCCTGTTTCGCCTGAGTGCCGCGCACCAGCTGGGGGTGGTGGAGCTGGGCATGAACCACCCAGGCGAAATTGCCGAGCTGGCACGCATTGCTCAGCCGACGGTGGCGCTGGTGAACAACGCCCAGCGTGAACACCAAGAGTTCATGCACACCGTGCAGGCGGTGGCGGAAGAGAACGGTAGCGTCTTGGGCTTTTTGCCCAAGGATGGCGTGGCCGTTTTTCCTGCCGATGAAGCATTTACCCCGCTGTGGCACAAGCTGGCCGCAGGCCGCAAGGTGCTGACCTTTGGCGGCGAAGCGGCCGACGTGCGCAGCACCAAGGCGCAATGGGCCGATAGCGCATGGCAGGTGCAGGTGCAAACGCCACAAGGCAGTTTTGACTGCGCGCTGCACATCGCAGGCCGCCACAACGTGCGCAATGCGCTGGCCGCTACGGCGTGTGGCTTGGCTGCAGGTGTGCCCTTGGCGGCGATTGCGCGGGGTTTGAGTGCATTCAGCCCTGTCAAAGGTCGCTCGCGCTCGACCTCGGTGGTCTGCGCGGGTCGGCGCATTGATGTGGTGGATGACACCTACAACGCCAACCCTGACTCGGTGCAAGCCGCCATTGCAGTGCTGGCAGAGTTGCCTGCGCCGCATCTGCTGGTGCTGGGTGATATGGGCGAGGTGGGCGACCAAGGCCCTGCCTTTCACGCCGAAGTCGGCGCCAGTGCCCAGCAAGCGGGTATTGAAACTTTTATGGCCTTAGGCCCGCAAATGCAGCATGCCGTTGCTGCATTTGGGCAGGGTGCTACACAATTTGAAGATATGGCAGCGTTGATCGCAGCGGTGCAAGCCCATATGGGGCAAACCGGCAGTGTGCTGGTTAAAGGTTCGAGAAGTATGAAGATGGAACAAGTGGTGCAGGCGCTGGAGCGTGCTTGTGGGGAGGGCGCAGCATGCTGCTGATCTTGGCGGAATGGTTGCAGTCTCTGTCGGCTGACTTTAGTTTTTTGCGGGTGGTGCAGTACATCACCTTCCGTGCGGTGATGGCTGCGGTGACGGCACTGGCCATCGGTTTGTATGTGGGCCCCAAGGCTATCCGCATGCTGACGGCGCTGAAGATGGGCCAGCCCGTGCGCGGCTATGCCATGCAGACGCACCTGGTCAAAAACGGCACACCGACCATGGGTGGCGTGCTGATCCTGTTTGCGATTGCCACATCTACCCTGCTGTGGTTTGACCTGTCCAACCGTTTTGTCTGGATTGTGATGATCGTCACCATGGGCTTTGGTGCCATCGGCTGGGTGGACGACTGGCGCAAAGTGGTCAACAAAGATCCCGAAGGCATGCCCTCGCGCGAGAAGTACTTCTGGCAGTCGGTGATTGGCCTGATTGCCGCCGTGGCACTGGTCTTCAGCATCTCGGAAAACTCCAACAGCCGTGCGTTTGAACTGTTTGTGACCTGGGTGCAGTCGGGTTTTTCGATGGATTTGCCGCCCCAAGCCGGTTTGCAAGTGCCGTTCTTCAAGGAGATCAGCTACCCATTGGGCGTGCTGGGCTTTGTGATCCTGACCTACTTGGTCATCGTCGGTGCCAGCAACGCGGTGAATCTGACGGATGGACTGGATGGCCTGGCCATCATGCCAGTCATCATGGTGGGCACGGCGCTGGGCATTTTTGCCTATGTGACCGGCAACGCCAATTACGCCAAATACCTGCACTTCCCCAGCATTCCCGGCACGGGCGAGCTGATGATTTTCTGCGGTGCCATGGCCGGTGCCGGTCTGGCTTTTCTGTGGTTCAACGCCCACCCCGCGCAAATTTTCATGGGTGACGTGGGAGCGCTGGCGCTGGGCGGCGCGCTGGGCACGATTGCCGTGATCGTGCGCCAGGAGATTGTGCTGGCCATCATGGGCGGTATTTTTGTGGCCGAGGCGGTCTCGGTGATGCTGCAGGTGGTGTGGTTCAAGTACACCAAAAAGCGCTACGGCGAAGGCCGCCGCTTGCTGAAGATGGCGCCGCTGCACCACCACTTTGAAAAGAGTGGCTGGAAGGAAACGCAGGTGGTGATCCGTTTCTGGATCATCACCATGCTGCTGTGCCTGATTGGCCTGTCCACACTGAAGCTGAGGTAAGCACCATGCAGACCGAAGACTTCCCACCCCAGATGCCACTGGCAGACCTGCCTGCGGCAGCCGCGGATGCAGCGCTGTTGCAGGCTGAAAATTTAGGAGCTGCTAGCGCTGAAGAATCATTGGTTTCAGGTCTAAATGATGCTGAAGGTAAGGAAGAGCAAGCGCAAGATGCTCCTAAAACTGAAGTTTCTGCAGTCTGGGCCGCACCAGTGCCTGATGTAGCCACCTTGAGTGCGGCCAAAGACGCAGCGGCTTTCGTGGCGCAAATTTTTACCGACCCCAGTGTTTCGGATGGGGCCGATGCACCGGTCACTGCGGCGCAAGCGGTGCCGCAAGAACCCCAGGTAGAGCTGCCCCCCGTGCCTGCGCAATGGCCGCTGGGCCAGGCGCAGCACCTGCAAGGTCAGCGTGTGCTGATTGTGGGATTGGGCGCATCGGGCATGGCCATGGCCCGCTGGTGCACACGCGCGGGCGCGCACGTCACGGTTGCAGATACACGCGAAGCGCCGCCACAACTGGCCGCGCTGCACGCCGAAATGCCTGACGCACACTTTGTCGGTGGTGCGCTGTCGGTGGCGTTGGTGCAGGGGCAGAACCTGACATCGGTTTACCGCTCACCCGGCTTGTCCCCTGAGGTGATGGCGCCCGTGGTGGATGCGGCCCGTGCCATCGGCCTGCCTGTGGGCGGGGAGCTGGATTTGTTTGCCGCTGCCTTGCAAGGCATGGCCTCGGCCCACGGCTACGCACCCAAGGTGCTGGCAATTACCGGCACCAACGGCAAAACCACCGTCACATCGCTGACCGGCAAATTGCTGGAACACGCGGGCATCAGCGTGGCCGTGGCAGGCAATATTGGCCCCACCTTGCTCGATACGCTGAGCGCCCGGATTGATGCGCACGATTTGCCCCAGGCCTGGGTGCTGGAGTTGTCCAGCTTTCAGCTCGACGGTGTGCAGGGCTTTGAGCCCACGGCGGCTGTGGTGCTCAACATTACCCAAGACCACCTGGACTGGCATGGCAGCATGCAGGCCTATGCCGCAGCCAAGGCGCGCATTTTTGGTGAGACTGGCTTGATGGTGCTCAACCGCGACGACCGTGTGGTGATGGAGATGCTGCCTCCACCCGTGAAGGTCAAGCTACACAAGCCGCAGTTGCGTGCGCACCTGACCTTCGGTGCAGACCTGCCGCGCAACCCCGGTGACTTTGGCATTGAAGTGGTCGCAGGAATGGCTTGGCTGGTGCGTGCCATGGATGTGGACAACGCGGGCCGCAAATCCCGTGATCCCCAGGAAGACCTGGTCATTCAGCGCTTGCTGCCTGCCGATGCGCTGCGCATTCGCGGTCGCCACAATGCCACGAATGCACTGGCGGCGCTGGCCTTGGCGCAGGCCGCAGGGGCGCCCTTGGCGCCCATGCTGTATGGCTTGCGTGAATACCGTGGCGAGCCGCACCGGGTCGAGCCCATCGGCATGGTCAACGGCGTGGAGTACTTTGACGACAGCAAAGGCACGAACGTGGGCGCTACCGTGGCCGCGCTTACCGGGCTGGGCGCTGACCGCCGCATCGTGCTGATTTTGGGCGGACTGGGCAAAGGTCAGGACTTTGCCCCGCTGGCCGCACCGGTGGCGCGCTACGTGCGCGCCGTGGTGCTGATTGGCCGCGATGCACCCCTGATCCAGCAAGCGCTGCAAGGCGAGGGGGTGCCCCTGCTCCATGCCGCCGACATGGCGCAAGCCGTGCAGTTGGCCACAGCCCACGCCAAAGAAGGTGATGCCGTGCTTATGAGCCCTGCCTGCGCCAGCATGGACATGTACCGTGACTACGCCCATCGTGCCCAGGCTTTTATCGGTGCGGTACAAGCGCTGGCCGATGACGCTGGCCAAGTGCTGGAGGGCCACGCGGGATGAACGCCAAGCTGATCCAAGTGCGCGAGCGTGTGCAAGGCTGGTTCCGCGGAACGGTGGACAAGCCCGTGGACGTTTTGCCCGTGCGCGTGGGCGGCACGGAATACCGCAAAACCCGTGCGCTACCCCCGACGGCGCTGGGCTTGGATCAATCGCTGATCTGGGTCGTCATCGGCTTGCTGGCGTGGGGCCTGGTGATGGTGTATTCCGCATCGATTGCCATGCCGGACAACCCCCGCTTTGGCAAGATTGAGCACTACCACTTCTTGCTGCGCCATGCGCTGGCGCTCGGCGTGGGCTTTGTGGCGGCGTTACTGGCGTTTCAGATATCGATGAAGACCTGGGAGCGCCTGGCGATCCCCATGTTTTTGCTGGCGCTGTTTTTGCTGGTCATGGTGCTGGTGCCCGGGGTTGGCCTGGTGGTCAATGGTGCGCGGCGCTGGTTGCCACTGGGCATCATGAATTTCCAGCCCTCAGAGCTGGCCAAGTTTGCGGTGCTGGTCTATGCCGCGGACTACATGGTGCGCCGCATGGATGTGAAAGAGCGCTTCTTTCGCGCTGTGCTGCCCATGGCGGCGGCGGTCTTCTTTGTTGGTGTGCTGTTGCTGGCAGAGCCAGATATGGGCGCTTTCATGGTGATTGTGGTGATCTCCATGGGCATTCTGTTTCTGGGTGGTGTGAACGCCCGCATGTTCTTCCTGATGGCTGCGCTGGTGGTGGGCGCTTTCATGTTGATGATTGCGTTCTCCCCGTGGCGGCGAGAGCGCATCTTTGCATACCTGGATCCTTTTTCGGCCGATCACGCGCTGGGCAAGGGCTACCAGCTGTCGCACGCGTTGATTGCGATTGGCCGTGGCGAGATGTTTGGCGTGGGCCTGGGGCGCAGTGTGGAAAAGCTGCACTGGTTGCCTGAAGCGCATACCGACTTTTTGCTGTCGGTGATCGGCGAGGAGTTTGGCTTTATCGGCATTCTCACTTTGATCATCGCCTTTGTATGGCTGACCCGGCGCATTACAGAGATTGGCCGTGAAGCCATTGCACTGGATCGGGTGTTTGCAGGCTTGGTCGCGCAAGGGGTGGCGTTGTGGTTCGGCTTTCAAGCCTTTATCAACATGGGGGTGAACCTGGGGGCCTTGCCCACCAAGGGCCTGACCTTGCCGTTGATGAGTTTTGGGGGGTCGGCCATTTTGATGAATTTGGTGGCGATTGCCGTGGTGCTGCGCGTTGACTACGAAAACAAGTTGCTTAGCCCGAGGATGAGAAAGTAATGAAAGATAAAGTCGCTTTGATCATGGCCGGTGGCACGGGGGGGCACATCTTCCCGGGCTTGGCTGTGGCCCAAGCATTGCGTGAGCAAGGCTGGCGCGTGCACTGGTTGGGCGCGCCTGAGAGCATGGAGTCGCGGCTGGTGCCACCGCAGGGTTTCCCACTGGAAACCATTGAGTTTGGTGGCGTACGCGGCAAAGGCATGATGACGCTGGCGTTGCTGCCGCTGCGTTTGCTCAAAGCTTTCTGGCAGGCGCTCGCGGTGGTACGCCGCGTCAAACCCGATGTGCTGGTGGGTTTTGGCGGCTACATCACCTTCCCCGGCGGCATGATGGGCGTGCTGGCGGGTAAAAAACTCGTGCTGCATGAGCAAAACTCGGTGGCAGGTGCTGCTAACAAAGTGCTTGCTGCGGTGGCGGATCGCGTCTTTAGCGCATTCCCCGGTGCCTTGAAGCAAGCGCAGTGGGTGGGTAACCCGCTGCGTGAAGCATTTTTGCGGCAACCCGATCCGATCCAGCGCTTTGAGGGCAGGACAGGGCCGCTCAAGGTGCTGGTGGTGGGGGGCAGCTTGGGTGCCAAGGCGCTGAATGATGTGGTGCCCCAAGCCTTGGCCTTGATTCCAGAGGCATCGCGCCCCAGCGTTGTGCACCAAAGTGGCGCCAAGCAGATTGAGGCCTTGCGGGCGAACTATGCAGCCGCCGGCGTGCAAGCAGAACTGACCCCTTTTATTGACGACACGGCGCAGGCATTTGCCGACGCCGATGTGGTGATCTGCCGGGCAGGTGCCAGCACCGTTACAGAGATCGCTGCGGTAGGTGCTGCAGCCATTTATGTGCCTTTTCCACATGCGGTGGATGACCACCAGACCTCGAACGCCAACTTCATCGTAGAAGCCGGCGGTGGGTGGTTATTGCAACAACCTGCACTGAATGCACAAAAACTGGCAGAAATGCTACAGAATATGCAGCGTCCAACGCTCTTGAACGTTGCTCTTAAAGCTAAAACGATGCAGAAGATTTACGCAACCCGTGAAGTGGTTGCTGCGTGCGAGGAGCTCGCCGCATGAAACACGCCATTCAAAACATCCATTTTGTGGGCCTGGGTGGCTCTGGGATGAGTGGTATTGCTGAGGTCTTGCACAACCTCGGCTATACCGTCTCCGGCTCTGACTTGGCACAAAGCGCCACTTTGCAGCGGCTGCAGACACTGGGTATTCAGACTTTCGTGGGGCACGATGCAGCGCACGTGCAAGCAGCGGACGTGGTGGTCACTTCCACGGCCGTGCAAGCGGATAACCCTGAAGTGCTGCAAGCCCGTGTGCGCAAAATTCCCGTGGTGCCGCGCGCGCTGATGCTGGCGGAGTTGATGCGCTTTAAGCAAGGGATTGCGATTGCGGGTGCCCACGGCAAAACTACCACCACCAGCTTGGTGACCAGCGTTTTGGCGGAAGCGGGTCTGGACCCCACATTTGTGATCGGCGGCAAACTCAACAGCGCGGGTGCGAACGCCAAGCTGGGCCATGGCGACTACATCGTGGTGGAAGCGGATGAATCCGATGCATCGTTTTTGAACTTGCTGCCCGTGATGGCTGTGATTACCAATATTGATGCGGATCACATGGAAACCTACGGGCACGACTTTGGCAAGCTCAAGCAAGCCTTTGTCGATTTTCTGCACCGCATGCCTTTCTATGGGCGTGCGATTGTGTGCGCGGAAAGCCCTGCGGTACGCGATATTTTGCCCGTGCTGGCACGTCCGGTGACCACCTACGGTTTTGCCGAAGATGTGCAAGTGCGTGCGGTAGATGTGCGTGCTGAAAACGGCCAGATGTGTTTTAAGGTGCTGCGCCAAAACGGCCAAACCTATCCCGCTCTGGATGTGCGATTGAGTTTGGCGGGCGAGCACAACGTACTCAATGCCTTGGCGGCTGTGGCAATCGCCATGGAGTTGGAGATCGAGGACGACGCCTTGTTGCGCGCCCTGGAGGGCTTCAAGGGCGTGGGGCGCCGTTTCCAAAGCTATGGCGATCTGCCGTGCGCACAAGGCGGCACATTCACCGTGATTGATGACTACGGGCACCATCCCGTGGAAATGGCCGCCACACTGGCCGCTGCACGGGGTGCATTCCCAGGGCGACGCCTGGTGCTGGCGTTCCAGCCGCACCGCTACACCCGCACGCGGGATTGCTTTGAAGACTTTGTCAAAGTGGTGGGAGAGGCGGACGTGGTGCTGCTCAATGAGGTGTATGCAGCTGGCGAAGCGCCGGTGGTGGCTGCCGATGGCCGTGCTTTGGCGCGCGCGGTGCGTGTCGCGGGCCGCGTAGAGCCCATTTTTATTGAGAAAATAAGCGATTTGCCCCAAGTCATCGCGGACAATGCGCGATCGGGTGATGTGGTGCTGTGTATGGGCGCTGGATCGATTGGCGCTGTGCCTGCGCAACTGGTTGAAATGCTAGAGAAAAAAGAGCTGCAAGCGCAGAAGGGGTCTGCGTTATGAGCAAAAACATGAAAAATATCGACGTGCACGCTTTGGGTAAGGTCGCGGTGCTGATGGGAGGCCGTTCGTCCGAGCGCGAAGTCTCGCTCATGTCCGGGCAAGGGGTGCTGGACGCCTTGCGCTCGCAAGGGGTGGATGCCCATGCATTTGACCCCGCCGAGCAAGAGCTGGGCGCCTTGAAGCTCCAAGGTTTTGACCGCTGTTTCATTGCTTTGCACGGCCGTTTTGGTGAAGACGGTACCGTGCAAGGTGCTTTGGAATTGCTGGGCATTCCCTACACCGGCTCTGGTGTGATGGCTTCAAGCATGGCGATGGACAAGGTCATGACCAAGCGTATCTGGCGCTTTGAAGGCTTGCCCACGCCGGACTGGCGCATGGTGGCCAGCGCTGATGAAACCTGCGAGGCCTTTGCTGCCTTGGGTGCGCCCATGATTGTCAAGCCTGCGCGTGATGGCTCCAGCATGGGCTTGACCAAGGTGACCGATGCCAGCCAGTGCGCTGCAGCCTATGCCTTGGCGGCCAAATACGACGATGAAGTGCTGTGTGAGCAGTTCATTGCCGGTGAAGAAACCACGTGCGCGGTGCTGGGCGAAGGCCGTTTCGCCAAGGCTTTGCCGGTGATTCGGATAGAGGCGCCCGATGGTAACTACGATTACCAGAACAAATACTTCAACGATGTCACGCAGTACCACTGCCCCAGTGGCCTGCCTGCAGAGGAAGAGCTGCGCATTCAGCAGATCGTGGAAAAAGCATTCCGCACGCTGGGCTGCCGTGGCTGGGGCCGTGCAGACGTGATGATTCGCCAAAGCGATCGCCAGCCGTTTTTGCTTGAAATCAACACCTCTCCAGGGATGACCGGCCACTCGCTGGTGCCGATGGCTGCGCGCGCGCAAGGCATGAGCTACGAGCAGTTGTGCCTGCATCTGGTGGCGCAAGCATCGCTGGATAGCGATTTACATCAGGAGCGCGCAATCTGATGAGCTACTCCATGTCAGCACCTTTTGACGTCAAACTCATGAACGTGACCGCTACGGCCATGTTCGCGGGCGTGGCCGTCTTGTTGCTGGCCGTGGTGAGTTGGTGGGCACTGCGCCACCCGGCTTTTTCGATTGCACGCATCGTCGTAGAGGGTGAGCTGGTGCACAACAATGCCGTGACTTTGCGGGCGAATGTGGCGCCGCACCTCACCGGTAATTTCTTCACCATCAATCTCAAAGAGGCGCGCGAGGCCTTCGAGCAGGTACCTTGGGTACGCCAAGCAGAGGTACGCCGTGAGTACCCCAACAGCCTGCGGGTGATCTTGCTTGAGCATGAAGCCCAGGCCTATTGGGGGCCTGACACGGGCACCTCCATGGTGAACACCATGGGCGAAGTTTTTGAGGCCAATGTCGGCGAGGTAGAGCGGGAAGGCTTACCTCGCCTTTCTGGTCCTCAGGGCTCGGCTGCGGATGTGCTGCGCATGTTCTATGCCCTGGAGCCTGCGTTCAAAGACATGGGCGCACCACCGATTGATGCCCTGACGCTGCGCGATGGCGGCAGCTGGCTGGTGCAACTGGACAATGGTGCGCAGATTGAATTGGGTGGCGGCAAGGAGCAAGACGTGCTGCAGCGCATTCAGCGCTTTGTACGCACTTTGCCGCAAATTACCCAGCAGTACCAACGGACAACAGAAGCTTTGGAGTACGCGGATTTGCGCTACCCCGATGGCTATGCCTTGCGACTGCGTGGTGTGACGACGGTGTCACGCGAGAAGGCGCTGGAGATGGCGCGTCGCCAAGCTGCAGCGCAACAACAGGATAGTAAAAAAACACGACCTACTGAGGGCAGACACTGATATGGCAAGAGAGTACAAAGACGTCGTCGTCGGTTTGGACATTGGCACTGCCAAGGTCATGGCCGTGGTCGCCGAAGTCATGCCCAGCGGCGAGCTCAAGCTGGCAGGTCTTGGCGTGGCGCCGAGCAATGGCCTCAAGCGCGGCGTGGTGGTCAATATTGAAGCCACCGTGCAAAGCATCCAGCAAGCGCTGAAAGAAGCCGAGCTGATGGCGGATTGCAAGATCCAGCGTGTCTATACCGGTATCACCGGCAGCCACATTCGCGGCTTGAACCAAAGCGGCATGGTGGCGATCAAGGACAAGGAAGTCACACCCACCGATGTGGCGCGCGTGATTGAAACGGCCAAGGCCGTGAGCATCTCTTCGGACCAGCGACTGCTGTTGGTGGAGCCGCAAGAGTTTGTGATTGATGGCCAGGATGTGCGTGAACCTGTGGGCATGAGCGGTATTCGCTTGGAAGCCAAGGTGCACATCGTGACCGGCGCACAAAGTGCAGCGGAGAACATCATCAAATGCGTACGCCGCTGCGGCTTGGAAGTGGAGCAATTGTTGCTGAACCCGCTGGCAGCCAGCCAGGCTGTGCTGACCGACGATGAGCGCGACCTGGGCGTGGCCTTGGTCGACATCGGCGCCGGCACTACCGACGTCGCCATCTTCACCGGTGGCGCAATCCGCCATACCGCCGTGATTCCGATCGCCGGCGACCTGATCACCAGCGACATCGCCATGGCCCTGCGCACCCCCACCAAAGATGCCGAAGACATCAAGGTGGAAAGCGGCTATGCCAAGCAGATGCTGGCCGATCCCGATAGCCAGGTGGAAGTGCCTGGCTTGGGCGACCGTGGCCCACGCATGATCAGCAAGCAGGCGCTGGCGGGTGTGATTGAGCCCCGCGTGGAAGAAATTTTCTCGTTGGTGCAGCAAGTCATTCGTGAGTCGGGCTACGAAGAGGTGCTCTCTTCGGGCATCGTGCTCACCGGTGGCAGTGCTGTGATGCCGGGCATGGTGGAGTTGGGGGAAGACATTTTCCTCAAGCCCGTGCGCCGTGGCGTTCCCAAGTATTCCAGTGCATTGGCCGATATGGTGGCGCAGCCCCGTTCTGCCACAGTCATGGGCTTGTTAGAAGAAGCGCGACAAGGAAGGTTGCGCGGTTTCAAGGTGGCACAAAAGAGTGGGTCTGTGAAGACTGCTTTTGGTCGATTTAAAGACTTCATTGTGGGAAACTTCTAACTATGTGCTCTCGACGCATGCGCATCACGGGTCCTCCCACTGATTTTCGATACCGACGCCGAAGAGAAGCCCCCCATACAGCTATAGCGAACCCAGTTAAAAAATTTCCAGGAGCACCAACATGACCATCGAAATGATCGAAGCCGAAACATTCAATCAGGGCACACAGATCAAGGTGATCGGTGTCGGCGGCGGCGGCAGCAACGCCGTCGAACACATGATTGCCTGCAACGTTCAAGGCGTTGAGTTTGTCAGCGCTAACACGGATGCACAGGCGCTGATTCGCAGCAATGCACACCGCACGATTCAACTGGGTCAAAGTGGTTTGGGTGCTGGTAGCAAGCCTGACAAGGGGCGTGAAGCTGCAGAAGCTGCGGTGGACGACATTCGCGCTGCTATTGAAGGCGCGCACATGTTGTTTATCACCGCCGGCATGGGCGGTGGCACAGGCACGGGCGCTGCGCCCGTGATTGCGCGCGTGGCCAAGGACATGGGCATTTTGACCGTGGGTGTGGTGACCAAGCCTTTCGAATGGGAAGGTGGCCGCCGCATGACCAATGCTGATGGGGGCCTGGCCGAGTTGGAGGCGAATGTCGATTCGCTGATCGTGGTGCTCAACGAAAAGCTGCTGGAAGTGCTGGGCGATGACATCACCCAGGAAGAAGCTTTCGCGCAAGCCAACGATGTGCTGAAAAACGCCGTGGGCGGTATCGCTGAAATCATCAACGAATACGGCCATGTGAACGTCGACTTTGAAGACGTTCGCACTGTGATGGGTGAGCCTGGCAAGGCCATGATGGGGACAGCCCGCGCTTCCGGTCCTGACCGTGCCCGCATCGCTGCGGAGCAAGCCGTGGCCTGCCCCTTGCTGGAAGGCATTGACCTGTCGGGTGCCAAGGGTGTGCTGGTACTGGTGACGGCCGCCAAGGGCAGCCTCAAGCTGGCCGAATCGCGCCTGGCCATGTCCACCATCAATGCCTACGCTTCGCCTGAAGCGCATGTGATTTATGGTGCGGCTTACGACGACTCGTTGGGTGATGACATCCGCGTGACCGTGGTGGCAACCGGCTTGTCACGCCCCATGGCACGACGCCAGGCCATGTCGGTGGTGCAAGGTGGTTTGCGTACCGGTACCGATGGCGACTTCGCCTATGCAGGCTCGCCCACCAATGCAATGGGTGGTGTGACCATGGGCGCTGCAGGTGTTGCGCCCACCATGGGTGCAGCCACGGGAGGCATGGGCGGTGGCTACGGCGATGTGAGCGTGCCCAGCGTGTGGCGCACCAACCGCACGCAAGCGGCTGCGCGCGTGGATGCCTTGTCTTCGGGCGGCATGGATGATCTGGAAATCCCCGCATTCTTGCGCAAGCAAGCCGATTAAGCGCTGAGCGAATCTGCCTAAAAACCGGGCCTAGTGGCCCGGTTTTTTTATGTGTGACAGACCAGCCTAAGCAGGGGTCAACGGTCTCTAGCAATCGGCGTTATAGATATTTCCAAGACCTTCTAAGGGCAGCAAACAGCCCCTCACCAGTAAAATCACGCCATGCTTCAGCAACGTACCATCAAGACCATCACCCGTGCCGTCGGCATGGGCCTGCACAGCGGCCAACGTGTCGAGATGACACTGCGCCCTGCGCAGCCTGATACGGGCATTGTGTTTCGTCGCGTGGACTTGCCAGAGCCTGTGGATATGCCCATCCATGCCCAAGCGATTGTGGACACGCGCATGGCGTCCACCATTGGTGTGGGCAATGCCAAGGTGCACACCATCGAGCACCTGATGTCGGCCCTGTACGGCTTGGGTATTGATAACTTGTACGTAGATATCACCGCCGAAGAAGTGCCGATTTTGGACGGATCTTCTTCCTCGTTCGTGTTCTTGCTGCAAAGTGCTGGCATTGAGCTGCAAAACGCCGCCAAGAAATTTATCCGCATCAAGCAGTCCGTGGAAGTGCGTGAAGGCGAAGGCAAGAGCCTTAAATGGGCGCGCTTTGACCCCTACCATGGCTTTAAGTTGAAGTTTGATATCGACTTCTCGCACCCCGCGGTGGACTCCACAGGCCAGTCGTTTGAGTTCGATATGGGAGAGGGCAACTACATGCGCGATATTGCCCGCGCCCGCACCTTTGGCTTTACCAAAGACGTGGAGATGCTGCGCACCAATGGCTTGGCGCTGGGTGGTGGGCTGGACAACGCCATCGTCATGGATGACTACAAGGTGCTCAACAGCGACGGCCTGCGCTACGACGATGAGTTTGTGAAGCACAAAATTCTGGATGCGATTGGCGACCTGTACGTCATCGGTCACCCGATCTTGGGCGCCTACAGTGCTTTTCGCTCCGGTCACGGCATGAACAACCAGTTGATTCGCGCCGTCCTGGCAGAGGATGCCAACTGGGAATTTGTCACTTTTGAAAATGAGCGCAAAGCACCCGCAGGCTTTGCACAGACGGCACTCGCTTGGTAATAGGCAGCAGGCCTTGCCCGGCTTGAATCACGGTATAAAGCAGCCATGCTGATTTTTCGCTGGCTGCTTTTTATTTTGCTGATTGCCTCGGCATTGTGCTTTGTCTTCTTTCTGGGTACAGGCAGGCCCCACTACAAATACTGGGGTTTTCTGATCTTGAAGTGGGCAGTGATTGCCGGGCTGGCATTTTTTGCGGTTCTGGGGCTGTCGCGCTTTTTGATGATTTAGCCCGTTCGCACTGCAAGTTATTGCATCTGTAAAGCTGGTGCAAAGTGCGCGGCGTGCTTGCGCAAAGTACGGTAAAGCCGGGCGCTTTCGGGTGTTTGGGCCGTTTTTATCTCGCATCATCACGGCCATCAGCTGCAGAAATTGCTGCTGGGTTTCTTAGAAAGGATGCCGCTATGCGACTACAACGCCTCACTTCTTCCATCGCCATGGTGACTGCCCTGACCTTGGGTGCTAGCGCTGTGGCGCAAGCGCAGCCTCATGGCGGGCCGCGCCACCATGGGCCACCGCCGCATGCGCAAGGCCCGCAGCATGGCCCACACTCCGGCTGGCAGCATGGCCCGCGTCCGCGCCCTCAGCCGCATGGGTATTACGGCCACCGGCCACCACCGCCCGCCGTGCACCATTACCGCGGCGCTGGCCCGCGGCATAACTGGGTGCGGGGCTCTTATTTGCCGCCGCAGTACCGCGCGCCCCGCTATGTGGTGCATAACTGGCGAGGTCACCGTTTGCACCAGCCGCCGCGTGGCTACCAATGGGTGCAGTATGGCGGCGACTACATGCTGGTGGCCATCGCTTCCGGTGTGATTACGCAGCTCATCATCAACGGAGTGCGTTAAAAAGCAGAGCTGCTAGCGCTTTTAGATTCATGGTTTCAGATGGTTTTATATCTGAAATCTATAAATATCAAGCGCTGCAAGCTCACAAAATAGAAGCGCACAAGGCCTCTGTGCAGCAGTAAAAAACGCCTCGTCAGAGGCGTTTTTTACTGGTTGGCGTATGCATCTGTACGTGCGTGTGCATGCGCCGTGGCAACTTGCTCAATACACCCGCCCGCCTTTGAGCATGGCGTGCTGTCTGCGTTGCAGCGTGGATTCTGCTGCCAGCTTGCTCAGGATGGAGCCCGCGTGCGCATGCGTGATGGCCATGCCCAGGGCATCGGCCGCGTCGGTGCCCGGCAGGCCCGGCAGGCTGAGCATGCGTTTGACCATTTCCTGGATTTGCGACTTGGCGGCACGGCCATGGCCGGTGATGGCTTTTTTCATCTGCAGCGCCGTGTATTCAGCCACCGGCAAATCCTTGGTGACCAAAGCCGTCAGTGCTGCGCCACGCGCTTGCCCCAGCAGCAGGGTGGACTGCGGGTTCACGTTCACAAACACGATTTCAACGGCTGCCACCTGCGGCTCGTAGCGTGCCACGACTTCGCTGATGCCCTCGTACAAAATCTTCAAGCGCGCCGGCAGATTGCCCAGCTCCACCCCTTCGGTGCGCGTGGTGCAAATGGTGCCGCTGGCCACATAGCGCAGTTGCTGGCCATCACGCTCAATGATGCCAAAGCCAGTGGTCTGCAAGCCAGGGTCTATACCAAGAATTCGCATGAAGAAAAAATGAGCTGCTTGCGCAGTCTGTATAAGCGTTAGGGGGCAATAAGGCTGGTCATCACTACGCCTCAAGCCCAGGGTGGGCAGGCCATGATACGCCGCTTGGCGTGGAGTGCGGCAAGGGGCGCCGCCAGGTCATGGCAATGGGGTTGCCGCCATGCGCCGCACGATCGCCTGGGTGCGTGATTGCAAATAGCGTGATTGGGGGTTGACCTCGTAGTAGCGCGGGCGTGGCAGCATCACGGCTAGGCGTGCCGCCTCGGCTGGGGTGAGCTGCGCGGCATTTTTGCGAAAGTAGTGGCGCGCTGCGGCTTGCGCACCAAAAATGCCTTCGCCCCATTCCACGTTGTTGAGGTAAATCTCCAAAATCCGCTGCTTGCTCAAAAACGCTTCCAGCGTACGTGCCAGCAGCAGCTCTTGCCCCTTGCGCAAAAAGCTGCGCTCGCCCGACAGCAGCAGATTTTTGGCCAGTTGCTGGGTGATGGTGGAGCCGCCGTAAATCTTGGGTGGCTTGGCATTGGGGCGGGCCTGGGCTTTTTCCTGGGCTTTCTGGTTGCGCTCCCAGGCGCGTTCAATCGCTTCCCACTGCACGCCGTCGTGCTCCACAAAGCCGTCGTCCTCGGCCGTCAGTACGGCGCGCTTGAGGTGGGGGGAGATCTGGGCGTAATCCACCCATTGCTGCTGCCACGGGCGTTGCAGGCCGCTTTGCTGCCAGATACGCCACATCTCAGAGCGTTGCAAGCTGGTCGATTGCGGGTCCCACCACGCAGCCAGCGCAATGCGCAGCACAAAAAACAGCTGCAGCGCCAAGGCTGCGCACAGCACCAACAGCAGCCAGCGCTCCAGGGCTTTCATGCCAGCGCTTCTTGGGCCAGCACGGCGCGCAGTTCCTGCAGCACTTGCTGCGAGGGCGGGCGCACGCCACGCCACAGCGCAAACGATTCCGCAGCCTGCTCCACCAGCATGCCCAAGCCATCACGGCCGACCGCGCCATGCTGCTGGGCCCAGTCCAAAAAAGGCTGTGCGGCGTGGCCGTACATCATGTCGTAGGCCAGAGAGCCGGGGCGCAAGACGCTGGCAGGCACCGGAATGCCCGCGCCTTGCAAGCTGGCGGCGGTGCCGTTGATGATGATGTCAAAATTGCCACTCAAGCCTTGCTGCTCTTGCGCTAGCAGCTCTACTTTTTGTGATTGGGCGAGGGCGGCATGCGCATCCACCAAGGCCTGCGCCTTGTGGAAGGTGCGGTTGCACACCACCACTTGGCGCGGCTGCTGCTCCAGCAGCGGGCCCAGCACGCCAGCGGCGGCGCCCCCGGCACCCACCAGCAAAATGGCTTTACCAGCAATCGCTACCCCTGCGTTGCGGGTGATGTCGGCCACCAGCCCCAGACCATCGGTGTTGTCCGCATGGATATGGCCATCTGCGCCAATCACCAAGGTGTTGGCGGCACCGGCCAAGGCCGCGCGCGGGCTGCGGCTGTGCGCCGCCTGGGCGGCATCCAGCTTGAAAGGCACGGTGATGTTGCAGCCTTTGCCGCCAGCCTGCAGCAACTGCTGCAGGTCTGCGGCAAAACCGTTCAGCGGCACCAGACGGCGCTGGTAGATCAGCGGCTGCTGCGTCAGCTGCGCAAAGCGGGCGTGGATCCACGGGGAGCGGCTGTGGGCCACGGGGTTGCCCATGACGCAGTACAAATCGGTGGCGTTACTTGGCATGTCGTAAAAGCAAAACGCCGCAGGCTGCGGCGTGAGGGCGGTGAAAGCCTTAGCGGACGTTGGTCTCCAGCGTCTGCTCACGGGTGAAGTTAAAGCGCGAGACCACAGCAATCTGGTCGGCCTTGGCGCGCATGGCCGGGCCAAAATGGCCGAAAGGCCCGGCCGCGCGCGCAATCGCCTGGGCGCGGGTGTCGAGCTGGCGGTTGCCAGAGCCTTGCACGATTTCGGTCTCCAGCACGCGGCCATCGTGGTTCACGGTCAGCACCATGACCAGCTCGCCATAGAGCTTTTGGCCTTTGTGCTCTGGAAAGTTCTCCGTGCCCTTGTCTTCCACCTTACGGCGCAGGCCGTCGTAGTAGACGGCATACACCTCCTCGCGCGTAGCGGGGCTGATGTAGCGTTTTTTGGGGCGGGCATTTTCTTCGTTGATGCGCTTTTCAATCTCGGCCAGCAGCTTGATGAGCTGCTTGCGCTTTTGCTCTTGCTGCTCGCGGTCTTGCTGGGCCGATTGCTCGCGCGGATCAAACTGCGGCATGGTGGAGATTTGCTTGCGCAGCTGCGTCAGCATGACGGCTTGCTGCTCTTGCAGCGCATCCAGCTTTTTTTGCCGCTCTTCAAAATCATCGCCAATGGCGGTGAGGGCCGAATAGGGCAGCGGGCTGGTGGCGCGGCCCTGGGCGGCATCGCCGCCGCCGGCCAAGGCCGCCTGGGCAATGGCCTGCGCTTTTTCCGGTCGCTCCTGCGTGTGTGCATTCACCAAGATCACCTCCAGCGGCGTGTCTTGGAAGACGCGGTTGAACTGCTCGGGCGCAACAAAGCGCACGGTCAGCAAAACGGCGTGAATGGCAATCGACACCCCCAAGGTGAGGGTGAGGGTGGACATGGAGCGGAACGCGGCAGGAAGTTTCACGGGTTGGAATTATCAGCGCTGGTGCTATCGGCTTCGTTGACATCTACTGCAATCGCGATGGGGCCGGCCACGCCTTCCTCCTCGTCGTCTGCTGCATCGTCAAGCGGAGCATCATCGCTGGCATCGTCGGGATCGTCCAGCCGCTCGGTCACGGTGCCGTGAATATCCAACGTGATTTCATCAATATCACCCAGTTTCACCCGCACGCGGGCGCCACGCGGCACGGCGGTGCCCGCCACGCTGATGACCAGCGGCAGCGTGTCGGCACGCACCAGCACGCCGTTGGGGCCGTTGTCTTTGATGACGGCGCCGTCCAGCTCGGTGATGGCGTTTTGCTCCAGATACTTCAGCGTCCAGAAACGCTCCATGCCCTGCTGGTAGCCGTTGTAGGCGCTGTAGGCGCCGTCAAAGCTGCTGATGATGCCAAACAGCTCCGCATCCTTGGGTTTGAAGGGCGCTGCCAGCGCAGCGGTGGCACCGTGGCGCGCACAGGCAATGATTTGCCATTGGTTCACCAGGTCCACATAACGGCGCAGGGGCGAGGTGGCCCACGAATAGCTCTTG
The DNA here is from genome assembly GCF_002501455.1 of Comamonas sp. UBA7840. Taxonomy (NCBI): domain Bacteria; kingdom Pseudomonadati; phylum Pseudomonadota; class Betaproteobacteria; order Burkholderiales; family Comamonadaceae; genus Comamonas; species Comamonas sp. UBA7840. The sequence goes on along the minus strand of NZ_DLTI01000034.1, from coordinate 13,937 downwards.
ACGCCCATGCCCGCGTGGGGCAGGGCCTTGGTGGACATGCGCACCTTCACGCCGGGCGCCATGCTGGCCTGGCTGCGGTAGATGCCGGGCACGCCCAGCTCGGCCAGCCACCCACCCCAGGTGCTGTTGGCGACGATGGCGGCTTCGGCCACGATCAAATCCAGCGGCGCGCCGCGCTTACGCGTGGTGATGCTGACAATCTCGTTGCCTTGCGGCTCTTCACCGTCATTGCCTTCCAGGCGGAAGGTGTAGTCCGGGCGCGAGAAGTTCTCGGGCTTGCCGCGCACCTGTTCGCGGTCGGCTTTGAGTTGCTGCGCCAGGCGGTGCAAAAACATCAGCTCGCTGCGGCGTTCTTGCAGCTCCGGGGGCGTGCCTTCCACGTGCAGCGAAGGGGTGTGCAGCCATTCTTCGGTGACGATGTGGTCCAGCTTGTCGTGGCGGAAGTTCACGGCCACGGGCACACGCTCTAGTTTGGTGACCTTGTTTTTGACTTCCAGCGTAGCCTCGTCATAGGTCACGTACAGCGACACGGCGGGGTTGGCGCGGCCTTCGTCCAGCGTATAAATCTGCACCACCTCGTCGGGCAGCATGGTGATTTTGTAGCCGGGCATGTAGACGGTGGACAGGCGGGTGCGGCCCAGCTTGTCCAGCTCAGAGCCGGGCGTGATCGCCAAGCCGGGCGCGGCAATGTGAATGCCCACGGTGACAGTGCCGGTGCCCAGGCCTTGCACGGACAGCGCATCGTCGATTTCCGTGGTCATGGAGTCGTCGATGGAGTAGGCCTGCACATCGGCCAACGGCAAATCGTCCGGTGGCTGGGGTGCGGTCACGTCCGGGAAGCGGGTGCCCTTGGGGAAGTTCTCAAACAGGAAACGCTTCCAGTGGAACTGGTAGGCCGAGTCGATGGCGCCTGCGGCTTGCAGCAGCTCCAGCGGCGCTTTTTGGGCGCTGCGGCTGGCTTCGACCACGGCCTTGTATTCGGGCGCGTTCTTGTCGGGCTTGAACAGGATTTTGTACAGCTCGTCGCGGATGGCCTGGGGCGTGACGCCTGCGACCAGCTCTTGCGCCCAGGCGTCAATCTGCGCCTGCAGCTGCTTTTTCTTCTCAATCGCCACCAGGGCCTGCTGCAGGATTTCAGCGGGTGCTTTTTTGAAGCGGCCCTTGCCCGCGCGGCGGAAATAGTGGGGGGCGCCGTACAGCGCAAACAGCATGCCGGCCTGCTCGCTCAGCGGGGCGGACTCAGAGAAATAGTCGCGCGCAATGTCGGCAAAGCCAAATTCTTCGTCAGGCGCGAACTCCCAGGCCAAATCCAGCTCAATGCTGGCGGCAATGGCTTCGGCCTTGGCGATCAGTTCTGCGGGTTCGGGCTTGTCAAACTTGAGCAGGATGTGGGCGGCCTTGACCTTGACGCGCTTGCCAGAGGCCAGCTCGATTTGGGAGGAGGCATCGGCCTCAGACAGGATACGGCCGGCCAAAAATTTACCGGCATCTTCAAACAATGCGTGCATAGGGGGGTGATTGTCCCATGCCGCGTATTTCCCCCGGAGGTGTTTGCCTCCAGCGCGCAGCACAGGGTGGGGTGTTTAAAAGATGTAGCTGCTAGCGCAGGTTCAATAAGGGTTTGAATATATAAAACGCTTGAAATCTATGAATATCAAGCGCTAGCAGCTCTTGTTTTTGAGTGCTGGTTGGGGGTGGGTGCGCAGCTCAAGCCAAATCCAAAAAATCCAGCACGCGCGAAATATGGGTTTCAAAATCGCTGAGGGCGTGGTCGCTGCCTTCCAAAATCACGTGCTCGGCCTCCGGATAGCGCGCCACCATCTGGCGCCAGTCCAGCAATTCATCGCCTTTGGCAAAAATGCCCAGTTGCGGCGCAGGGGCAACATCGGATGCAGCCCTTAGGTCGCGCAGCTCTTGGATGTATTCAGGCCGAAAGAAAAATGCTTCCTCGGGGTTGTGCCAGCTGGTTTGCTCGCCAATGTATTGCTCCAGCGTCTGGTCGGGGAACACGGCGGGGTTGAGCAACACGGCTTTGCATTGCTTGTGCTGGGCCACCCACGTGGCGTAGTAGCCGCCCAGCGATGAACCCACCACCGCCATGTGCGCGCTGGGCCAGGCTTGCACGGTGTCCATCACCATCTCCATGGCGGCTTTGGGGGAGGGCGGCAGCTGGGGGCACCACCACGTCACATTGGGGTGCTGGGTCTGCACGTAGTGCGCCATGGTGCGGGCCTTGTTGGATTGTGGCGATGAGCGAAAGCCGTGCAAATACAACAAGTGGGTGGTGGGCATGGTGGTGGGGTTCCTCACAAACTTCGGGGGCAGGAGATGGGTCGCATTCGGCAGACACAGCGCTCAGCAGATAATTGCGCGCTATGCCCGCAGAATTTGATAAGCCCAACATTCTTCAACGTATCTTGCCGATGTTTCGCGGCTTTGATCCTATTTTGCTGCTCGTCATTGCCTGGCTGGCGGGGATTGGGCTGCTGGCCATGTATTCCGCAGGATATGACCACGGCACACGTTTTGTCGATCACGGACGCAACATGCTGCTGGCCGCCGCCATTTTGTTTGTGGTGGCGCAGATTCCGCCGCAAAAATTCATGATGGTGGCCGTGCCTTTGTATGCCCTGGGCGTGGCGCTGCTGGTGGCGGTGTTGCTGTTTGGCATTACCAAAAAAGGGGCAACGCGCTGGGTGAATGTGGGGGTGGTTATCCAGCCTTCGGAGATCTTGAAAATTGCGGCGCCGCTGATTCTGGCCTGGTGGTTTCACCGCCGTGAAGGGGCGTTGCGCGCGATGGATTTTGTGATCGCCTTTGTGCTGCTGGCCTTGCCCGTGGCGCTGATCATGAAGCAGCCGGACTTGGGCACCTCACTGCTGGTGCTGGCGGCGGGGTTGTCGGTGATCTTTTTTGCCGGCCTGCCCTGGAAGCTGGTGGTGCCACCGGTGGTGCTGGCCGTGGTGGGCATTACCTGGCTGATCTGGAACGAGCCCTGGCTGTGCGTGGATGGGCAAAGCTGGTACTTGTTGCACGACTACCAGCGCACCCGGGTCTGCACGCTGCTGGACCCCATGCGTGATCCGTTGGGCCGCGGTTTTCACATCATCCAGGGGATGATTGCGATTGGCTCGGGTGGCGTATGGGGCAAGGGCTTTATGGCCGGCACGCAAACCCACCTGGAGTTCATTCCTGAGCGCACCACCGACTTTATCTTTGCCGCCTATTCCGAAGAGTTTGGGCTGCTGGGCAATCTCGCCCTGATCGTTGGATTCTTGCTGCTGGTGTGGCGTGGCCTGGCCATTGCCGCCAAGTCGCAAACCTTGTTTGGCCGCTTGATGGCCTGCGCGGTGGCCATGATTTTCTTTACCTACGCCTTCGTGAATATGGGCATGGTCAGCGGTATCTTGCCGGTGGTCGGCGTGCCCTTGCCGTTCATCAGCTATGGCGGCACCGCCATGGTGACGCTGGGGCTGGCGCTGGGCGTGTTGATGTCGGTGGCGCGCTCGCAACGGCAGTCGCTTGCCGAGCCCAAACATACTTTGTAAATATTGGTGATAGCCATCAATACGCGTTGTTTTTGGATGCACATCCGCTGAACAATGGGGGTAGGCACAGCGCCAGTGCGAATGCTCAGTGCGAAGGCTGTGTCTGCCCCTCATTTTTTCAAGGAGTGTGTGATGGCAGCGAAGTACGTGCTCAAAAAAGCCAAAAACGGCAAATTCTTTTTCAATCTGCAGGCATCCAATGGGCAGCCCATTCTGACCAGCGAAATGTATGACGCTGTACAGAATGCTTTGGATGGAATTGCGTCGGTACGCAAGAGCGGCGTGGTCGAAACCAACTTTGACAAGCTTGTTGCCAAAGACGGCTCGCCTTACTTCACCCTCAAAGCGGGCAATGGCCACATCGTTGGTCACAGCGAAATGTATTCTTCGGTGGCCGCACGCGACAACGGTGTTGCTTCGGTGATGAAAAACGCAGCAGACGCCGTGCTGGACGACCAAAGCGCTGCCAGCTAAATAAATCCAGCTATCTAAATCCAGCTATCACTCAAGCCAGTGCGCGGTGAGGTCATGGCAGCGTGCCTACAATTGCTGCCATGATCTCTCGCGAACCCACCATCGAGCGCTTGGCCACGGCCCGGCAACTGCTGCTTGAGCCTTTTGGCTTGGATGAATCCCACCTGTCGCGTGCGCTGGCGGAAATCCGCGCCAACCAGGTGGACGATGCTGACTTGTACTTCCAATACACCCGTGCCGAAGGCTGGAGCTTGGAAGAAGGCATCGTCAAGACAGGCTCGTTCTCCATCGACCAAGGGGTGGGCGTGCGTGCCGTCAGCGGCGAGAAAACCGCCTTCGCTTATTCCGACGATATTTCCGAGGCTTCTTTGCTGGATGCCGCCCGCGCGGTGCGTGCCATCTCCGGTGCGCAGCAGCAACACAAGGTGCGCATTCCCAAGACCACTATTGCGCCTTCGCGCACGCTGTACCCCGGCGTAGACCCGATTGCCACGCTCAACAGCACGGAAAAAGTCGAGCTGCTGGGCAAGGTGGAAACGCTGGCGCGTGCCAAAGACCCGCGCATCGTGCAAGTGATGGCTGGTTTGGCCAGTGAGTACGACGTGGTGATGGTGGCGCGTGCCGATGGCACGCTGGCGGCTGACGTGCGCCCCTTGGTGCGCCTGTCGGTGACCGTGATTGCCGAGCAAGGTGATCGCCGTGAGGTGGGTTCATCCGGTGGTGGTGGCCGATTTGGCTTGGCTTATTTCAGCGATGCGCAAATCAATGAATACGTGAACGAGGCCGTGGAGCAAGCCTTGATCAACCTGGATTCGCGCCCGGCCCCAGCAGGTGAAATGACCGTGGTACTGGGCCCCGGTTGGCCCGGTGTGCTGCTGCACGAAGCTGTAGGACATGGCTTGGAAGGGGACTTTAACCGCAAGGGCTCCAGCGCTTTCAGCGGCCGCATTGGCGAGCGCGTAGCGGCCAAGGGCGTCACCATCTTGGATGATGGCACCTTGCCAGATCGCCGTGGTTCGCTCAATGTGGATGACGAAGGTTGCGCCACCCAGGCCAATGTGCTGATTGAAGATGGCATTTTGAAGGGCTACATCCAAGACGCGCTCAATGCACGTTTGATGGGCGTGAAGCCCACCGGCAATGGCCGCCGTGAAAGCTACGCCAGCTTGCCCATGCCGCGCATGACCAACACCTACATGCTGGGTGGCGATAAAGACCCGCAGGAAATCATCGCCTCTATCAAAAAGGGCTTGTACGCTACCAACTTTGGCGGCGGGCAGGTAGATATCACCAGCGGCAAGTTTGTCTTCTCGGCCAGCCAGGCGTACTGGGTGGAAAACGGCAAGATTCAATATCCCGTCAAGGGTGCTACCTTGGTCGGCAATGGCCCCGAGTGCATGAAAAAAGTCAGCCTGATTGGCAATGACATGCGTTTGGACAGCGGTGTGGGTACTTGCGGCAAGGAAGGCCAGAGCGTGCCTGTGGGCGTGGGCCAGCCCACCATGCGTATCGATGGGCTTACGGTCGGTGGTACTGCTTAAATTGATTTGTTTTGCAGGAATTTTGCTTTTAAATTGAAAAAGGCTGATTCATGTTTTTGAATCAGCCTTTTTTGTGGGTTATTTTGGAATTTTCCTGAATGCAGGTTGTTGTGCTGTGTTGCGGTGCAAGATGTACGGTGTTAAAGTCATTCGCTATGCAAGTTCGTAGCGCTTTCTATTTTTACTTTTGGTTCTCGGTCCATGGCGGATGAGAGGCAATAGCTCGCACACACGAACAAACCCTCTTCAAAAAACCGCCGAAGCTGAAAAGCCCGGCGGTTTTTTTATACCCAACGATTTCACACTCACAAAGAGGCAGACATGACAGCACACAACTATGGCGAAGCTTGGTATCGCAGCTCGGTCAACCACAAAACAGGACATACCGACGACGAACGTATCCAGGAAACCACCGTGCTGCCCCCTCCCGAACACCTCATCCGCTTTTTCCCCATCCATGCGACAGCCGTTGAAACGCTGGTTGCCCAAACCCGCAGTGCCATCCGCAACGTCATGCATGGCCGTGGTGATGACCGCCTGCTGGTGATTGTCGGGCCTTGCTCCATTCACGACCCTGCGGCAGCGCTGGACTATGCGCGCCGTCTGGCTGATGTGCGTGAGCAGTACAAAGACACGCTGGAGGTGGTGATGCGCGTGTACTTCGAAAAGCCCCGCACCACGGTGGGCTGGAAGGGGCTGATCAACGATCCCTACCTGGATGGCAGCTACCGCATTGATGAAGGTCTGCGCATTGCGCGCCAGTTGCTGATCGACATCAACCGCTTGGGCGTGCCCGCTGCCAGCGAATTTTTGGATGTGATCTCGCCCCAGTACATCGGTGATTTGATCAGCTGGGGCGCTATTGGTGCGCGCACCACCGAAAGCCAGATTCACCGCGAGTTGGCTTCCGGCATCTCGGCACCGATTGGCTTCAAGAACGGCACAGACGGCAATATCCGCATTGCGACCGACGCCATCCAGTCGGCCAGCCACGGGCACCACTTCTTGTCGGTCCATAAAAACGGCCAAGTGGCCATCGTGCACACCACGGGCAACCCTGATTGCCATGTGATTTTGCGTGGCGGTAAAGCGCCCAACTACGACGCAGCCAGTGTGGAAGCCGCATGCGCTGATTTGGAGAAGGCGGGCTTGCCAGCCAGTTTGATGGTGGACTGCAGCCATGCCAATAGCCTGAAGCAGCATGAACGCCAAAAGCAGGTGGTAGCTGATATTGCGGCGCAAATCGCGTCGGGTTCGCAGCGTATCTTTGGCGTGATGCTGGAGAGCCACTTGGTAGCCGGCGCGCAAAAGTTCACGCCCGGCAAGGATGACATCTGCGGTTTGAACTACGGCCAGAGTATTACCGATGCATGCATCGGCTGGAACGACACGCTGGATGTGCTGGAACAACTGTCAGGCGCAGTGCAGGCGCGCCGCACTCTGGCGGGTGCCTTGCAGACCGAAGCAGTGGCGTAAGCCTGGGTTGGGGCGGGTCAGAGGACCCGCCACCAGGCAACAAATGTCTTTGGGGTGACTTTTGCCTCCAGGGCTTATGGGCATTGCGTGAGTAGCTCTTATTTTTTCACTGATTTATGTGGTGATTCAGGTACATCACCTCTTAACGCGGGGGCTTGCTGTCGCTAAGCTGTAGCCATGTTTTTCTTGCATTGCTTGCTATCCCGAAAGGCCCAACATGATCAGTGAAGTCATTGTGCAATTGAGTACTGAACAGCAATTCCGCGCTGCGGTCGATCGGCTCGCGCCCATGGGCAATGAAGAGGCACGCCGGTGGCTTGATGAGCAGTTCACCGCGCTGGAGTGTGAGCCTTTGCGCCCCAGTGGCAAGGTATTGCTGGCTGACAAGGTGCTGGTGGTGGCGCGTGAAGCGGGTGAACGCCGTTTGTCTGATGAAACCTGGTTTCAGACCTATGCGCGCGCAGCGCATGCGGTGCTGGGGCGTCCCGTGATCAAGGTGGATGTGGCCGCCATGACGGTGAGCTACTGAGCGCATCGCCACGTGCAAAGTGGCTGGTAAGGGTTGGCTTGGTAGGCAGCCCTTCAACGCCAGCAGTACTATCAAAAAAGCCGACTGTATGCAGTCGGCTTTTTTATGGGGGTATGGGGGCCGCCTTTAGGTGGTGGCAAATTGGTCTTGCAACGCCGTGAGCAGCTTGCCGTGGATGCCGCCAAAGCCACCATTGCTCATGCACACGATGTGATCGCCGGGGCGGACATGGGCCAAAACTTGGCGAACCAAAGTGTCGATGTTGTCCGTGGTGAAGGCTGCATCGCCCAAGGCTTCCAAGGCTTCGGCCGCGTTCCAGTCCAGTCCGGCAGTGTGGCAAAAAGCCAGGTCGGCTTCCTTGAGCGACCAGGGCAGTTGCGCTTTCATGGTGCCCAGTTTCATGGTGTTGCTGCGCGGCTCAAACACGGCCAGGATGCGCTGCTGCTGGCCCACGCGCTGGCGCAGTCCGTCCAGGGTGGTGCGGATCGCTGTGGGGTGGTGGGCGAAGTCGTCGTACACGGTAATGCCAACGACAGTGCCGCGCAGCTCCATGCGGCGCTTGACGTTGTGAAAGCTGCCCAGCGCCTGCGCAGCCACAGCAGGCGCAACGCCCACATGTTCTGCCGCGGCAATCGCTGCCAAGGCATTGAGCCGGTTGTGCTCGCCACTGAGCTCCCACTCCACGCGGCCAACCTTGCGGCCTTGCTGCAGCACGTCAAAAGCATGGTGTTCGCCCACGGCGGTGAAGTCGCTCACAGCGGCGCCGAATGTGCGCTGCTCGCTCCAGCAGCCTTGGTGCAGCACGCGGCTCAGGGCTTCTTCCAAACCATTGATGACCACGCGGCCCGATGCAGGCACGGTGCGCACCAGGTGGTGGAATTGGCGCTCAATCGCCGCGAGATCAGGGAAGATGTCTGCGTGATCGAACTCCAGGTTGTTTAACACCGCCGTGCGTGGGCGGTAGTGCACAAACTTGCTGCGCTTGTCGAAAAAGGCGGTGTCGTATTCGTCGGCCTCAATCACAAACAGTGGGCGTTCTTGCTCTGGGGCTTTTGCCCCCAGGCGGGCGGAGACGCCAAAGTCCAGGGGCACGCCGCCCACCAAGAAGCCGGGCGTCAAACCCGCGCATTCCAGAATCCACGCCAGCATGGAGGTGGTGGTGGTTTTGCCGTGCGTGCCGGCCACGGCCAGTACATGGCGGCCTTGCAGCACATGCTCGCTCAGCCACTGAGGGCCGCTGGTGTAGGGCAGGCCTTGATCAAGAATCGCTTCCATCAAGGGGAACTTGGGGCTGCCGTCTTCCAGGTGCTGGCGGCTGACCACGTTGCCAATCACAAACATATCGGGCTTGAGCGCCAGTTGCTCCACGCCAAAGCCTTCGATCAGCTCAATGCCCAGGGCGCGCAGCTGGTCACTCATCGGGGGGTATACGCCAGCATCGCAGCCAGTCACGGTATGGCCCGCCTCGCGTGCCAGCGCAGCGACACCGCCCATGAACGTGCCGCAAATGCCCAAGATATGAATATGCATGGCTGGGCATTCTACGGCGGTGGCTGGCGTTGGCATGGCTGGGGGATGCGAGTATGTGCAAAAGCACGTTTGCCTCTATAAAAGGAGCGCTTTGCGCTTTATTTATAAGTATTTGCAATACTTTTGTATGCCAAAACTTTGGTGATTGAGCGCTAAATGCTCTTGTTTTTATATGAATGCAATAGTCTGTACGCAGGCAGGTTTTGGGAAAAGCCTTGCACTGCCCATCTTTCCCATAATGGCGGCTTGTGAGCTCAAGCTAGAACAAGGCATGTATCCATCGTCTGTGACCCAGGAAATCGCTCAGACCGCCGCCCGCATGGTGGTGGAGGAGGGGCTGGAGTGGGGCCCGGCCAAGCGCCGCGCCGTCAAACAATTGGGCTTGCCCGCCCGCACATCGCTGCCGGATAACGAGGCTGTGGAGGCGGCGGTGCGGGAGTACATCGAAATTTTTTGTGCTGAAACCCAGCCGCAGGAGCTGCGCGCCTTGAGGGAGTTGGCCCTGACGTGGATGGAGCGTTTGCAGGAGTTTCGCCCTCACCTGTCTGGCGCTGTGTGGCGCGGCACGGCCACGCGCATGTCAGATATTTATATAGGGCTGTTTTGTGATGATTCCAAATCGGCCGAAATTGCCCTGATCAACCACAACGTGCAATACGACGTGACCGAGGTGGTGGGGTTTAACGGGGAAGTGGTGGATGCCTTGAGTATCAGCAGCTTGTGCCAACCTCTGGGTGAAACCATTGGCGTACACCTGATGGTGTACGACTATGACGATCTACGTGGCGCTTTGAAGGCTGACGCGCAAGGCCGTACTCAGCGTGGTGATACCCAAGCCTTGCGCCAGCTGTTGCAGATGGAGGATGCGCAATGACCGACTCCACCATGTCTGCCGAGCGCCGCCGCTGGTTGGCGGGTGGGGTGGCGTTGGCTGCTGCAGCCTCAGGTGCTTGGGTGGCTTGGGAGCAAACCCGGGACATGGCTACCAATGATGAGGCGCTGCAAGTGTTTTGGGATTTGCAACTGATGCAGCCCGATGGCGGGCAGATGGCGCTGTCGCCACTGCGCGGCAAGCCTGTGCTGGTGAATTTTTGGGCCACCTGGTGCCCGCCTTGCGTGCGCGAAATGCCGCTTCTCAACCAGTTTGCCCAAAGCCAGGCCGCGCGTGGCACGCATGCGGTGCAAGTGCTGGGGATTGCTGTGGACCAAGCGGCCAACGTTAACCGCTGGATCGCGCGCCAGCCCTTGGCATTTCCCGTGGTGCTGGCTGGTGCAGGGGGCGTCAGCATGACGCGAACGCTGGGTAACATCAGCGGTGGCTTGCCGTTCACGATCTTGTTCGATGCCCAGGGACAAGTGCAACAGCGTAAAATCGGCGAACTTTCCGAGCAAGATCTTGCGCAATGGGCATCATTTGCCTAGCGCATGGAACGCTAAAGCCAGGGGCTGGATCAAAAAACCGCTTTAGTGATAGCGAAAAATATCTCACAAAGCGCGCAGAAGGGCGAATTTAGGGTAAATTCGCGCCCTTATTTAGTTTTAGCCGTTGGAGCTTCCATGGATCTGCGTAAACTCAAGACCCTTATCGACTTGGTGTCCGAATCGAATGTGTCGGAACTCGAAATCACCGAGGCAGAGGGCAAAGTCCGCATCGTCAAGAGCGGTGGTAATGTGGTACAGCAGTTTGTTGCTGCACCCATGCAAGCTGCTCCCGTGCAAGCCGCCGCTGCCCCTGCTGTTGCTGCAACCCCTGCAGAACAAGCAGCCGCATCTGCCGCCGCTGCTGCAGCTTCCGGTCACCAAGTGAAGTCGCCCATGGTGGGCAGTTTCTACCGCGCTGCCAGCCCTGGAGCCAAGCCTTTCGTTGAGGTGGGTGACACCGTGAAGGAAGGCGACACGCTGTGCATTATCGAAGCCATGAAGATCTTGAACGAGATCGAGGCTGATAAGTCGGGCACCGTCACCCGCATTCTGGCCGACAACGGCCAAGCCGTGGAATACGGCCAACCGCTGTTCGTGATCGAGTGATATCTGGTCAAGCCCCTGCGATAGCACAAGGGCTTTCAGATTGAACGATTCGCCTCGTCAGAGGCGGTGAACAACGAGGACTTCCATGTTTAAGAAAATTTTGGTTGCCAACCGGGGCGAAATTGCTCTGCGCATCCAGCGCGCTTGCCGCGAGATGGGCATCAAGGCCGTAATGGTCTACTCCGAGGCAGACCGTGACGCCAAGTACGTCAAACTGGCCGATGAGGCCGTGTGTATTGGCCCTGCAGCTTCGCCTTTGAGCTACCTGAACATGCCTGCCATCATCTCGGCAGCTGAGGTAACCGATGCAGAAGCCATCCACCCCGGCTACGGTTTCCTGTCGGAAAACGCCGACTTTGCCGAGCGTGTGGAGCAAAGTGGCTTCAAGTTCATTGGCCCGACCGCTGAGTCCATCCGCATCATGGGTGACAAGGTATCGGCCAAGCAAGCGATGATCAAGGCTGGCGTGCCTTGCGTGCCCGGCTCGGACGGCGAGTTGCCCGACGATCCCGCACAAATCAAGCGCATTGCCAAGGCGATTGGCTACCCTGTGATCATCAAGGCCGCAGGCGGTGGCGGTGGACGCGGCATGCGCGTGGTGCACACCGAAGCGGCGCTGGTCAATGCTGTGCAGATGACCAAGGCAGAAGCTGGTGCGGCTTTCGGCAATCCTGCGGTGTACATGGAGAAGTTCCTCCAGAACCCCCGCCACGTCGAAATCCAAGTGCTGGCTGATACGCACAAGAACGCCGTGTATCTGGGCGAGCGTGACTGCTCCATGCAGCGTCGCCACCAGAAGGTGATCGAAGAAGCACCTGCGCCTGGTATTCCTCGCCGTTTGGTGGAGAAGGTGGGCGAGCGTTGCGTGGCTGCTTGCAAGAAGATCAATTACCGCGGTGCGGGCACGTTTGAGTTCTTGTACGAAAACGGCGAGTTCTATTTCATTGAAATGAACACCCGTGTGCAGGTGGAGCACCCTGTGACCGAAATGATCACCGGGGTCGATATCGTGCGCACCCAGATCATGGTTGCGGCGGGCGAGAAGCTGCCTTTCACCCAGCGTGAAATCAACAACCAGATGCGCGGTCACGCCATCGAGTGCCGTATCAACGCGGAAGATCCCTACAACTTCATGCCTTCGCCTGGCCGCGTGAATATGTGGCACATGCCTGGTGGCCCCGGCGTGCGCGTAGATTCCCACGTGTACAGCAATTACTTTGTGCCACCGAACTACGACTCCATGATCGGTAAGCTGATCGTGCACGGCGACACCCGTGAGCAGGCGCTGGCCCGCATGCGCACTGCGCTGTCGGAAGTGGTGATCGAAGGTATCAAGACCAATGTGCCTTTGCACCAAGACTTGATGGTGGATGCCGCTTTTGCTGAAGGCGGCACCAATATTCACTATCTGGAACACTGGCTGGAACAGCGCAAAAAGCGCTAATCTCCGGACGTTGTTGACCAGCTATGCTGGCCCTTGGAAACGGGGGCCAGCATTTCGTTTTTAAAAGCTTGAAGGAACTGCCTCATGCATGAGCTCAGCCTAATGTGCCCGGAAGAGCGGGTGGAAGATGTGAGCGATGCGCTCGATGCACTGGATGCGCTGAGCGTGTCGGTCGAGGACATGGATGCACAAACCGAGTCCGAGCAGCCGTTGTTCGGCGAGCCTGGCATGTCTGCTCCCAAAGAAGGCTGGAACCGCAGCCGCATCGTGGCGCTATTTCCTAACGAAGAAGCTGCCAGCCAAGCCCAAGCTTTGCTGCAATTGCAGGACTTTTTCGAAGGTTGTCAGGTGCTGGGCGTTCAAGAGGTAGAGCCTCAAGACTGGGTGCGTTTGACTCAGTCGCAGTTTCAGCCGGTGGACATCACCCCCGAATTCTGGATCGTGCCCACCTGGCATGAGCTGCCTGAAGGCGCAAAGATCAGCATTCGTTTGGACCCTGGCCTGGCCTTTGGTACGGGTACCCACCCCACGACCCGCATGTGCTTGCGCTGGATTGCGCGTCAGCCCCAAGGTTCGCTGGGACGCACGCTGGACTATGGCTGTGGCTCGGGCATTTTGGCCATTGGTGCTGCCAAGTTCGGCGCCGTCGATATTGATGCGGTGGACATCGACCCAGATGCGGTGACATCGTGTGAGCTCAATGCGCAGGCCAATGAAGTGACGCTCAAGGCCGGTTTGCCAGATAAGGCGGTGGGCGAGTACCAGACCGTACTGGCCAATATTTTGGCAACGCCACTGAAAATGCTGGCACCGCTGCTGGTAAGCCATGTGCAAGCCGGTGGCCATCTGGTGCTGGCAGGCATTTTGGAGCGCCAGGCCGATGAGCTCAAAGAAGCCTATGCCCCCTACATCAAGCTGGATGTAGCCGACAGCGAAGACGGCTGGATTTTGATGACGGCCCACAAGGCCTAACACTGCAGGTAGCGGGCAGCCCAGCGTGTGTCGAAACTGTCGATGCACGCACTGGCTGCTTGCCGCTCCTCCTACAATCGACGCTCGATGAGCCTCATTACCTGCTGTCCTTCTTGCGGCACCAAATTTCGTGTGGTGGCCGATCAATTGCGCATCTCCGAAGGGTGGGTGCGCTGCGGGCGTTGTCAAGAAGTGTTTGATGCCACGCAGGCACTGGAGGAAATGCCGCTCACCACGGCTCCTATGTCTGCTTCTACGGTGCAGCCTGCCCTGCAAGAGCAGGCGGTGACACAGCCCCCGATCGTGCGTGGTGGGGATTCACCTGTGGTGGAGGCATCGCAGCCGTCCACCAGCCACCCGCTGGTCAATACTTTGCCAGAGGCAGAGGCAGAGGC